>NZ_JBHZCS010000006.1:0-29948 GCF_042755705.1 Nocardia sp. NPDC059154
CCGCCGGAGGCGGTGGTCGCGACCCCGGCCCCGCGCTCGAGGTCGGCGAGGTTCATGGTGAGGACAGCTTGCACCGGCAGGCCGCGGTGTGAGCCGAGCTTGGCCGGGTCGACGCCGGGCTGCAGCAGCGCGAACAGCGCGTCGTGGGTGCGCTGACCGGCATCACGGCGGTCACGACGCGCGGCGGCCTCGAGGGCCTTCGAATCGATGACACCGGCGGTGGCGGTGGGGCTTTTGGGGTCTTCGAGGTTGCACATGCCCGGGCGCGCGAGCTTCGCGAACACTGCATCGAGCAGGGCACGCAGTTCGGGGGTGATCCAGCCTTCGATCCAGGACATGCCATCGATGCCGGGGTGGCACAGCAGGATTCCGCGCTTGCGGCGGCGGTCGGTGTCGGAGACGACCTTGCCGTCGGGGTCGATGCGGGCGAGGATGTCGCGACCGATCTTGGGCAGGTCGTCGGGCCAACCGATGCGGGAGTGGTCGACGAGGATGTGCTCGGCTTCCGCGCGGGATTCGGCGGGTATGTCGGCGGGCAGGTGGTTCATGACGTCGATGATGTTGCGGACGTGGTCGCGTGAGATGTCGCCTGCCTCATAGGCTTCGGCGGTCTCGGCGAGGGTGGGTGGGCGCAGGTGGCCGGTGGGTTCGAAGAATTCTCCGCACTGGCGGGTGATCTTCACTCGCACCGACGCGTCGTACTTCGACAATCCCAACGTCTGGCGCAGGAACGGCACCAGGTGCCCTGCCCCGCTGGTTTCGTGCAGGGATCGATCCGCGGCCTCGATGATCAGGCGTGAATCCAGTGCGGACAGTTGGCGTTTGCAGGTTTCCAGGCGCTGCATCAACTCCACGACATCGGCGTCGGAGAATTGCTTCAGGCTGGTGTTCGAAAGGGTCTGGACTGCGGTCGCCAATTCGGCGATACCGCAGCTCTCCAGCACTTCCCCTTCGAATTCATGCCTCTATTCTATCGCTGCCGCAATAGCCTGGGAACCCGAATTGTCCGGTATCCCTGCATATTTCAAGCAGCCAATGCCGTATTATGTTGTGTAAGAACGCCATCCACCATTCGATACACGCTGTCCATCTGATCCAAATGCGACAGATCGTGCGTCACCAGCAAGGTCGACGCTCCATGCTCCCGCACGATCCCGACGATCAGATCGATGATGGCCGCCCCGCGCTCCTGATCCAACGCACTGGTCGGCTCGTCGATGACCAGCAGTGACGGGTCGTTCATCAGGGCGCGCGCGATGTTCACCCGCTGCCGCTGTCCGCCCGAGAGCTGAGCCGGCCGCTTGTTCTCGTGCCCCGAGAGCCCCACGGCCGCCAGCAGATCCCGTGCGCGCGACCGAGCTACACGCCGCTTGGCGGGTGAGACGAACCAGCTCTGCCCCAGGTGCACCATGGCCTCGAGCTGCTCGACGGCGGTCAGCGCCGGGACCAGATTGGACTGCTGGAACACGATGCCGATCGAGCTGCGACGCAGGGTGGCGGCGTCGCGCCGGCTCAGCGAGGCGAGATCGATGGTGCCCGTGGCTGTTTCGAGCTCGACCCGCCCCGAATCCGGGCGCAGCAGGGTGGAGACGGTGGCCAGCAGGGTCGATTTGCCGGAGCCGGACGGCCCGGTGATGGCCGCGATCTCGCCGCCGCCCACGCGCAGGTTCACGTGGTCGAGGGCGGTGATGCGGTCCGTGCCGTCCGGGAAGGTGAGGGTCAGATCCAAAACGGTCAGTGCGTTGGTCATCGCAATGCTCCTGGGAGGCAAGGGGAGTGTGGTCATCAGCGGGCCTGGTTGAGGGCGGTGAGGGGATCGGTGGTGACGAGGAATCGCAGTGCGAAGGCCGCGCCGAGCAGACCGAGCGCGATCAGCGCCGCGGCCGGGAACAGCGTGGTGCTCGCACTGAGCACGAAAGGCACTGCGCCGCCCATGAATACGCCCGCCACGGCGGTCAGGCCGACACCGACGCCGACACCGAGCAGCAGCACGATCAGCGCCTGGCTCAGGGCATCCCGGATCAGGGAGCCGGTGGTCGCGCCCAGCGCCTTCAGTGTCGCGATGTCCGGCTGCCGCTGCACGGTCCACACCGTGAAGAACGCGCCGATCACCAGCGCCGAGATGGCGAACAGCATGACGGTCATCAGGGTCAGTGACCCGTTCTCGGCCTGGTACGACGACATCGCGGACAGCGAGTCCTTGCTGCTGGTCGTGGTGGTGTGCGCGGTCGCGTTCACCGCGGACTGATCGCTCACGCCGGACACCGCGAGGATGGTGGCCGCGCCCGCGTGGGGGTTGAGGGACTGCCAGTCCGCCAACGTCATCCACACCACGGGGGTGTGCGCGTACCAGTCGTCATCGGTCACGCCCTGCACGGTGTAGGAGGCCGAGCCCAGATCGACGGTGCCGCCGGTCTTGGCGTCGAGGTCCTTGGCGGCGGCCTTGGACAGGATCACCGAGCCCGGATCGGTTGCCACACGCTTGCCGAAAGGCGTGCCCTGGACGCCGAACAGTGCCACCTGGGTGGGCGACGCGCCGTCGAGGGTGGCGCGGGTGCGGCTGATGCCGATCGGATCGACGGTGCCGCCCGCCGCCTGCCACGTCTGCACCTGCTCGGTGCTCAAGGTGGACGCGTCGAAGGAAGGGGAGGACCCGGTGTCGGAGAAGACGACCGTGTCGGTGTTGAGGGACTCGATGGCGGAGATGTTCTGGTGCGCCAATCCGGCCGTCAGGCCGCTGAGAAAGCTCACCAGCAGCGCGACCAGCGTGACCACCAGGGAAATGAGGAGGAAGCGGCCGCGGGCGGCCCGCAGATCTCTGAGTGCGACGAACATGATTCCACTGTGTCGTCGCGGACCTCGAAAACCATCGTCGAGCAGGACGGTTCCCGGACCAGCCAAGGGTGGGGCGGCGTTTCCTACTTTCGATGGATGCCGCGGCAATAGCCGGGCATAAGCTGGTCGCGTGCACCGCTCGCCACTCACCCCGGTCTTCTCCGCCCTGCAGGCGGGACTGCATGTCATGGTGGTGGCGCTCACCATCGTGGTGGCGGTGCAGGAGTTCCTGACGGGTTCGCATCGCGTGCCGGTCGTGGTGCTGGCGAGCGTCTTTCTCGGCGTCTACTTCGTCGGCGGCCGGTTCCGTCGCGATCTTCCCGCGGCCCGGGTGTGGCTGGGCCTGTTGACGCTGCTCTGGCTGGGCCTGGTGATCGTGGCTCCGCTGGCGGTGTACCTGGTGTTCGGACTGTTCTTCCTGTATCTCCATCTGCTGCCGCGCAATTGGGGGCTGCTCGCGGTGACCGCGGCCACGGTGGTGTCGGTGGTCGGGTTCGCCGCGCACCGCGGCTGGACGGTGGCGGGGGTGATCGGCCCGCTGCTCGGCGCCCTGGTTGCGGTGGCCATCGGGCTCGGCTACCAGGCGCTGTTCCGGGAGGCCGCCGAACGGCAGCGCCTCATCGACGAATTGCTCGCCACCAGAAACACTCTCGCCGAACAGGAACGCACCGCGGGCAAGATGGCCGAGCGGGAACGCCTGGCCCAGGAGATCCACGACACGGTTGCCCAGGGCCTCAGCAGTATTCAACTGCTGCTGCACGCCGTCGAGCGCGCCGCTCCGGAGCATCCGGCGCTGGAGAAGATCCGGCTGGCCCGCGAGACCGCCGCCGACAGCCTGGTCGAAACCCGCCAGCTCATTGCGGAACTCACGCCCGCCGCACTCGAGGGCCAGTCCCTCGCCGGTGCGCTGCACCGCATTGCCGAGCGGGCCGCCGCGCCCGGCCTGGATGCCCAGGTGCTCGTCGAGGGGGAGCCGCAGGCGCTGCCCATGTCCATGGAGGCCGCCCTGGTCCGCATCACCCAGGGCGCGGTCTCGAATGTGGTGCGGCACGCCCACGCTCAGCGCATGCGGGTCACCCTCACCTACGCCGATGACGCCGTGCACCTGGACGTGGTCGACGACGGCGTCGGCATCGATCCTGCGGTGCTGGCCGAATCCCCTTCCGGCAGTTTCGGTCTCAATGCCATGCGCAGCCGCGTGGAGCAGCAGGGCGGCACCATGGATGTCGAATCCGAACCCGGCCACACCGCGGTCACCGTCTCCTTCCCCCTGGAGGAGCAGCCCACCTTCCCCTCGGAGCAGAAATGATCCGCATCCTCCTCGCCGACGACCACGCCATCGTCCGCGCGGGCCTGCGCGCGCTGCTGGACTCCAGCGTCGCCGAAACCGATTGCGACGATATCGAAGTCGTGGGCGAGGTGGCGACCGCCGAAGAGTCCGTGGCCTTCTGCTCGACCACCCCCGTCGACCTGGTCCTGATGGATCTGCGCTTCGGCCCCGGCAAGTCCGGCGCGGACGCCACCGCGGCCCTGCGCGATCTCCCGAATCCGCCGAATGTCCTGGTGGTCACCAACTACGACACCGACGCCGACATCCTCGGCGCGATCGAGGCGGGCGCGGTCGGCTATATCCTCAAGGACACCCCGCCCGCCGAACTGCTGGCCGCCGTCCGCTCGGCCGCCGAGGGCGAAAGCGTCCTGTCGCCCTCGGTCGCTTCGCGTCTCATGACGCGAGTCCGCAAGCCCGACACCACCTTGAGTCCCCGCGAGATCGAGGTCCTCCGTCTGGTGGCCGACGGCCATTCCAACCGGGAGATCGGCAAGCGCCTGTTCCTCTCCGAGACCACCGTGAAATCCCACCTGGTCCACATCTATTCGAAGCTCGGCGTCAAATCCCGAACCTCCGCCGTGGCCCGGGCTCGCGAGCGCGGGGCCATCTGAGGTCGTACGGTGTCGCCCATGGCCTCACTGTCCGATCAGCGTGTACGCGACTTCCTGACCGAGGGCACCCGGACCGGCAAGCTCGCCTTCGTGGCGAGCGACGGCCGCCCCCTGGTGGCGCCCGTCTGGTTCATCCTCGAAGGCGACGAGATCGTCTTCAACACCGGCAAGGACACGGCCAAGGGCCGCTCGATCCAGCGCGACGGCCGCCTGAGCCTCTGCGTGGACGTCTCCGCACCCCCGTACTCCTTCGTTCAGGTCCAGGGTGTGGCCGAAGTCTCCGAGGACCCGGACGAACTTCTCCGCACCGCTACCGACATCGCGGCCCGCTACATGGGCCCCGGCCGCGCCGACGAATTCGGCAAGCGCAATGCCGTCCCCGGCGAACTCGTGGTCCGCCTCCGCCCCACCAAGATCGTCACCGACTTCTCGGTCAGCGGCTGAGCGCGGAGCTGGTGGCGGCCGGGCGGTTCGCCTGAGCGGGTGTGCGAGACTCGGCCGATGACAGTGCACTTCATCGGGGCCGGGCCGGGGGCGGCGGATCTGCTGACCGTACGGGCGGTCGAGCTGCTGCGGCGGTCGCCGGTGTGCCTGTACGCGGGGACCTATCTGGATCCCGAGGTGCTGGGGCACTGCGCGCCGGATGCCGAGCTGATCGATACCCAGCGGCTGGATCTGGACGAGATCATCGCGCACTGTGCGCGGGCACACGCCGAGGGCAAGGACGTCGCGCGGTTGTGCTCGGGCGATCCCTCCTTGTATTCAGCGCTCACCGAGCAGAAGCGCAGGCTGGACGCCCTGGGAATCCCCTGGGACGTGACGCCCGGGGTGCCGGCGTACGCGGCCGCCGCGGCGCTGCTGGGTGCGGAGCTCACCGTGCCGGAGCAGGTGCAGTCGGTTGTGTTGACCCGCACGCAGGCGCGGTCGACCGCTATGCCGGAATCGGAGGCGCTGGCAAATTTCGCGCGCACCCGGGCGACCCTGATCCTGCATCTCGCCATCACTCGGATCCGGACCCTCGCGCAGGAGCTGGTTCCCGACTACGGCGCGGACTGCCCGGTGGCGGTGGTCTACCGTGCGACCCAGCCTGAACAGCAGGTTCTCCGCGGCACCCTGGCCGATATCGCCGATCGCGTGGAGGCGGCCGGACTGCGGCAGGCGGCTGTGATTCTCGTCGGTCCCGCGTTGGCCGAAACCCTGAACTGTGCCCAGTCGCATCTGTACGATCCTGCTCGCGATAGGTCGCACATCACTGGCTGAAGGTACGAAATGCGATGATAGTTAAGGGCTATGGCCCTTTCTTATTGTCGCTTGCGCGCTGACGGTAGATTGGACCGAGTGTCCGTCACCAAGTTTGCGACTGTGGCTGCCCTGCAGCGGCCGACGGGTGTGGTCGCGCCCATGTAACAAGATCGGCCAGCTGGGGGGATACCCCAGGGAGTCTCAATTTACGGTGAAGTGAGCCCCGAACACCGGACGCCACGCTGAAGCAGGCGTGGCGTCCTGTTCGGGTTTTCGGCGGGGAGCGCTGCGTGTCGTGGTGTTCCGGAAGCGAGGTTTGGGTTGGACCGGCTGGATTTCGGCGGCATCGGCGAAGCTGGCAGCGAAATCGCACCGGGATCGGGCGAACTTTTCCCGCTGTCGCCGGCGCAGCTCGGCATCTGGTATGCCCAGCACCTGGACCCGCAGGTCCCGATCAATATCGCCCAGTACGTGGAACTGCGCGGCGAACTCGACATCGAGTTGCTGGAACGCGCCATGGTCCACGGCTCGGAGGAGTTCGGGTCGGGCTTCCTGCGCATCGTCGAGCGTGACGGCGAGCCCATGCAGATGGTGGACCACTCGCTGGACCGCACCATCTACCACGTCGATCTGACCGATGAGGCCGATCCGGCCGCCGCGGCCCAGGCCTGGATGCGCGCCGACTACAGCGCCCCGCTGGACCTCACCCGGGACCGCCTCATCCGCACGGCCATGCTGAAACTGGCCGACGGTCATTACTACTGGTACGCGCGCATCCACCACATCGTGCTGGACGGCTTCGGCGCGGTGACCTACATGACCCGCGTCGCCGAGCTGTACACCGCGTACGTCCGTGGCGTCGAGCCCGCGCCGCACAAGCTGACCGACCTGCCTACCCTGGTCGAGCAGGAATTCGCCTACCGCGAGAGCAGCCGCTTCAAGTCCGACAAGGAGTACTGGGCCGAGCGGGTCGCCGGGCTCGAGGACGGCACCAGCCTGGTCGGTCGCTCCGCGCCGCCGGCCGCCATCAACCGGATCGCCACGGGCGCGCTCAGCGAGGACCAGAGCTCGCTGCTCGATGACGCCGTGGCGCGCCATGAGTCGTCGCCCGCGGGTCTGCTCATCGCCGGTTTCGCCGCCTATCTCGCGCAGTGGACCGGCAGCGAGGACGTCATCCTCAGCCTCCCGGTGACCGCGCGCACCACCGCGATCATGCGCCGCTCCGGCGGCGCCGCGTCGAACATCGTGCCGCTGCGCCTGCGCGTCGGCCACGGCGTGACCGTGACCGATCTGCTCAAGCAGGTGCAGGTGGAGGTGTCGGGTGCGCTGCGTCACCAGCGCTACCGTGCCGAGGACATTCGCCGGGACACGGCGAGCCGTGCATCAGGCACCGCCACTGGCGAGTTCACCGGCGGCGAGGTGGGCTCGCAGTTCTTCGGCCCGTGGGTCAACATCATGTTGTTCCACAACGAGGTCGTGCTCGGTGACATCACCGGTGAATACAGCGTGCTGTCTACCGGTTCCATCGAGGATCTGGGCGTCAACTTCTATCAGTCGGTGAAGGGCACCCGGAATCACATCGATTTCGAGACCAACCCCAACCTGTACTCCGAGGACGAGACCGAGCGTCACCACGCGCGGTTCCTGGAGTTCTTCGACCGCTTCCTGGCGGCGGGGGAGGAGCAGCCCGTCTGGGGCCTGCCCATCACCACCGCGGCCGAGCGCACCCGCACCCTGGTGGAGTGGAACTCCGCCGCGCACGAGGTGCCGGTCACCACGCTGCCGGCGTTGCTGGACAAGCAGATTCCGCTGACTCCGGACAATGTCGCCGTCGAGTTCGAGGGCGAGCAGCTCACGTACGCCGAGTTCGGTGCGCGCGTCAATCGCCTGGCCCGCTTCCTCATCGAGGACGGCGTCGGCCCGGAATCGCTGGTCGCCCTGGGCATGCGCCGCTCGCTCGACCTGGTCGTCGGCATGCACGCGGTGCTGCGCGCCGGTGGCGCCTACGTGCCGATCGACCCGGACCACCCGGCCGACCGCACCGCCTACATCCTCGAGTCCGCGGCACCGGTCTGTGTGCTGACCACCGCTCGCGATGAGCTCGAGCTGCCGGAATCAGTGCGGCGCTTGGAGATCGACACGCTCGACGTCTCCGGCTTCTCCGCGGAGCCGGTGACCGATGCGGATCGCCTGGCCCCGCTGCGCCCGGACAACACCGCCTACGTCATCTACACCTCGGGTTCGACCGGCCGCCCCAAGGGCGTCGCCGTCACCCACCACGCCATCGTCAATCAAGAGCTGTGGATGCTCGACGAGTATCCGCTCACCGAAGACGATGTCTACCTGCAGAAGACCGCCACCACCTTCGACGTGTCGCTGTGGGGCTACTTCATGCCGCTGCTGGTGGGCGCGAAGCTCGTCGTGGCGACCCCGGACGGCCACCGCGATCCGCTGTACGTGGCGGAGATGATCGAGCGCCACGGCGTCACGGTCACCGACTTCGTGCCGTCCATGCTGACGGTCTTCGTCGCGCACGCCACCCGGGCCCAGTGTGCCTCGCTGAAGTACGTTTTCGTGATCGGCGAGGCGCTGCCGCCGGAGACCGGCGCGGGCTTCCGCGAGATCACCTCGGCCGGCCTGCACAACCTGTACGGCCCCACCGAGGCCGCAGTGTCGGTCACCTACTGGGAGAACACCGCCGCCGACACCGTCACGGTGCCGATCGGTCTACCCGAGTGGAATGTCGAAGTCTACGTTCTGGATTCGCGGCTGCGGCCCGCCGCCATCGGCGCCGCGGGTGAGCTCTACCTCGCGGGCCGTCAGCTGGCCCGCGGGTACAAGGGCCGTCCCGATCTGACCTCGGATCGCTTCGTCGCGAACCCGTTGTCGCCCAACGGCGAACGCATGTACCGCACCGGTGACCTGGTGCGCTGGAACGATGCCGGGGCGCTGGAGTACATCGGCCGCACCGACTTCCAGGTGAAGTTCCGCGGTCAGCGCATCGAGCTCGGTGAGATCGAGACCGACCTGCTGGCCCACCCGACCGTCAGCCAGGCCGCCGTCCTGGTCATGGACACCGCCACCGGTCAGCAGCTGGTCGCCTACGTGGTCCCGGTCCCCGGCCAGTCCATCGATCCGGCGGAGCTGACCCGTTTCGCCGCCGAGAAGCTGCCGTCCTACATGGTTCCGGCGTCGATCATGGTGCTGGACGCCTTCCCGCTCAACACCTCCGGCAAGCTGGACCGCAAGGCCCTGCCGGAGCCGGTGTTCAGCGCGGATGCCGCCGGCTACCGCGCGCCGCGCACCGCCGCCGAGGAGATCGTGGCGGGCGTGTTCGCCGATGTGCTCGGCCACGACCGGGTCGGCGTCGACGACAACTTCTTCGATCTGGGCGGCAACTCGCTGGTCGCCACCCAGGTGGTGGCCCGCATCTCGGCCGCGTTCAGTACCCGCCTGGGTGTGCGCGCGCTGTTCGAGACGCCCACCGTGGCGGGCCTCGCCGCGCGGGTGGAAGCCGCTGGGCCGTCCGATGTTTCGCGTACTCCGCTGGTGGCGCAGGAGCGCCCCGATCGGGTGCCGCTGTCGCTGGCGCAACAGCGCATGTGGTTCCTGAACCAGTTCGACCCGAATGTCCCCACCTACAACCTGCCGTTCGTGGTGCGGTTGCGCGGGCAGGTCGATATCAAGGCCCTGCAGCTGGCGCTGGCCGATGTGGTCGCGCGCCAGGAATCCCTGCGCACCATCTTCCCCGAGTCCGGCGACGGCGGCTTCCAGCAGGTGCTGCCGATGTCCGAGGTGGAGCTGGGCATCGAGGTCATCGATCTCGCCGAGGCCGAATTGCCGTCCGCGCTGGCGGAATTCGCCTCCGCCGGTTTCGATGTGTCGACCCAGCTGCCGATTCGCGTGCGCGTGTTCCGGGTCGCCGGTGCGGCGGCGCTCGATGCCGACGAGGTCGATCTCGCGGTCGCTTTCGTGGTGCATCACATTGCGGCGGACGGCTTCTCGTTCGGGCCGCTCTCGCGTGACATGACCGCCGCCTACCTGGCGCGCGTGGCCGGCCAGGAGCCCGCGTGGGCGCCGCTGCCGGTGCAATACCAGGACTTCAGCATCTGGCAGCGCGAGGTGCTCGGTTCGGAATCCGATGCCGAGTCCATGGCCGCCCGCCAGATCGCCTACTGGCGTGGGGCGCTGGCCGGGCTGCCGGATCAGCTGGACCTCCCGGCCGACCGTCAGCGTCCGCCGGTGCAGAGCTTCCACGGCTCCCGCGTCACCTTCGACATTCCGGCCGAGCTGCACACCCGGCTGGCGGGTTTGGCGCGCGCCCAGGGTGTTTCGCTGTTCATGGTCATGCACAGCGCGCTGGCCGTGTTGCTGTCCCGGCTCTCGGGCACCAGCGACATCGCCATCGGCACCCCGGTCGCCGGTCGTGGTGAGCAGGCGCTCGACGACCTGATCGGCATGTTCGTCAACACCCTGGTGCTGCGTTCGGAGGTGGATGGGGCCCAGCGCTTCACCGACTTCCTGGCCCGCACCCGGGAGACCGACCTGGCGGCCTTCGCCAATACCGATGTCCCGTTCGAGCGGCTGGTCGAGGTGCTCAACCCGACCCGTTCGCAGGCCCGGCACCCGCTGTTCCAGGTCATGCTGTCGTTCCAGGAGATGTCGCACGGCTCCATGGAGCTGCCCGGCCTCACCGTCTCCGCGGACGAGCTCGAGGTCGACATCGCCAAGTTCGACCTGCAGTGGACGCTGACCGAGCAGCGCGGCCTGGCCGGTGAGCCGGCCGGGCTGGCGGTGGTGCTGTCCTACGCCACCGATCTGTTCGACGCCTCGACCGTCGCCGAGTTCGGGCAGCGCTACCTGTGCGTGCTCGAAACCGCCGTCGCCGCACCGGACACCGTGGTGCGCGACATCGACGTCCTCGACGCCGGTGAGCGCGAGACCGTGCTACACGCGTGGAACCACACCGCGCGTGAACTCCCCTCCGCCGCAACCGTTCTCGACCTGTTCGAGCGGCAGGTGTGGATCCGGCCGGACGCCACCGCGCTGATCTTCGATCCGGGCGAGCGCAGCGGCAGCATGTTCGGCCCCGCCGAGGAGCTGAGCTACGCGGAGTTCTCCGCGCGCGTGAATCGCCTGGCGCGCAGGCTGATCGACGCCGGCGTGGGCCCGGAGTCCCTGGTCGCGGTGGGCATCCGCCGCTCGGTGGACATGCTGGTCGCCATCTACGCCACGCTCACCGCGGGCGGCGGCTACGTGCCGATCGACCCGGACCACCCGGCCGAGCGCACCGACTACGTGCTGCGCACCGCCGAGCCGGTGGTGCTGCTCACCACCGCCGACGATGCGGTGGAATCCTCGGATTGCCCGGTGCTGCACCTGGATTCGCTGGATCTGGGCGACTACAGCGCCGCCCCGGTCACCGACGCGGACCGGCTGGCGCCGCTGCGGCCGACCAATGCCGCCTACGTGCTGTTCACCTCCGGCTCGACCGGCCGCCCCAAGGGCGTGGCAATTCCGCACGCCGCGGTGCTCAACCAGATCGCCTGGATCACCCGCGAATACGACATCGACGACACCGATGTGATCCTGCAGAAGACGCCGGTCACCTTCGACGTCTCGGTGTGGGAGCTGTTCGGCTCGCTGGCCGTGGGCGCACAGCAGGTCGTCGCCGCGCCGGACGGCCACCGCGATCCGATGTACCTGTCGGAGGTCATCGGCCGGCACCGGGTCACCATGACCTCGTTCGTGCCGTCCATGCTGAGCGTGTTCGCCTCCAGCGCCTCGTCGGCCGAATGCCTGTCGCTGCGTGCGGTGCTGGTCGCCGGTGAGGCGCTGCCGCCGGCCACCGTGACCGCCTTCCGCCGCTTCTCCACCGCGGCCGTGCACAACCTGTACGGCCCGACCGAGTTCACCGTGCACGCCACCTACGCGCCCATCGACGCGCCCGTGGTCACCTCGGTGCCCATCGGCCGCCCGGTGTGGAACGCGCAGACCTATGTGCTGGACGAGGGCCTGCGCCCGGTGCCCGCGGGTGTCCCGGGTGAGCTCTACCTGGGCGGTGTCCAGGTGGCGCGCGGCTACTTCGGCCGCCCGGACCTGAGCGCCGAGCGCTTCGTCGCCAACCCCTACGGCGAGCCGGGTTCGCGCCTGTACCGCACCGGTGACCTGGTGCGCTG
Source organism: Nocardia sp. NPDC059154 (assembly GCF_042755705.1). Lineage (NCBI taxonomy): Bacteria > Bacillati > Actinomycetota > Actinomycetes > Mycobacteriales > Nocardiaceae > Nocardia > Nocardia sp. NPDC059154. The sequence continues at coordinate 12,198 of NZ_JBHZCS010000006.1, forward strand.
GAACCACAACGACCCGGGCGTCATCGACTACATCGGCCGCACCGACTTCCAGGTGAAGTTCCGCGGCCAGCGCATCGAGCTCGGCGAGATCGAGACCGCGCTGCTGGACCACCCCAAGGTGCAGCAGGCCGTGGTGCTGGTCATCGACACCGTGGCCGGCGATCAGCTGGTCGCCTACATCGTGGCCGGCGGCCCGGTGGATCTGGACGGCGTCAAGACCTCGCTGCAGCGCACCCTGCCCGCCTACATGGTGCCGGGTTCGATCATGGTGCTGGACGCGTTCCCGGTGAACGCCTCCGGCAAGCTGGACCGCCGCGCGCTGCCCGCGCCGCGCTTCGAGGTGCGCGAATTCCGTGCTCCCACAACGCCGATCGAGGAGATCGTCGCCCAGATCTTCGGCGAGGTGCTGGGCATCGCCCGGGTCGGCGTCGACGACGACTTCTTCGAACTGGGCGGCAACTCGCTGATCGCCACCCAGGTGGCTACCCGACTGGGCACGGCCCTCGACACCCGCGTGCCGGTGCGCATGCTGTTCGAGGCCGCCACCGTGGAAGCCCTGGCGGCCCGGGTGGAATCGCACGTCGGCGACGGCGGCCGCAAGGCCCTGGTGGCCCGCGAGCGGCCCAGCGAGGTCCCGCTTTCGCTGGCGCAGCAGCGCATGTGGTTCCTCAACCGCTTCGACACCGCCTCGGCGGTGAACAACATCCCGGTCGCCATCCGGCTCTCCGGTGAGCTCGATATCGCGGCCCTGCAGGTCGCGGTCATCGACGTCATCGACCGGCACGAGTCGCTGCGCACCGTCTTCCCGGAGACCGCGCACGGCCCGGTGCAGCGGGTGCTGGACGCCGCGCAGATCGTGCCCGACCTGACGCCGGTGCCGGTCACCGAGTCGAATCTGATCGACCACCTGGTCGAGCTGGCCACCATGGCCTTCGACGTCACCGACGAAGTGCCTTTGCACGCCGCGCTTTTCGAGATCAGCGAGACCGAGTACATCCTCGGCATGGTGGTCCACCACATCAGCGCCGACGGCTGGTCCATGGGCCCGCTGGCCCGCGACGTCATGGTCGCCTACGCCGCCCGCACCTCGTGGGAGGCCCCGGCCTGGGCGGAACTGCCGGTGCAGTACGCCGACTACGCACTCTGGCAGCGCGAGGTGCTCGGTTCCGAGGACGACCCGGATTCGCTGATCGCCAAGCAGATCCGCTACTGGACCGACGCGCTCGCCGATCTGCCGGACGAGCTGGTGCTGCCCGCCGACCGGCAGCGTCCGGCCGTGGCCAGCTACCAGGGTGGCACCTACCCGTTCGCCATTTCCGCCGAAACCCAGCAGGCGCTGGTGGATCTGGGCCGCCGGCACAATGCCTCGCTGTTCATGGTCATGCACAGTGCGCTCGCGGTGCTGCTGGCCCGCCTGTCCGGGACCGGCGACATCGCCATCGGCACCCCGGTGCACGGCCGCGGTGAGGCCGCGCTCGACGACCTGATCGGCATGTTCGTCAACACCCTGGTGCTGCGCACCGAGGTGGACGGCAGCGAGACCTTCGCCGATCTGCTGGCCCGCTCCCGCGACACCGACCTGCACGCCTTCGCGCACGCGGACGTGCCGTTCGAGCGGCTGGTCGAGGTGCTCAACCCGGCCCGCTCGCAGGCTCGCCACCCGCTGTTCCAGGTCATGCTGACCTTCCAGAACACCCGGCAGGCCAGCCTGGAACTGCCCGGGCTCTCGGTCAACGGCATCGACTACGACGCCCGCCTGGCCAAGTTCGACCTGCAGCTGACCCTGCAGGAGGCGCAGGACGACCACGGCGAGAACGCCGGCATGTCCGCCGAGATCTCCTATGCGCTGGACCTTTTCGACGAGTCCACCATCGCGGCCTTCGCGCACCGCCTGGACCTGATCCTGGCAGCCGTTGTCGCGGACCCGGACCGGCCGCTCGGCGATATCGACCTGTTGGTCGCCGACGAGCGCGAGCGGGTGCTCGACGACTGGAACGACACCGCGTTCAACCTGGCGCGGGTGCTGCCCGCGTTGCCGGAGGGCGAGGCCGCCACGCTGGTGTCGCTGTTCGAAGCACAGGCTCTGACCAGCCCCGATGCGCCTGCCGTGGAATTCGAGGGGACAGTTCTGTCCTACGCCGAGTTCGCGGCGCGGGTGCACCGGCTGGCCCGCAAGCTCATCGCCCAGGGCGTGGGCGCGGAATCGCATGTGGCGCTGGCCATCCGGCGCTCGCTGGATCTGGTCGTCGCCATGTACGCGGTGCTGGAGGCAGGTGGCGCGTACGTGCCGCTGGATCCGGATCAGCCGGACGAGCGCATCGACCACGTGCTCGACACCGCCCGCCCGGTCGCGATCCTCACCACCAGTCGCGACGATTTCGTCACCGGCCGCAATGTGCCGGTGCTCGAGGTCGACACCCTGAACCTGGAGGCCTACTCCGACACGCCGATCACGGATGCCGAACGGGGACAGGCGATCCGGCCGGAGCACACGGCCTACGTCATCTTCACCTCCGGTTCGACCGGCCGCCCGAAGGGTGTCGCGGTCGAGCACGGTGCGATCGTGAACCGCCTGCTGTGGATGCAGCACGAGTACCCGATCGACGCGAACGACGCTGTCCTGCAGAAGACTCCGGCCACCTTCGACGTGTCGGTCTGGGAGTTCTTCTGGCCCCTGCAGACCGGCGCCCGCCTGGTGGTCGCCAGGCTGGACGGCCACCGCGACCCGGTGTACCTGGCCCAGGTCATCGCCGAGACCGGCATCACCACCGCCCACTTCGTGCCGTCGATGCTGTCGGTGTTCGTCGCCACCCTCGGCAACGAGAACGGCGACTCCTCGGTCCCCGCACCGCGTTTGCGGCAGGTCTTCGCCTCGGGTGAGGCGCTGCCCGCGCCGACCGCGCAGAAGCTGCGCGAGCTGACCGGTGCGCGGCTGCACAACCTGTACGGACCGACCGAGGCGGCCGTCGACGTCACCTACCACGAGGTCGTGGACACCGACACCGTGTTCGTGCCGATCGGCCGCCCGGTCTGGAACACCGAGACCTACGTGCTCGACGCCCGCCTGCACCCGGTCGCGCCGGGTGTCGCGGGTGAGCTCTATCTGGCGGGCGATCAGCTGGCGCGCGGCTACCTCGGCCGTCCCGACCTGTCCGCCGATCGCTTCGTCGCCAACCCGTTCGTCTCCGGCGACCGCATGTACCGCACCGGCGACCTGGTCTCCTGGACCGCCGACGGTGAACTGAACTACCTGGGCCGCACCGACTTCCAGGTCAAGCTGCGCGGTCTGCGCATCGAGCTCGGCGAGATCGAGGCCGCGCTGCTGGCGCAGCCGGCCATCGCCCAGTCGGTCGTGGTGGTGCGCACAGATGCGCACGCCGGTGATCAGCTGGTCGGCTATGTGGTGCGTGAGGCCGACGCGGTCGTGGACGTCGACGCGGTCAAGGCCGCGCTGAGCGGCTCGCTGCCCGCCTACATGGTCCCGGCCGCGCTCGTGGTGCTGGACGCCTTCCCGGTCAACGCCTCCGGCAAGCTGGACCGCCGGGCGCTGCCCGCGCCAGTCTTCGAGGCCAAGCGCTTCCGCGCCCCCTCGACCCCGATCGAGGAGATCATCGCGCAGATCTTCGCCGATCTGCTCGGCGTCGAGCGCGTCGGCGTGGACGACGACTTCTTCGAGCTGGGCGGCAACTCGCTGGTCGCCACCCAGGTGGTGGCCCGTCTGGCCGCCGCGCTGAACGCCGAGATCGGCGTGCGCGTGCTGTTCGAGGCCCCGACCGTGGCGGCGCTGGCCGCCCGCGTCGAGTCGCACGCGGGAACCGGTGTGCGCCAGGCCCTCACGGTTCGGTCCCGGCCGGAGTACCCGCCGCTATCGCTGGCGCAGCAGCGCATGTGGTTCCTCAACCGATTCGATCCGGACTCGGCCGCCAACAACATCCCGGCGGCCGTAAGGCTCACCGGCGCACTGGATCTCGACGCCATGCGCGGGGCCATCGCCGACGTGGTGGCGCGGCACGAGTCACTGCGCACCCTCTACCCGTCGCACGAGGGCGTCGCCTACCAGAAGGTGCTGCCCACCGGCCGCGCCATCCCCGAGCTGGATGTGCTGGACGTGACCGAGGGCGAATTGTTCGCCGCGGTCTACGACTTCGCCGCCCGCGGCTTCGACGTCACCACCGAGACCGCTGTCCGCCTGCGCGCCTATCGCCTCGCGGCCGACGACCACGTGCTGGTGCTGGTGGCCCACCACATCGCCGCCGACGGCTTCTCGATGAACCCGCTGGTGCGCGACCTCATGACCGCCTACATCGCGCGCAGCAACGGCGAGACCCCGGGCTGGACCGAACTGCCGGTGCAGTACGCGGACTACGCGCTGTGGCAGCGGGAAACGCTGGGCTCGGAAGAGGATCCGCGCTCGCTCATCGCCGAGCAGCTCGACTACTGGCGCGGCACCCTGTCCGGCCTGCCGGACGAGCTGCGCCTGTCGGCCAAGCCGCGCCCGGCCGTCGCGTCCTACGACGCTGGCACCCACCGGTTCCAGGTGCCGAGCGAGCTCATCGCCGGCCTGAACCGGGTGGCGCAGAGCAATGGCACCACCCTGTTCATGGTGGTGCACAGTGCTTTCGCCGCACTGCTGGCGCGCCTGAGCGGCACCGAGGACATCGCGGTCGGCATTCCGGTAGCGGGCCGTGGCGAGCAGGCCCTCGACGATCTCGTCGGCATGTTCGTCAACACCCTGGTGCTGCGGTCGCCGGTCGACACCGGCACCAGCTTCACCGACCTGCTGAAGACCGTGCGCGAACGCGATCTGCAGGCCTTCGCCCACGCGGACGTGCCGTTCGAGCGGCTGGTCGAGGTGCTCAACCCGGCCCGCTCGCAGGCCCGGCACCCGCTGTTCCAGGTCATGCTGTCGTTCCAGAATCTGGGCCGCGCCTCGCTGGAGCTACCGGGGCTGAGCGTGTCCGAGCTGGCCATCGACCAGCAGTCGGCCAAGTTCGATCTGCAGCTGACGCTGAGCGAGGTCATCGACGGTGCCGCGGCGGGCCGCGAATTGGACACCGCGGCCATGGACGCCGAACTCGTCTATGCGACAGACCTTTTCGACGCGCAGTATGCCGATATCTTTGCGCAGCGCTTCGTGGCCATGCTCATCGCCGTGGCCGCGGACCCGACCCAGCTGGTCGGCGATGTCGAGCTGCTGAGCGAGGCCGAACGTCGCCAGCTGCTGGTCGGCTGGAACGAGACCGCGTTCGAGCTGGACACCGCACTGCCGGAGATCTCCGAAGGCGCTGCGGCGACGCTGGTTTCGCTGTTCGAGGCGCAGGTCGCGCTGACTCCCGAAGCGACTGCTGTCACCTTCGAGGGGACGCCCGGGCGGAGCCCGGAAAATAAGACACAGTTGTCCTACGCCGAGTTCGCGGCTCGGGTCCGCAAGCTCGCGCGCTGGCTCATCGCCGAGGGCGTCGGCCCGGAATCCTTTGTGGCGCTGGGTATGCGCCGCTCCATCGACCTGGTCGCGGGCATGTATGCGGTCACCGTCGCCGGTGGCGCGTACGTGCCGCTGGATCCGGATCACCCGGCCGAGCGCACCCAGTACATCCTCGAGACCGCGCAGCCGGTCTGCGTGCTGACCTCCGGCGGCGACCTGGAAGGCGTTGACGCGCGCCAGGTCCGGATCGACGAGCTGGACCTGTCCGGCTTCGCCGACACCCCGGTCGCCGATGCCGAGCGCCGCTCGCCGCTGCGCCCGCAGAACACCGCGTACGTGATCTTCACGTCCGGCTCCACCGGCCGCCCCAAGGGTGTGGCCGTGAGCCACGCCGCGATCGTGAACCGTCTGGTGTGGATGCACGCCCAGTACGGGCTGGCCGCCTACGACGTGGTGCTGCAGAAGACCCCCGCCACCTTCGACGTGTCGGTGTGGGAGTTCTTCTGGCCCTTGCAGGTCGGCGCGCGCCTGGTGGTCGCCAAGCCGGACGGCCACCGCGATCCGGCCTACCTGGCCGAGATCATCGTCCGCGAGGGCGTCACGGTCACCCACTTCGTGCCGTCCATGCTCGCGGTCTTCGTGGCCGAGCCGGCCGCGGCCGACTGCGTCAGCCTGACCAATGTCTTCGCCTCCGGTGAGGGCCTGCCCGCGCCGACCGCGCAGAAGCTGCGCGAACTGACCGGCGCTCGCCTGCACAACCTGTACGGCCCCACCGAGGCCGCGGTCGACGTGACCTTCCACGAGGTCACCGACGCCGACCTGGCCTCGGTGCCGATCGGCGCGCCGGTCTTCAACACCCAGGTGTACGTGCTGGATTCGCGTCTGAAGCCGGTTCCGGTGGGTGTCGCGGGTGAGCTGTACCTGGCGGGCGATCAGCTGGCCACCGGCTATGTGGCGCGCCCCGACCTGACCGCGGATCGTTTCGTGGCCAACCCCTTCGGCGCCGGCGCCCGCATGTACCGCACCGGTGACCTGGTCATCTGGACGGGCAATGGCGAGCTGGAGTACCTGGGCCGCACCGACTTCCAGGTGAAGCTGCGCGGCCTGCGCATCGAGCTCGGCGAGATCGAGTCGGCGCTCACCTCGCTGCCGTCGATCGCCCAGTCCGTGGTGGTGGTCCGCACCGACGAGCGCACCGGCGATCAGCTGGTCGCCTACCTGATCGCCGCCGACGGTCACCTCGACCTCGACACGGTCAAGGACGAACTGTCCGAGCAGCTTCCGGCCTACATGGTCCCGGCCGCCTTCATGGTGCTGGATGCCTTCCCGCTCAATGCCTCCGGCAAGCTGGAGCGCAAGCAGCTGCCCGCGCCCACCTTCGCCGCCAAGACCTACCGCGCCCCGGCCACGCCGGTGCAGCAGACGGTCGCCGGCACCATCGCCGACGTGCTCGGCCTGGACCGGGTCGGCCTGGACGACGACTTCTTCGAGCTCGGCGGCAACTCGCTCATCGCCACCCAGGTGATCGCGCGCCTGTCGGCCGCCCTGGACGCCGACATCCCGCTGCGCACGCTGTTCGAGGCCACCACCGTGGCTTCCCTTGCCGCGCAACTGGAATCGCGCGTCGGCACCGGCGCCCGCGCGGCGCTGGCCGCCCAGGAGCGTCCAGAGCTGGTGCCGCTGTCGCTCGCACAGCAGCGCATGTGGTTCCTGAACCGCTTCGACAACCGCACCGCGGTCAACAACATCCCGGTGGCGCTGAAGCTCACCGGCGCGATCGACCCGGCCGCCTTCACCGCCGCCATCGGCGACGTACTGGCCCGCCACGAGTCGCTGCGCACCATCTACCCCGAGGTCGAGGGCGACGGGTACCAGCGCATCCTGCCGCTGTCCGAGGTCGACTTCGAGGTGCGGACCGAGACCGTCACCGCGGCCGACCTGACCGCCCGCGTCACCCAGCTCGCGAGCGTGTTCTTCGACGTCACCCGCGAACTGCCGTTCCGCGCCACCGTGCTCAGCCTCAGCGAAAACGAGCACGTGGTCGTGCTGGTGCTGCACCACATCAGCGCGGACGGCGTCTCGCTGCGCCCGCTGCTGCGGGATGTGGTGGCCGCCTACCTGTCCCGCAGCACCGGCGAGGCCCCGGCCTGGGCGCCGCTGCCGGTGCAGTACGCCGACTACACGCTGTGGCAGCGCGAGATCCTCGGCGCGGAAACCGATGCCGAGTCCCTGGCGGCCCAGCAGATCGCCTACTGGACCGACCGGCTGGCCGACCTGCCCGAGCAGATCGAGCTGCCCGCCGACCGCCCGCGGCCGGAGATCGCCACCAATGCCGGTGGCACCTACGACTTCTCGATCGACGCCGAGCTGCACCGCGCCCTGACCGGCGTGGCCCGCGAGCACGACGTCACCCTGTTCATGCTGGTGCACGCCGCCCTGGCCACCTGGGCCGCGCGCCTGTCCCGGGCCACCGACATCGCGATCGGCACCCCCATCGCGGGCCGCGGCGAACGCGCGCTGGACGACCTGGTCGGCATGTTCGTCAACACCCTGGTGTTGCGCAGCGAGGTGCGGCCGGACGTCGCCTTCCGCGACCTGCTGGCCCAGGTGCGCCGCACCGACCTGGCCGCCTTCGCGCACGCCGACGTGCCGTTCGAGCGTCTGGTCGACGTGCTCAGCCCGGTCCGCTCGCAGGCGCACCACCCGCTGTTCCAGGTGGCGCTGACCTTCGAGGCCGCCGGGGCCAAGGACGCCGCGGCGGTCGCGCTGCCGGACCTGGAACTCGAGGTCGTCGAATTCGACCCGGGCACCGCCAAGTTCGACGTGCAGCTCACCGTGAGCGAGCGCGCCAACGGCTCGCTGGGCCTGTCCTGGAACTACGCCGCCGACCTGTTCGACGCCGAGACCGTCATCTCCTTCGCCGAGCGCCTGGTTCGCATCCTGCGCGCGATCGCCGAGGATCCGGCCGCGCTCATCGGCGATATCGACCTGCTGGGCGAGGGCGAGCGCCACAATGTGGCCGAGCACTGGGTCTCCGCGGGCGAGGACATCGTCGCGCTGGCGCAGACCGCGCGGGCCGCGGTCGCCGAGGCCGAACGCGCTGTCGCCGAGGGCACCTCGGGCATCGCGCCCGAGGCCGCCGCCCTGCTCGCGCTGGGCGCGTCCGCCGAGCGCCTGGCCAACCCGCTGGCCGCCCTGGCCAGTCCGTTCGTGGCGGCCGACGCCACCCTGTCGAGCCTGTTCGACCTGGCGGTGGCCGCGAATCCGGAGCGCGTCGCGGTGCGCTTCGGCGACGAGGAACTCACCTACTTCGACCTGGACCGCCGCGCGAATGTGCTGGCGCGCCGCCTGATCGGTGAGGGCGCGGGACCGGAATCGCTGGTCGCGGTGCTGCTGCCGCGTTCGGCTGATCTGGTGGTGGCGCTGCTGGCCGTGATCAAGACCGGTGCGGGCTACGTGCCGATCGATCCCACCTACCCGGCCGACCGCATCGCCTACGTGCTGTCGGACGCGCGGCCGACCAGCGTGATCACCGACTCGACCGTGCAGGTCGAGCTCCCGGCCGAGCTGAACACCGTGCTGCTGGACGGGTTCTCGCTGGAGGCGGGCAATATCGTCGACGCGGCCGACGGGCCGGTCACCGATGCCGACCGCCGGGCCGCGCTGCGCCCGGACCACGTCGCCTACGTCATCTACACCTCCGGCTCCACCGGTCGCCCCAAGGGCGTGGCCGTGGCGCACCGGAACGTGGTGCGGCTCATGGCGAACACCGATCGCGAGTTCGGTTTCGGGCCCGACGATGTGTGGACCCTGTTCCACTCCTACGCCTTCGACTTCTCGGTGTGGGAGCTGTGGGGCCCGCTGCTCTACGGCGGCAAGCTCGTCGTGGTCGACTACTACGTCTCCCGCTCGCCCGAGCAGTTCCTGGAACTGCTGCGCCGCGAACAGGTCACGGTGCTCAACCAGACCCCGTCGGCGTTCTACCAGCTGGCCGAGGCGGACCGGATCGCTACCTCGGCGAGCCGGGAATCGGATACCGCCGCCGGTGACCAGCAGTCGCTGGCGCTGCGCTACGTCGTCTTCGGCGGTGAGGCGCTCGAGCTGCGCCGCCTGTCGGATTGGGTTGCCCGCCACGGTGATTCCACGCCGTACCTGGTGAACATGTACGGCATCACCGAGACCACCGTGCACGTGTCCGTGCGCGTGCTCGATGCCGACACCATCGCCGCCGCCACCGGTTCGGTGGTCGGCCGGGCCATCGCGGGCCTGCGCGTCTACGTCCTCGACGACCGCCTGCACCCGGTGCCGGTCGGTGTCGCGGGCGAAATGTACGTCGCCGGACCGCAATTGGCGCGTGGCTACCTGGGCCGCCCCGACCTGTCCGCGGCCCGCTTCGTGGCCGGCCCGTTCGGCGTGCCGGGGGAGCGGCTGTACCGCTCCGGCGACGTGGCGCGCTGGAACCGCTTGGGTGAGCTGGAATACCTGGGCCGCGCCGACGACCAGGTCAAGGTGCGCGGCTTCCGCATCGAGCTCGGTGAGATCGAGTCCGCCGTGCTGGCCCAGCCGGGCGTGGCCCAGGCTGCGGTCATCGTGCGCGAGGACCAGCCGGGCGATCAGCGCATCGTGGCCTACGTGGTGCCGGAGAACGGTGTCGCGCCGGCCGTGGACGCCGTCCGCGACGGCGCGGCCGAGCTGCTGCCGTCCTACATGGTCCCGTCCGCCATCGTGGTGCTGGACCGAATCCCGTTGACCGTCAACGGCAAGCTGGACCGCCGGGCGCTCCCGGCTCCGGCCGCGCAGGCGCGGGCCTTCCGCGCCCCGGAGGCCCCGGTGCAGGAGACGGTCGCCGCCGTCTTCGCCGAGGTCCTGGATCTACCGCGGGTGGGCCTGGACGACGACTTCTTCGATCTGGGCGGCAACTCGCTCATCGCCACCCGGGTGGTGTCGCGCATCGGCGCGGCCCTGGACACCACGGTCGCGGTGCGCACCCTGTTCGAGGCCACCACGGTCGAGGCCCTGGCCGCCCGCATCGAATCGCATGCCGACGGCGCGTCCCGCGCCAAGCTCGTGGCCCGCACCCGCACTGCCGGTGAGCTGGTGCCGCTGTCGTTCGCGCAGCAGCGCATGTGGTTCCTGAACCAGTACGACACCTCCTCGGCGGCCTACAACCTGCCGCTGGCCATCCGCCTGCGCTCCGTAGACCCGCGCTTCGGTGAACTCGACACCGCCGCACTGGAACTCGCGGTCGCGGACGTGGTCCGCCGGCACGAGTCGCTGCGCACCCGGTACCCGGAGCACGGCGGCACCCCGATGCAGGTGGTCGTCCCGGCCGAGGAGATCGCCCTCGACCTGCGGCCTGTCACCGTCGCGGCCGAGGACGTGACCGCCACTGTGACCGCCTTCGCCACGCTGGGCTTCGATGTGGCCGAACAGGTTCCGCTGCGCGCCCGCCTGTTCCGCGTCGGCGGCGAGGACGCCACCGAACATGTGCTCGTGGTGGTCGTGCACCACATCGCGGGTGACGGCTTCTCGATGTCCCCGCTGGCCCGCGACGTCATGGTCGCCTACACCGCACGCAACCAGGGCGCGGTCCCGGGCTGGGCCCCGCTGGCCGTCCAGTACGCCGACTTCGCCGTCTGGCAGCGCGAAGTGCTGGGCTCCGAAGAGGACTCGTCCTCGATCATGGCCCGCCAGGTGGCCTACTGGCAGCGCGTGCTCGGCGGCGTGCCCGACGAGCTGGCCCTGCCCACCGACCGCCCGCGCCCGGCCATCGCCTCGCACCGCGGCGCCACGCTGCAGCGCACGCTGTCGCCGGAGCTCATCGCGGCGCTGGAAGACGTTGCCCGCCGCCGGGGTTCGTCGCTGTTCATGGTCATGCACAGCGCCCTCGCGGTGCTGCTGGCCCGGCTGTCCGGCGGCGACGACATCGCGATTGGCACCCCGGTCGCCGGTCGCGGTGAGGCCGCGCTGGACGACCTGGTCGGCATGTTCGTCAACACCCTGGTGCTGCGCACCGGCATCGACCCGGCCGAGTCGTTCACCGACCTGCTGGATCGCGTGCGGCACACCGACCTCGACGCCTTCGGCAATGCCGACGTGCCGTTCGAGCGGCTGGTGGAACTGCTCGCGCCCGAGCGCTCGCAGGCCCGCAACCCGCTGTTCCAGGTCATGCTGGCGTTCCAGAACCTGGATCGCACCAGCATCGAGCTGCCGGGGCTGACCGTCTCCACGCTCGACCTCGACGAGAACATCTCTCGCTTCGACCTGCAGTTCACGCTGTCGGAGCAGGACTCCGGGATGGCGCTGGCGCTGACCTATGCCACCGACCTGTTCGACGAGGCCACCGCGGCCGGATTCGCGCAGCGCTGGGTGCGGGTGCTCGAGGCCGTCGCGGCCGACCCGGAGCTCGGCGTCGGCGCGATCGACATCCTGGACCAGGACGAACGCGCCGATCTGGTGGCCCGTTTCGGCCTGCCCGCCGTCCCGGCGCGCACGCTGCCCGAGCTCATCGCCGACGCCGTCGCCATCGATCCGGCCGCGACCGCGGTCGTGTTCCAGGGGCGGAGTCTGTCCTACGGCGAGCTGGATGCGCGCTCGAACTGCCTGGCGCGCTTGCTCATCGAGCGCGGCATCGGCGCCGAGGATCTGGTCGCCGTGGCCGTGCCGCGGTCGGACGACTCCTACTTCGCCGAATGGGCGGTGTCCAAGACCGGTGCGGCCTTCGTGCCGGTGGACCCCAACTACCCGGCCGACCGCATCGCCCACATGGTCACCGACTCCGGTTCGCCGGTCGGTCTCACCGTGGCGTCGGTGCGCGCGGACATGCCGGACTCGGTCGAGTGGCTGGTACTGGACGAGTTGGAGCTGGGTGCGTTCGCGGACAGCGCGATCGCCGACACGGAGCGGGTGCGCCCGCTGCGTCCGGAGCACCCGGCCTACGTCATCTACACCTCCGGTTCCACCGGTGTGCCCAAGGGCGTCGTGGTCACCCACGCGGGTCTGGCCAACTTCAGCGTCGAGCAGGCCGAGCGGTACGCGCTCGATTCCTCCTCGCGCGCACTGCATTTCGCGTCGCCGTCGTTCGACGCGTCCATGCTGGAGTTCCTGCTCGCCATCGGCAAGGGCGGCACCCTCGTGGTGGTCCCGCCGGGCACCTACGGCGGTGAGGAGCTCGCCGAGCTGATCCGCCGCGAGCAGGCCACCCACGCCTTCATCACCCCGGCCGCGCTGTCCACCTTCGGACCGGCGGGCCTCGACTCGCTGCGTGTGCTGGTCGCCGGTGGTGAAGCCGTCCCCGCCGATCTGGTGGAGAAGTGGGCGGTTCCGCTGGCGGACGGCACCATTCGTGCGTTCCACAACGGGTACGGCCCCACCGAGACCACCATCATGACCAACATCAGCGATGCGCTGGTGCCGGGTGACCTGGTCACCATCGGCGGTCCCATCCGGGGCATGCAGTCGCTGATCCTCGACAACCGCCTGCGCCCGGTTCCGGTGGGTGTCGCGGGTGAGCTGTACCTGTCGGGCATTCAGCTGGCGCGCGGCTACCACGCGCGGCCGGGCCTGACCGCCGACCGGTTCGTCGCCAACCCGTATGTGGCGGGTGAGCGCATGTACCGCACCGGTGACGTGGTGCGCTGGACCCCGGACGGCTTGGTCGAGTACGTCGGCCGTTCCGACTTCCAGGTCAAGGTGCGTGGTTTCCGCATCGAGCTGGGCGAGATCGATGCCGCGCTGGCCTCGCACGAGTCCGTCGACTTCGCGGTCACCGTGGGCCACAAGAACGCCGCGGGCGCGACGTCGCTGGTGTCGTACGTGGTGGCCACGCCGGGTCATTCGATCGATGTGGCGGCCGTGACCGCGCATGTCGAGGCGCGTCTCCCCGCGTACATGGTGCCGTCGGCGGTCATGGTCATCGACCGGGTGCCGCTGACGCCGGTCGGCAAGCTGGACCGCCGGGCGCTGCCCGAGCCGGTCTTCGCCACCGAGGTGGTCTTCCGCGCGCCGCGCAATGCCCTCGAGCACACCATCGCCGAGGTCTTCGCCGAGGTGCTGGGCCTGGAGCGGGTCGGCATCGACGACTCGTTCTTCGCCCTGGGCGGTGACTCCATCGTCTCCATCCAGCTGGTGTCGCGGGCCAAGGCGCGCGGCGTGGTGTTCAGCCCGCGCGACGTGTTCGAGCAGCGCACGGTCTCCGGTCTGGCCGCCGTCGCGGAAACCGCGGACGGCCAGGGCGATTCGACCCCGCAGCTGACCGAGCTGCCGGGCGGCGGCGTGGGCGTCATGCCGCTGACCCCCGTCGTGCGCTTCATGGCGGGCCGGCCGGGCGAGTTCGGCCGCTTCAACCAGACCATGGCGCTGGAGCTGCCGATCGGCATAGATCGCGCGGGCATCGCCGCCACCGTCGGTGCGGTCATCGACCGCCACGACATGCTGCGGGCGCGCCTGCGCCGGGTGCCGGACGCGGACTGGATCGTCGAAACCGCCGCTCCCGGAACGATCGACGCGGATGCGCTGATCGATCGCACCGAGTTCGACGCCGGCGTCACCGACGCGCAGCTGGTCGAGATCGCCACGGCTGCACTGGATGCCACCCTCGGCAAGCTGGATCCGGCTGCGGGACAGGTCATCCGGTTCGTGTGGCTGGAGCCGTCGGACGCCACGGCGAGCCGTGAATCGGGCACCGCTCGTGCTGGGCGTCTCGTCGTCGCCGCGCACCACCTCGTGGTCGACGGCGTCACCTGGCGAATCCTGGTGCCGGACTTCGTCGCCGCCTGGGGTCAGCTGTCCGCCGGACAGACCCTCGAACTGGTCGCGCCCGCCACCAGCATGCGCACCTGGGCGCACGCCCTCGAGCGTGAGGCCGCCACCGAGGAGCGCGTGGCCGAACTCGAATTCTGGCGCACGGTCGTCGAGGGCCCGGACCCGCTGCTCACCGAGCGCGCCATGGATCCGGCCGTCGACGTCACCGCCACCATCGAGAAGCACCGCGTCGAGCTGTCGGCCGAGGCCACCAAGGCGCTGCTGACCACGGTGCCCGCGCTGTTCCACGGCGGTGTCAACGACGGTCTGCTGACCGCACTCGCCTTGGCGGTGGCCAAGTTCCGTGCCGCCAAGGGACTCGGGGAGAAGTCTGCCCTCGTCCGCCTCGAGGGCCACGGCCGTGAGGAAGAGGTCGTGCCCGGTGCCGACCTGTCCCGCACGGTCGGCTGGTTCACCGCCATCTTCCCGGTGCGCTTCGATCTGTCCGGCATCGACGTGGACGCCGCCCTCACCGGCGGGCCCGCCATGGGCCGGGCCATGAAGGCCGTCAAGGAGCAGCTGCTCGCGGTGCCGGACAAGGGCATCGGCTACGGCCTGCTGCGCTACATGAACTCCGACACCGCCTCACAGCTGCCCAAGCAGCTGCCGGGCCAGGTCAGCTTCAACTACCTGGGCCGCGTCAACGAGGGCGATGTGCCGGAGGCGCTGCGCGGCTTCGGCTGGATCCCGGCTCCCGAGCTGGCGGATCTGGCCGGCGCCTACGACGGCGACATGCCCGCCATGGCCCCGATCGACATCAACGCCATCGTGGTCGGGGAGAAGCTGACCGCCAATATCGGCTACCCGAGCACGCTGATCGGTGCGCAGGAGATCGCCGAATTCGCGGCGCTGTGGACCGCGGCGCTGGAAGCCGTTGCCCGGCATGCCGATTCCGCGCAGGCGGGCGGGCACACCCCGTCCGACTTCGGTCTGGTGCGCGTCACCCAGCGCGATATCGACGGCTGGGAGAAGCAGTACGGCGCGCTGAACCAGGTGTGGCCGCTGTCCGCGCTGCAGGCCGGTCTGCTGTTCCACGCGCAGCTGGCCGCCACCTCGGTCGACGTGTACACCGCGCAGGCGGTGCTCACCCTCGAGGGCCGCGTCGACGCCGACCGGCTGCGGTCGGCCGCGCAGGCGCTCATCGAACGCCACGAAATCCTGCGCACCGCCTACGTGAACGACGCGTCGGGTGTTCCGGTGCAGGTGGTCATCGACGGCGTGCAGGTGGCGTGGACCAACCACGACCTGACCGATATCGCCGACGAGGACGCCCGCGCGGCACGTGCGGCCGAGATCATCGCCGCCGACCGCGTACAGCGCTTCGACCTGACCGCGCCGCCGCTCATCCGCTACACGCTGGTGCGGACCGCCGCGAACAGCTACCAGCTGGCCGTGGCCAACCATCACATCCTGCTCGACGGCTGGTCCATGCCACTGCTCATGCAGGACCTGCTGGTGCTGTACGCCACGCACTCCGACACCGCGGTGCTGCCGCCGGTGCGCTCCTACCGCTACTTCCTGGAATGGGTTGCGCAGCAGGACCGTCCGGCCTCGCTGGCGGCGTGGCAGCGGTCGCTGCACGGCGTCTCCGAGCCGACCTTGCTCACCCGCCCCGACGCGGGCCGCGAGATCACCGCCCTGTCCGGCGAGTACTTCTTCGACCTGGACGAGGCCGCGACCGCGCGCCTGACCGCGCTGGCCGCCGACCTCGGCGTCACCCCGAACACCGTGCTCCAGGTCGCCTGGGGCATCCTGCTCGGCCGCCTCACCGGCCGCGAGGACGTGCTCTTCGGCACCACGGTGTCCGGTCGCCCGGCCCAGCTGTCCGGCGTCGAGTCCATGGTGGGTCTGTTCATCAACACCGTGCCGGTGCGGGTCGCCTTCGACCCGGCCGAGCCGGCGAGCGCGCTGCTCACCCGCACCCAGGGCGAGCAGGCCGACCTGCTCGACCACCACTACGTGGGCCTGGCCGACATCCAGACGGCAGCGGGCATCGGCGGACTCTTCGACACCCTGGTCGTCTTCGAGTCCTATCCCGTCGACGCCGAGGGCATCCGGTCCCAGGCCGCCGATATCGACGGCATGGCCGTCACCGGCCTGGACGCCGCGGACGCCACCCACTACCCGCTGACCCTCATCGCCCAGCTCGACACCCGCCTGCGCATCCGCGCCGGCTACCTGCGCGACCTGTTCGACGAGGACACCGTCCACCGCATCGCCGACCGCCTGGTGCGCGTGCTGACCGCCATCACCACGGAACCCGCTGCGGCCGTGGGCGATATCGAACTGCTGGACGCACCCGAACGCGAGCTGGTCGTCGAGCGCTGGAACGACACCGCCTTCGACGTCGAGGCCGTGCTCACCGAGCACAAGGCCGAGGCCGCGACCCTGGTCGCGATGTTCGAGGCGCAGGTGGAGCGGACGCCCGACGCGACCGCGCTCAGCTTCGAGGGGTCGAGTCTGTCCTACGCCGAGTTCGCCGACCAGGTGCACCGCCTGGCGCGCTGGCTCATCGAGCGTGGTGTCGGAGCGGAATCGTTCGTGGCCCTGGGTATGCGGCGTTCCATCGACCTGGTCGTCGGCATGTACGCCGTCACCGTGGCTGGTGCCGCCTACGTGCCGCTGGATCCGGATCACCCGGCCGAGCGCATCGAGTACATCCTCGAGACCGCCGACCCGGTGACCGTGCTGACCTCCGGCGAGGACCTGCCGATCGATACCGCGCAGGTTCGCATCGACATGCTGGAACTGGCCAGCTACTCGGCCGCTCCGCTCACCGATGCGGATCGCCGTGCGCCGCTGCGGGAGTCGAACAACGCGTACGTGATCTTCACGTCCGGTTCGACCGGTCGCCCGAAGGGTGTGGCGGTGCCGCATTCGGCGATCGTGAACCGCCTCGTCTGGATGCAGGCGGCCTACGGGCTGACCACCGACGACGTCGTCCTGCAGAAGACTCCGGCCACCTTCGACGTGTCGGTGTGGGAGTTCTTCTGGCCCTTGCAGATCGGCGCGACGCTGGTCGTGGCCAAGCCCGAAGGCCACCGCGACCCGGCGTATCTCGCGGATCTCATTGCCCGCGAGGGTGTGACGGTCACCCACTTCGTGCCGTCCATGCTCGCGGTGTTCGTGGCCGAGGAGGCCGCCGCGCGCTGCACCAGCCTGCGCAAGGTCTTCGCCTCCGGTGAGGCGCTGTCGCCCAAGCCCGCGCACAAGCTGCGTGAACTCACGGGCGCGGAGCTGCACAACCTGTACGGCCCGACCGAGGCCGCGGTCGACGTCACCTTCCACCAGGTCGTGGACGCGGACATCGATACCGTGCCGATCGGCCGCCCGGTGTTCAACACCGAGGTGTACGTGCTGGATTCGCGTCTGCGGCCGGTTCCGGTGGGTGTCGCGGGTGAGCTGTACCTGGCGGGCGATCAGCTCGCGACCGGGTATGTCGCGCGCCCGGACATCACTTCGGATCGCTTCGTGGCCAACCCCTTCGGGGACGGCGAGCGCATGTACCGCACCGGTGACCTGGT
>NZ_JBHZCS010000006.1:30046-192245 GCF_042755705.1 Nocardia sp. NPDC059154
GTCACCTGGACCGCGGACGGCGAGCTGGAGTACATCGGCCGCACCGACTTCCAGGTCAAGCTGCGCGGTCTGCGCATCGAGCTCGGCGAGATCGAATCCGCGCTCACCGCACTGGATTCCATCGCGCAGTCGGTAGTCGTGGTGCGCAGCGACGTGCACACCGGCGATCAGCTGGTCGCCTATGTCATCCCGGCGGCGGACCACACCGTGGACGTCGAGAAGGTGCGCCTGGAGATCGGCGAGAGCCTGCCCGCGTACATGGTGCCGTCGGTCGTGATGGCGCTCGACGAGTTCCCGCTCAATGCCTCCGGCAAGCTGGACCGCAAGGCGCTGCCCGCACCGGTGTTCGAGGCCGCGGTGTTCCGCGCTCCCGTCACCCCGGTCGAGCAGATCGTGGCCGGCGTGTTCGCCGAGATCCTCGGCCTGGAGCGGGTCGGCCTCGACGACGACTTCTTCGCGCTCGGCGGCAACTCGCTCATCGCCACCCAGGTGGCGGCGCGCCTGTCGGCCGCGCTGGACACCCACCTGGGTGTGCGCGAGATCTTCGAGGCGTCGACCGTGGCCGCCCTGACGGCGCGCGCCGAAACCCATTCCGGCGCGGGCACTCGCCAGGCGCTGATCGCGCAGCAGCGGCCGGAGCGGCTGCCGCTCTCGCTGGCTCAGCAGCGCATGTGGTTCCTCAACCGGTTCGATCCCGAATCGGCCGTGGACAATATCCCGGCGGCCGTGCGCCTGTCGGGTCTGGTGGACCGCCAGGCCCTGCAGATCGCCGTCGCCGACGTGCTGGCGCGGCACGAGTCGCTGCGCACCCGCTACCCGGAGATCGACGGCCAGGCGTTCCAGGAGATCGTCCCCACCGCACAGGTCATTCCTGACCTGACCCCGGTCGAGGTCTCCGAAGCCGAACTGCCGCAGGCGCTCTCGGAGCTGGTGCTGAGCGGCTTCGACGTCACCGTGGACGTGCCGTTCCGGGCCCGCCTGTTCGAGGTCAGCCCCACCGAGCACGTGCTCGCGCTGGTGGTGCACCACATCTCGGCCGACGGCTTCTCCATGGGCCCGCTCACCCGGGACGTCATGACCGCCTACGGCGCTCGCGTCGAGGGCGGCGAGCCCGGCTGGCAGCCGCTGGATGTCCAGTACGCGGACTACGCGCTGTGGCAGCGCGCGGTGCTCGGCGACGAGACCGACGCCGAATCCGTGATCTCCCAGCAGATCTCGTACTGGCGCGACTCGCTGCGCGGCCTGCCCGACCAGCTGGACCTGCCCGCCGACCGGCCGCGTCCGGCCGTCGCGTCGGGCCGCGGTGCGACGCACGTCTTCACCGTCGATCCCGACACCCACGCCAAGCTGACCGAACTGGCCCGTACCCGCGGCGCCACGCTGTTCATGGTCATGCACTCCGCCCTGGCTGCGCTGCTGTCGCGGCTGTCGGGTGAGGCGGACATCGCGATCGGCACCCCGGTCGCCGGTCGTGGTGAACGCGCCCTCGACGACCTCATCGGCATGTTCGTCAACACCCTGGTGCTGCGCACCGAGGTGGACGGCGGCGCCGGCTTCACCGAGCTCCTGGACACGGTGCGCGCCACCGACATCCAGGCCTTCGGCCACGCCGACCTGCCCTTCGAGCGCCTGGTCGAGATCCTCAACCCGGCCCGCTCGCAGGCGCGGCACCCGCTGTTCCAGGTCATGCTGTCGTTCCAGAACACCGGCATCACCGAACTGGAACTGCCCGGCCTGACCGTGAGCGCCGTCGATCTCCCGATCGATACCGCCAAGTTCGACCTGCAGCTGGTCCTCACCGAGCAGCTCGGCACCAGCGATGTCGCGGGCAACGGCCACGGCGCGACCCCGTCCGGCATCACCGCCGAACTCATCTACGCCACCGACCTGTTCGACGCAGCCACCATGGAGCGGTTCGCCGACCGGTTCGACCGGCTGCTGAAGGCCATTGCCGCACAGCCGGAACGGGCCATCGGCGATATCGACCTGCTGATCTCCGGCGAGCGCACCCGGGTGCTGCGCGACTGGAACCGCACCACCGCCGACGTCTACTCGGTGCTGGCGGAACTGACCTCGGGCACCCTGTCGGGCGAGACCACCGCCGAGGGCGAGATCGTGCGCAGCGCCTCCGGCGACGCGGGCGAGACCCTGGTCGCGCTGTTCGAGGCCCAGGCCGAGCGGACCCCCGAGGCGACCGCGGTCAGCTTCGAAGGGACAGGTCTGTCCTACGCCGAGTTCGCCGGACGGGTGCATCAGCTGGCCCGCAAGCTCATCGAGGCCGGGGTCGGCCCGGAGAGCCTGGTGGGCTTGGGCATTCGCCGTTCGGTGGACCTGGTGGTCGCGATGTACGCGATCGTCGAGGCCGGTGGCGCGTACGTGCCGCTGGACCTGGACCAGCCCGCCGACCGCATCGACTACGTGCTCGAGACCGCTCGGCCGGTGTGCGTGCTCACCACCGAGCGGGACGGATTCACCCACGCGAGCGTCCCGGCCGTCGCGGTCGACACCGTCGACCTGTCGGGTTACTCCGACGCCGTGCTGACCGACGCGGATCGCAGTGCGCCGCTGCGTGCTTCGAACACCGCCTACGTGATCTTCACCTCGGGTTCGACCGGTCGCCCGAAGGGTGTGGCGGTGCCGCACTCGGCGATCGCGAACCGCCTGGTGTGGATGCAGGCCGAGTACGGCCTGACCGCCGCCGACGTGGTGCTGCAGAAGACTCCGGCCACCTTCGACGTGTCGGTGTGGGAGTTCTTCTGGCCCTTGCAGATCGGCGCGAAGCTGGTCGTGGCCAAGCCCGACGGGCACCGGGATCCGGTGTACCTGGCCGAGACCATTGCCCGCGAAGGCGTCACGACCGCGCACTTCGTGCCGTCGATGATGGCCGTGTTCGTCTCGGAACCGGCCGCCGCGGACTGCACGAGCCTGCGCCTGGTCTTCGCTTCCGGTGAGGCGCTGCCCGCGACCACCGCCCAGCAGCTGCGCCGGGTCACCGGCGCCGCCCTGCACAACCTGTACGGCCCGACCGAAGCGGCCGTCGACGTCACCTATCACCAGGTCACCGACGCCGACACCGAGACCGTGCCGATCGGCCGCCCGGTGTTCAACACCCAGGTGTACGTGCTGGATTCGCGCCTGCACCCGGTCGCGCCGGGCATGGCGGGCGAGCTCTACCTGGCGGGTGTGCAGCTGGCGCGCGGCTACGTGGCGCGCCCCGACCTGTCGTCGGATCGCTTCGTGGCCAACCCGTTCACGCCGGGCAAGCGCATGTACCGCACCGGTGACCTGGTCACCTGGACCGCGGACGGCGAGCTGGAGTACATCGGCCGCACCGACTTCCAGGTCAAGCTGCGCGGTCTGCGCATCGAGCTCGGCGAGATCGAGGCCGCGCTGACCGCCCACGAGTCGGTCGCCCAGGCCGTCGTGGTGCTGCGTTCCGATGCCCGCACCGGTGACCAGCTGGTCGCGTACGTGGTTCCGGCGCAATCGGCTTCGACCGAACCGGTCGCTCTCGGCGCGGACGCCCTCGACGTGGAGGCCGTGCGCGAGCATCTGGCCGCGCAGCTGCCGTCCTACATGGTCCCCGCCGCCTTCGTGGCCCTGGGCGCGTTCCCGCTCAGCGCCAACGGCAAGCTGGACCGCCGCGCGCTGCCCGAGCCGGAGTTCGCCGCCCGCGAATTCCGTGCCGCCGCAACGCGTGCCGAGGAGATCGTGGCCGGCGTCTTCGCCGAGGTGCTCGGACTGGCGAGCCCGGTCGGCGCGGACGACGACTTCTTCGAGCTGGGCGGCAACTCGCTGATCGCCACCCAGGTCGTCGCGCGACTGGGCGCGGCGCTCGACACCCGCATTCCCGTCCGCGCCCTGTTCGACGCCCCGAGCGTGGCCGCCCTGGCCGCGCGGGTGGAAGCGCAGGCGGGCACCGGTGGCCGCCGCGCGCTGGTGGCCCAGGACCGGCCGGACGAGATCCCGCTGTCGCTGGCCCAGCAGCGCATGTGGTTCCTCAACCGCTTCGACACCGCCTCGGCCGTCAACAACATCCCGCTCGCGGTGCGCCTGACCGGCGACCTCGACGTGGACGCCCTGCTGGCCGCCGTCGGCGACGTGCTGGAGCGGCACGAGGTGCTGCGCACCGTCTACCCGGAGAACGCCGAAGGCCGTGGCGTGCAGGTCATCCTGCCCGCCGACCAGGTCCGCCTGGACTCGGCCGCCAATGCCGGCATCCACGGCGGCGGCGCCGGCCTGGCCCCGGTCGAGGTGGCCGAGGCCGACCTGCGCGAGCGCATCGCCGAGCTGGTCCTCACCGGCTTCGACGTGACCGCCGCGGCCCCCGTACGCGCCGGACTGTTCCGGGTCTCGGATGCCGGGCAGCCCACGCACGTACTGGTTTTCGTGGTGCACCACATCTCCGGCGACGGCTGGTCGGTGCGCCCGCTGGCCCGCGACGTCATGGTCGCCTACGCGGCCCGCGCCACTGGTGAAGCGCCGCACTGGGCGCCGCTGCCGGTGCAGTACGCCGACTTCGCGCTGTGGCAGCGCGAAACCCTCGGCGACGAGGACGACGCGGACTCGCTGATCGCCCAGCAGGTCTCCTACTGGAGCAGCGAACTGGCCGGGCTGCCCGACCAGATCGACCTGCCCTCGGATCGCCCGCGCCCGGCGGTGGCGTCCAATGCCGGTGGGGTGCACGAATTCTCGATCGACGCCGACCTGCTGACCGGACTCAACGGCCTGGCCCGTGAGCACGGCGCCTCGCTGTTCATGGTCGTGCACGCGGCCTTCGCGGCCCTGCTGGCGCGCCTGTCCGGCGGCGAGGACATCGCCATCGGCACCGCGGTCGCGGGCCGTGGCGAGCAAGAACTCGACGACGCCATCGGCATGTTCGTCAACACCCTGGTGCTGCGCACGGCCGTCGACTCCGGGGAGAAGTTCGCCGAGCTGCTGGCCCGCACCAAGGACACCGACCTGGCCGCCTTCGGCCACGCCGATCTGCCCTTCGAGCGCCTGGTCGAGATCCTCAACCCGGCGCGCTCGCAGGCGCGGCACCCGCTGTTCCAGGTCATGCTGTCGTTCCAGAACACCGGCGCGGCGACCTTCGCCCTGCCCGGGCTGGAAGTGGCGGGCGTGCCGCTGGACGTGGTCACTGCCAAGTTCGACCTGCACCTCAACCTGACCGAGCGGGCCGACGGCGACGGCATGACCGCCGAATTCGCCTACGCCACCGACATGTTCGACCCGGCCACCATCGCCGCCTTCGGTGAGCGCCTGGTGCGCCTGCTGTCGGCCGTGGTCGACGAGCCGACCGCGCTGGTCGGCGATATCGAGCTGCTGGACGCGGCCGAGCGCCGCCAGGTGCTGCGCACCTGGAACGCCACCGAGTACGACGTCAAGCGGGTCGCCCTGGGCGGCAAGAAGATCGAGGCCGAGGTCACCCTCGCGTCGATGTTCCAGACCCAGCTGAAGCAGACCCCCGACCTCACCGCGCTGGTGTTCGAGGGGACGAGTCTGTCCTACGGCGAGTTCGCCGCTCGCGTGCACAAGCTGGCCCGCCACCTCATCGCCGAGGGCGTCGGACCGGACACCTATGTGGCCCTGGGCATGCGCCGCTCCTTCGAGTTGCTGGTCGGCATGTACGCCGTCACGGTCGCCGGTGGCGCGTACGTGCCGCTGGACCCGGACCACCCGGCCGAGCGCAACCAGTACGTGCTCGACACCGCGCAGCCGGTGTGCGTGCTCAGCACCGGCGGGGACCGGTTCGAAACCACCACGCGCACGCTGCTGATCGACGAGCTGGACCTGTCGGGCTACTCCGACGCCCCGATCACCGACGCCGACCGGACCGCCCCGCTGCGCGGCGACAATGTCGCGTATGTGATCTTCACGTCGGGTTCGACCGGCCGCCCGAAGGGTGTGGCGGTGAGCCACACGGCCATCGTCAACCGCCTGGTGTGGATGCAGACCGAGTACGGCCTGTTCGACGACGATGTCGTGCTGCAGAAGACCCCGGCCACCTTCGACGTGTCGGTGTGGGAGTTCTTCTGGCCCCTGCAGATCGGCGCGGCCCTGGTGATCGCCAAGCCGGACGGCCACCGCGATCCGGGCTACCTGGCCGACCTGATCATCGAGACCGGTGTCACCACCGCGCACTTCGTGCCGTCGATGATGTCGGTGTTCGTGGCGGAGGAGAAGGCCGCCGAATGTGTTTCGCTGCAGCAGGTCTTCGCCTCCGGTGAGGCGCTGCCCGCGCCGACCGCGCAGAAGCTGCGCGAGCTCACCGGTGCGCGCCTGCACAACCTGTACGGCCCGACCGAGGCGGCCGTCGACGTCACCTACCACGAGGTGGAGGACACCGACACGCTGTCGGTGCCGATCGGCGCGCCGGTCTTCAACACCCGTGTGTACGTGCTGGATTCGCGCCTGCACCCGGTCGCCCCGGGTGTCGCGGGTGAGCTGTACCTGTCGGGCGTCCAGCTGGCGCGCGGCTACGTCGCCCGCCCGGAGCTGACCGCCGATCGCTTCGTCGCGGACCCGTTCCACGACGGCGAGCGCATGTACCGCACCGGCGACCTCGTCAAGTGGACCGGTCGCGGCGAGCTGGAGTACCTGGGCCGCACCGACTTCCAGGTGAAGCTGCGCGGTCTGCGCATCGAGCTCGGCGAGATCGAGGCCGCGCTCACCGCCATCGACGCCATCGCCCAGTCGGTGGTCGTGGTCCGCAGCGACGAGCGGCTCGGTGAGCAGCTGGTCGGCTATGTCATCCCGACCGCCGGCCACAGCGTCGACCTCGACGCCGTGCGCGCCGAACTCCAGGACGGCCTGCCCGGCTACATGGTCCCGACCTCCTTCGTGGTACTGGACGCCTTCCCGCTCAATGCCTCCGGCAAGCTGGATCGCAAGCGGCTGCCCGCGCCGGTGTTCGAGGCCAAGGTCTTCCGCGCCCCGTCCACCCCGATCGAGGAGATCGTGGCGGGCATCTTCTCCGACGTGCTCGGCGTCGGACGGGTCGGCCTGGACGACGACTTCTTCGAGCTCGGCGGCAACTCGCTGATCGCCACCCAGGTCACCGCCCGCCTCGGCGCGGCCCTGGACACCCAGCTCGCGGTGCGCGATCTGTTCGAGGCGTCCACGGTCGCGGCGCTGGCCGCGCGAGTGGAGCGCAATGCCGGTTCCGGCCGGCGTCCGAGCCTGGTCGCCGGCGAGCGGCCCGCGCACCTGCCGCTGTCCCCGGCGCAGCAGCGCTACTGGTTCCTCAACCAGTTCGACACCAGCACCTCGGCGGTCGACAATATTCCGCTCGCGGTCCGCTTCACCGGCGCGCTCGACCTCTACGCCATGAAGCAGGCCATCGGCGACGTGATCGCCCGCCACGAGGTGCTGCGCACCGTGTACCCGCGCTCGGCCGCGGGCCCGCACCAGGTCGTGCTGCCCGCCTCGCAGACCGATCTGTCGCTGGTGCCGGAGGAGGTGACCGAGGGCGATCTGCTCGGCAAGGTCATCGAATTCGCCATGACCACCTTCGACGTCACCGTCGAGGTGCCGCTCGCGGTCAAGATGTTCCGTATCGCGGACAGTGAGACCACCCAGCACGTGCTGGCCTTCACCGTCCACCACGTCTCCGCCGACGGCTCCTCCATGGGCCCGATGGCGCGCGACATCATGGCCGCCTATGTGGCCCGGGTGAACGGCGATGTGCCGCAGTGGGCTCCGCTGCCGGTGCAGTACGCCGACTACGCGCTGTGGCAGCGCGAGGTGCTCGGCCGCGAGGACGACGCGGAATCGCTTGCCGCCAAGCAGGTCTCGTACTGGACCCGGACGCTGACCGGGCTGCCGGACCAGCTGGAGCTGCCCACCGACCGGCCGCGCCCCCCGGCGCAGTCGTTCCACGGCAAGGCGCTGCGCTTCGATATCGACGCCGAGCGTCACGCCAAGCTGCACGAGCTGGCGCGGGCCAACAACGCCTCGCTGTTCATGGTCGTGCACGCCGCCCTGGCGGTGCTGCTGGCCCGCCTGTCCGGCACCGACGACATCGCGGTCGGCACCCCGATCGCGGGTCGCGGTGAACGCGAACTCGACGACATGATCGGCATGTTCGTGAACACCCTGGTGTTCCGGACCCAGGTCGACGGCGCCGCGAGCTTCGCCGACCTGCTCTCCGAGGTGCGCGAGCGCGACCTGGAAGCCTTCGCCAACGCCGACGTGCCGTTCGAGCGCCTGGTCGAGGTGCTCAACCCGGTCCGCTCCACCGCGCGCAACCCGCTGTTCCAGGTGGGCCTCTCGTTCCAGAACCTGGCCGAGACCGCCTTCGAGCTGCCGGGCCTGCACGTGGCCGCGGTCGAATTCGACTCGCAGCTGGCCAAGACCGACCTGCACGTCACGCTCTACGACCGGTACACCGAGGACGGCACCCCGGCCGAGATCCTCACCGAATTCGGTTATGCCACCGACCTGTTCGACGAATCGACCGTGCGGTCCTTCGCCGACCGGTTCGTGCGGGTGCTGGACGCCATCCTGGCCGACACCACCGTCGCGGTCGGCGACCTCGACCTGCTGGACGAGGACGAGAACGCGCGAATCCTGCAGCGGTGGAACAACACCGCGCAGGACCTGGAGTCGGTCATGGACGGCGATTCCGAGGCCACCCTGGTCTCGCTGCTCGACCGGTCGGTGTCCGAAGACCCGAAGGCCGTTGCCATCGTCGCCGACACCGCCGAGGGCACCGAGCAGCTGACCTACGCCGAGCTCGACGTCCGCGTGAACCAGCTCGCCCGCGAGCTCATCGCGCGCGGCATCGGCGCGGAAGACCGGGTGGCCCTGGCCATTCGACGGTCCACCGACCTGGTGGTCGCCATGTACGCGGTCGCCAAGTCCGGTGCCGCCTATGTGCCGATCGATCCGGATCAGCCCGCCGAGCGTGTCGGCTACATCCTGGAGACGGCCGCGCCCAAGGCCGTACTCACCACGGCGGCAGTCGGTTTCGAATCCGAGCTGGCCGAGGTGCTGCGCATCGACGAGCTGGACCTGTCCGGCCACTCGGCCAAGCCGATCACGGCCGCCGAGCGGGTGCGCGAGCTGACGGCCGCGAACACCGCGTACGTCATCTTCACCTCCGGTTCCACCGGCCGCCCCAAGGGTGTGACGCTGCCGCACGGCGCGGTCGTGAACCAGTTGCTGTGGAAGGTCACCGAATTCGGCCTCGACCCGGCCGACGCGGTGCTGCTCAAGACCGCCGCGACCTTCGACCTCTCGGTCTGGGAGTTCTGGTCCGCCGCCGCCTGCGGTGGCCGCATGGTCATCGCCGCGCCGGACGGCCACAAGGACCCGGCGTACCTGAACGAGCTCATGGCCCGCGAATGGGTGACCACCCTGCACGTGGTGCCGTCCATGCTGGACGCGCTGCTCGCCGACGGGCTGCCGGATTCGCTGTGGCGCATCCTGGCCATCGGTGAGGCGCTGCCCGGCCCGCTGGCGCAACGCGTGCTGCGGGAGCGGCCGCGCACCGAGCTGTTCAACCTGTACGGCCCGACCGAGGCCGCGGTGTCCATCACCAACCACCGGGTCACCACCCGCGACGAGCTGTCGGTGTCCATCGGCTCGCCCGAGTGGAACTCCCAGGTGTACGTGCTGGATGCGCGCCTGCGGCCGGTGCCGGTGGGCGTCTCCGGCGAGCTGTACCTGGCCGGCGCGCAGCTGGCGCGCGGCTACCACGGCCGCCCGGACCTCACCTCCGACCGGTTCGTGGCGAACCCGTTCGCCGACAACGGTTCCCGCATGTACCGCACCGGTGACCTGGTGGCCTGGCAGGAGAACGGGGAGCTGGAGTACCGGGGCCGCACCGACTTCCAGGTGAAGATCCGCGGTTTCCGCATCGAGCTCGGCGATATCGAATCCGCGCTGCTGCGCCTGGATTCCGTCGCCTCGGCGGCCGTGGTCGCGCACACCGATCCGGTGCTCGGCGACCGCCTGGTGGCCTACATCGTCGGCAGCGACGGCGACCCCGACAAGCAGCAGCTGCAGTCGGCGCTGGCCGCCGAACTGCCGTCGTACATGATTCCGTCGGTCTTCATGCCGCTGACCGCGTTGCCGCTCAACGCCAACGGCAAGCTGGACCGTAAGGAGCTGCCGCAGCCCACCTTCGAGAAGGCGGTCTTCCGCGCCCCCGTCAGCCCGATCGAACAGATCGTGGCGGGAGTGTTCGCCGAGGTGCTGCGTGTCGAATCCGGCCGCATCGGCCTGGACGACGACTTCTTCGCGTGGGGCGGCAACTCGCTGCTCGCCACCCAGGTGGCCGCGCGGCTCGGCGAGGCGCTCAACACCCGGGTGCCGGTGCGACTGATGTTCGAGGCGTCCACCGTGGCCGCGCTCGCGGCCCGCGTGGAACGCGACGCCGGCGCCGGTGGCCGCAAGGCGCTCACCGCCGGACCGCGGCCGGACAACATTCCGCTGTCACTGGCCCAGCAGCGCATGTGGTTCCTCAACCGCTTCGACACCGCCTCGGCCGCCTACAACGTGCCGGTCGCGGTGCGGTTGTCGGGCCTGCTGGACGAGGACGCACTGCGTGCCGCCATCGCGGATGTGGTTGCCCGCCATGAGATCCTGCGGACCATCTACCCGCAGACCGAGGACGGGCCGGTGCAGGTCATCCTGCCGCCGGCGCAGGCCGTGCCGGAGCTCGAGGTGCGCACCGTCACCGCCGACGAGGTGGTGGGCGCGGTGGTCGAGCTGACCACCACCGCCTTCGACGTGACCGTCGAGGTGCCGATCAAGGTGGCGCTGTTCAAGATCGAGGGTGAGGTCCCGGCTCCCGCGGCCGAGTCCGGTGCCGCGACGCGCGGGCCGTCGGAAGCCGCGGCGCACGCGGCGGCCTACACCTTCGACTTCGCCGATATCGAGCCCACCGGCCAGTTCCCGGTCGTGGACCCGGACGGCCCCGCGCCCGCGGAATACGTGCTGGCCCTGGTGATCCACCACATCTCCGGTGACGGTTCCTCGGTGGCCCCGCTGACCCGCGACCTGATGACCGCCTACGCGGCGCGCTCCATCAAGCAGAAGCCGGGCTGGACCCCGCTGGCGGTGCAGTACGCGGACTACTCCATCTGGCAGCGCGAACTGCTGGGCAGCGAGGACGATCCGGAATCGCTGGCGTCGAAGCAGGTCGCCTACTGGGCGCAGGCGCTCGCCGGCCTGCCGGATCAGCTGGACCTTCCGGCCGACCGGCCGCGTCCGGCGGTGCAGACCTTCGCGGGCGGCAAGATCGACGTCCGCATCGACGCCGAATTGCACGCGGCGCTGGTCGAATTGGCCCGCACCGAGGGCGCGACGCTGTTCATGGTCGTGCACACCGCGCTGGCCGTGCTGCTGTCGCGCCTGTCGGGCTCCGACGACATCGCCATCGGCACCCCGATGGCCGGTCGTGGCGAGGCCGTCCTGGACGACCTCATCGGTATGTTCGTCAACACCCTGGTGTTCCGCACGCTGGTCGACGGCGGGCAGCCGTTCGCCGAGCTGCTGGCGCGCCAGCGCGAGACCGACATCCAGGCCTACGCCAATGCCGACGTGCCGTTCGAGCGCCTGGTCGAGGTGCTCAACCCGGCCCGCTCGACCGCGCGGCACCCGCTGTTCCAGGTGGGTCTGTCCTTCCAGAACCTGACCCGCTCCACCCTGGAACTGCCGGGCCTGAGCGTGTCCGGCCTGGACGTCGACACCGAGCTGTCGCAGTTCGACCTGCACCTGATCGTCTCCGACCTCTACGGCGAAGACGGTGCGGCCCAGGGCATCACCGGCATCCTGACCTACGCCACCGATATTTTCGACCGGGACACCGTGCGCGACTTCGCGGATCGTTTCGTGCACCTGCTGCGCGAGATCGTGACCGCACCCCGCACCGCGGTCGGCGAGATCGAGCTGCTGGCCGGGGCCGAGCGGACCGAGATCCTGGAGCGGCGCAATACCACCGCGCACCAGGTGGATTCGGCCGCGACGCTGGTGTCCATGCTCGATGCGACGGTGGCGGCCAAGCCGACCGCCATCGCGCTCATCGGACCGGACAGCGAGACGCTTACCTACGCCGAACTCGGCGCCCGGGTCAACGGCCTTGCCCGCCACCTGATCTCGCTGGGCGTGGGCCCGGAGGCGCGGGTCGCGCTGGCGCTGCGGCGCTCCGTCGACCTGGTCGTGGCCATGTACGCGGTCTCGGTCGCCGGTGGCGCGTACGTGCCGGTGGACCCGGACCAGCCGGCCGAGCGGACCGGGTACATCCTGGAAACCGCCGCGCCGGTGTGTGTGCTGACCAATGCCGCGGCCGAGTTCACGACCGATATCGCGCCGCTGGTACGGATGGACGAGCTCGCGCTGTCGGGTGCGAACCCCGGCCCGGTCACCGATGCCGAGCGGGTCGCCCCGCTGCGGCCCGAGCACACCGCCTACGTCATCTTCACCTCCGGCTCCACCGGTCGCCCGAAGGGCGTGGCGCTGCCGCACGCGGCCATCGCCAACCAGTTGCATTGGAAGAGTGCGGAATTCGAGCTCGGCGCGGACGACGCGGTGCTGCTCAAGACCGCCGCCACCTTCGACCTGTCGGTCTGGGAGTTCTGGTCGGCCGCCGTGTCCGGTGGCCGCCTGGTGATCGCCGCGGCCGACGGGCACCGGGATCCGGCGTACCTCAACGAGCTGATGGCGCGCGAGCGGGTCACCACCCTGCACGTGGTGCCGTCCATGCTGGACGCGCTGCTCACCGCGGCCGAAGGGACGCTGAACGATTCACTGCGGCGGGTCCTCGCTATCGGTGAGGCGCTGCCCGCGACAGTGGCGCAGCGCTTCCGCGCGGGCAATCCGGACGCCGGGCTGTTCAACCTGTACGGCCCGACCGAGGCTGCGGTGTCCATCACCAGCCACCGGGTCACCGATGCCGATCAGGGTTCGGTGTCCATCGGTGCGCCGGAATGGAATTCGCGGGTCTACGTGCTCGACGCGCGCCTGAACCCGGTGCCCGACGGCGTCTCCGGCGAGCTCTACCTCGCCGGTGCGCAGCTGGCCCGCGGCTACTTCGCGCGTCCGGACCTGACCGCGGATCGCTTCGTGGCCAACCCGTTCGCCGTCGGCGAGCGCATGTACCGCACAGGTGACCTCGTCGCCTGGTCCGCCAACGGCGAGCTGGAGTACCGGGGCCGCACCGACTTCCAGGTGAAGATCCGTGGTTTCCGTATCGAGCTCGGCGAGATCGAGGCGGCGCTGCTGGCACTGCCGGAGATCGCCCAGACCGCGGTGCTGGCCAAGCAGGATGCCAAGACGGGTGACCGGCTGGTGGCCTACCTGGTGCCGTCCGGCTCGGGTGTCGATGTGCCGCTGGTGAAGTCGGCGCTGTCGGCGGCGCTGCCGTCGTACATGGTGCCGTCGGCCTTCGTGGTGCTGGATGCCCTGCCGCTCAATGTGAACGGCAAGCTGGACCGGAAGGCGCTGCCGGAGCCCGAGTTCGAGACCACCGCCTTCCGGGCGCCGTCCACCCCGATCGAGGAGATCGTGGCGGGCGTCATCGCGGAGGTCCTGGGCGCCGAGCGCGTGGGCGCGGACGACGACTTCTTCGCCCTCGGCGGCAACTCGCTGCTCGCCACCCAGGTCGCCGCGCGCATCGGCGCGGCCCTGGACGCGCGGGTGCCGGTGCGCGCCGTGTTCGAGGCGTCGACCGTCGCCGGGCTGGCCGCCAAGGTCGAGCAGCACGCCGGCGCGGGAGACCGCAAGGCGCTCACGGCCGCACCGCGGCCCGACACTGTGCCGCTGTCGCTGGCACAGCAGCGCATGTGGTTCCTCAACCAGTTCGACACCGCGTCGGCCGCGTACAACGTCCCCGTGGCGGTGCGCCTGACCGGTGCGCTGGATGTGGAGGCGCTGCAGCAGGCCGTCGCCGACGTGATCGGCCGCCACGAGACGCTGCGCACCGTCTACCCGCAGGTGGACGGCGCGGCCGCGCAGGTGATCGTGCCCGTGGCGCAGGCGGTTCCGGATCTGACGCCGGTCGTCGTTTCGGCCGAGTCGGTGACCGAGCGGATCGCCGCGCTGGTCACCACCGGCTTCGACGTGACCGCAGAAGTGCCGTTGCACGCCAAGCTGTTCCGCGTCGAAGGCGTCGAAACGGAGTCCATTGACGGCACCGCCGCCGTCGAGCATGTTCTGGTCTTCGTCACCCACCACATCGCCGCCGACGGCTGGTCCATGGGCCCGCTCACCCGCGACGTCATGGTGGCCTACGCCGCCCGGGCCGCCGGTGTCGCGCCCGGCTGGGCGCCGCTGCCGGTGCAGTACGCGGACTTCTCGATCTGGCAGCGCGAGGTGCTCGGCTCCGAGGACGACGCGACCAGCCTGATCGCCGCGCAGGCCGAATTCTGGCGCACCGCACTGGCGGATCTGCCCGACGAGCTGAACCTGCCCTCGGATCGCCCGCGCCCCACCGCGCAGTCCTTCCGCGGCGGCCGGGTGCTCTTCCCGATCGGCAAGGACCTGCACCGCGGACTCCAGCAGATCGCGCGCACCAACAACGCGACCATGTTCATGGTCGTGCACACCGCCCTCGCGGTGTTCCTGGCGCGCCTGTCCGGCACCTCCGACATCGCCATCGGCGCGCCCATAGCGGGCCGCGGCGAGGCCGAGCTGGACAACCTGATCGGCATGTTCGTCAACACCCTGGTGCTGCGCACCGAGGTGAGCGGACAGGCCGGCTTCACCGAGCTGCTGGCCAAGGCCAAGGACAGTGACCTGCAGGCGTTCGCGCACGCGGACATTCCGTTCGAGCGGCTGGTCGAGCTGCTCAACCCGGAGCGGTCCACCGCGCGGCACCCGCTGTTCCAGGTGGCGCTGTCGTTCGAGAACCTGCCCGACAGCTCCTTCGAGCTGCCCGCGCTGCGGGCCGCGGCGGTCGACTTCGAGAACGAGATCGCCAAGTTCGACCTCATGCTCACCCTGACCGAGGCTCCGGCCGACGCGGACGCGGGTATGTACGCCGAATTCGGTTACGCCCGTGACCTGTTCGACCAGGAGACGGTGGAGGGCTTCGCGGAGCGGTTCCTCCGCCTGCTCGGCGAGATCATCGCCGCGCCGCGCACCGCGGTCGGCGACCTGGAGATCCTGGCCGCCGACGAGCGCGCCGACCTGATCTCCCGCACGGGCGGTCCGGCCATCGAACCGCGCGTGCTGCCCGAGCTGCTGGCCGAGGCCGTCGCCAACAACCCGGTCGGCGAGGCGGTCGTGTTCCAGGGCCAGGCCCTGGGCTACGCCGAACTCGACGCGGCCTCCTCGCGCCTGGCGCGCGTGCTCATCGAGCGCGGCGCCGGACCGGAAACCCGTGTCGCCGTGGCCATCCGGCGTTCCTTCGAATCGGTGCTGGCCATCTGGGCCGTCGCCAAGTCGGGTGCGGCCTTCGTGCCGGTCGATCCGTCCTACCCGGCGGACCGCATCGCGCACATGGTCAACGACTCCGGCGCGGTGCTCGGCCTCACGGTCGACACCGAGCTCGAGGGGCTGCCGCCGGTCAAGAGCCTGGCCGGCTGGATCTCGCTCGACGATCCCATGGTGCAGGCCGAGATCGCCTCGCACTTCGCCGAACCCGTCACCGACGCGGAGCGGTGGGCGCCGGTCCGGCCGGACCACGTGGCCTACGTGATCTACACCTCGGGTACCACGGGCATGCCGAAGGGCGTCGTGGTGACGCACTCCGGTCTCGCCAACTTCGCGACCGAGCAGATCGTGCGCTACCACCTCGACTCCGGTTCGCGGGCACTGCATTTCGCCTCGCCCTCGTTCGACGCGTCGGTGCTGGAGTACCTGCTCGCCATCGGCGCGGGCGGCACCCTCGTGGTGGTCCCGCCGGGCGTCTACGGCGGCGAGGAACTGGCCGAGCTGATCAAGCGCGAGCGGGCCACGCACGCCTTCATCACCCCGGCCGCGCTCGCCACCCTCGACCCGAAGGGCCTGGACTCGCTGCGGGTGCTCGTCGCCGGTGGTGAGGCCGTGCCGGCCGACTTGGTCGAAAAGTGGGCGATTCCGTTGGAGAACCGCACGATTCGTGCGTTCCACAACGGCTACGGCCCGACCGAGACCACGATCATGACCAACATCAGCGATGCGCTGGTGCCGGGCGATCTGGTCACCATCGGCGGTCCGATCCGCGGTATGCAGGCCCTCATCCTGGACGCGCGCCTGCGTCCGGTGCCGGTGGGCGTCGCGGGTGAGCTGTACCTGTCGGGTATCCAGCTCTCGCGCGGCTACCACGACCGCCCGGGCCTGTCGGCCGAGCGGTTCGTCGCCAACCCGTTCGTGGCCGGCGAGCGTATGTACCGCTCCGGTGACGTGGTCCGCTGGACCCCCACCGGCGAGGTGGAATACGTGGGCCGCAACGACTTCCAGGTGAAGGTGCGCGGTTTCCGCATCGAGCTCGGTGAGATCGACGCCGCGCTGGCCTCGCACGAGACGGTCGACTTCGCGGTCACGGTCGGTCACAAGACCGAGGCCGGGGCCACCATCCTGGCGGCCTACGTGCTGCCGGTGGCGGGCCGGACCGTCGACATCCCGGCGCTGACCGAGCATGTCGCGGGCCGCCTGCCGGAATACATGGTGCCGACGGCCATCACGATCCTGGACGCCATCCCGCTGACCCCGGTCGGCAAGCTGGATCGCCGGGCGCTGCCCGAGCCGGTGTTCACCGCGCGGGACTTCCGCGCGCCGGTCACCGAACTGGAAGCGACCATCGCCGAGGTCTTCGCCGACGTGCTCGGCGTCGACCAGGTGGGTGCGGATGACTCGTTCTTCGCGCTCGGCGGCGACTCGATTCTGTCCATCCAGCTGGTCTCACGGGCCAAGGCGCGCGGCATCGTGTTCTCGCCGCGCGATGTGTTCGAGAAGCGGACCGTCGCGGGGCTTGCCGAGGTCGCCACGCTGGGCGGAGACACCGCACAGCAGAAGCTGGCGGAACTGCCGGGCGGCGGGGTCGGCGACATTCCGCTGACGCCGATCATGCACGCGATCCTGTCGAGTGGGTCGTCGTACGAACGGTTCTCGCAGACCATGCCGCTGCGGCTGCCGGACGGCATCACGCGGACGGTACTGGTCGGGGCCATCGGTGCGCTGTTCGACCACCATGATGTGCTGCGGTCGCGACTGCGCGGCAGTGCCCATCCGAAGAACGCAACGGAGGGCTTCGAATTCGAGGCGCTGCCGCGCGGGGCCGTCGACGTCGACGCGCTGGTGCACCGGGTCGAGCTGGCCGCGGACATCTCCGACGAGGAGCTGACCCGGGTCGGCAGCATCGAATTCGATGCGGCGCTGGGCCGTCTGGATCCGGCGAATGCCGCCATGGTGCAGTTCGTCTGGTTCGCCTTCGCCCCCGAGGGTTCCGACGAGGCACGCGTCCGCCGGGACGTGCTGCTCATCGTCGCGCACCACATGGTGGTCGACGGCGTCTCCTGGCGCATCCTGATTCCGGACCTGGGCCTGGCCTGGTCGCAGGTGGCGTTCGAGCAGCCGCTGGCGCTGCCCGAGACCGGCACCTCCATGCGGCGCTGGGCGCACGCCCTGGTCGAAGAGTCGCGCAGCGAGGCGCGGGTCGCGGAACTGCCGTTCTGGCAGCGGGTTACCGAGACGCCGGATCCGCTGCTCGGGTCGCGGGCGTTCGACCCGAAGGTCGACACCTTCGCCACCGTCGAGCGGATCGAGGTCACGGTGCCGGCATCGGTCACCGAGGCCGTGCTCACCGCCGTCCCGGGCCTGTACCGGGGTGGCGTCAACGACGGTCTGCTGTCGGCGCTGGCCCTGGCGGTCGCGCGCTGGCGCGGGGAGACCACCGGCGGCTCGGCGCTGATCAAGCTCGAGGGCCACGGCCGTGAAGAGGACATCGTTCCGGGCGCGGATCTTTCGCGCACGGTCGGCTGGTTCACCGCCGCCTTCCCGGTGCGACTGGACCTCAACGACGCGGATCTCGCCGATGCCTTCGAGGGCGGAAACGCCCTGGGCGACATCGTGAAATCGGTCAAGGAACAGCTGCTGGCGCTGCCCGACAAGGGTCTGGGCTGGGGTCTGCTGCGCTACCTCAACCCCGAAACCGCCACGCAGCTGCGCGATGTCGGCCAGATCAGCTTCAACTACCTGGGCCGGATGTCCGCGGGCGAGGTGCCCGAGGGCATGGCCGAACTGGGCTGGGTGCCGGTCGACGACCTGGGCCGCCTCGACGGCGACATGGACGCCGACATGCCCGCCAACGCCACCCTCGACATCAACGCCATCGTCACCGACGGCGCGGACGGCCCGGAGCTGGGCGCGGCCTTCTCCTACCCGAGTGGGCTGCTCGAGCGCGAACGGGTGCAGGAGTTCGCCGACCTGTTCGTGGCGGCGCTGACCGCGCTGGCCGCGCACGCCAAGCGGCCGGAGGCAGGCGGCTTCACGCCGTCCGACCTGCCGCTGGTGCGGGTGGAGCAGTCCGACATCGAGGTGTGGGAGCGGACGTACCCGGCGCTGTCCGACGTGTGGCCGCTCTCGCCGCTGCAGTCGGGTCTGCTGTTCCACGCGCTGCTCACCCAGAACACGGTGGACGTCTACACCATTCAGACCGTGCTCGACCTGAGCGGTGTGGTGGATGTGGATCGGCTGAAGGTGGCCGCGCAGGCCATCCTGGACCGGTACCCGAGCCTGCGGACCGCGTTCGTCACCGACGCCGACGGCCAGGCCCACCAGGTGGTGCTGGACAAGGTCGAGGCGCCGTTCACGGTCATCGATCTCACGGATCTGCCGGAGGCCGAACGCAATCCGCGCATGCGGGAGATGATCGAGGCCGATCGGGCCGATCACTTCGATCTGTCCGCGGCGCCGCTCATGCGGTTCAACGTGTTCCGGATCAGCGACGACCTGGTGCACCTGGTCATCACCACCCACCACATCCTGGTGGACGGCTGGTCCATGCCGCTGCTCATGCAGGACCTGCTGGTGCTGTACGCGGTGCGCGGCGACATGTCGGTGCTGCCGCGGGTGCCGTCGTTCCGGAACTACCTGGCCTGGCTGGCCGGACGGAACCGGGACGAATCGCTCGCCGCCTGGCAGCGCGCCCTCGCCGGAGTGAGCGAGCCGACCCAGCTCGCGCCCGCCGCGACCCGCGACGAGAACTACGAAATCGGCCGCTACACACTGGATATCGACGCCGACCGCACCCGCGCGCTCACCAAGCGCGCCGGGGAGCTCAATGTCACGCTGAACACGCTGATCCAGACCTCGTGGGCGGTGCTGATCGGCCGCCTCACCGGGCGCAGTGACGTGGTGTTCGGCGCGACCGTCTCCGGTCGCCCGGGCGATCTGCCCGGTGTCGAGTCCATGGTGGGTCTGTTCATCAACACGGTGCCGGTGCGCATCCGGGTCGACGACCGGCTGACCATTGCGGGGCTGCTGCAGCGGGTTCAGCACGATCAGGCCGATCTGCTCGAACACCACCACATCGGGCTCACCGAGATCCAGCGATTGGCCGGTGCCGGAGCGGAATTCGACACCATCATGGCGTTCGAGTCCTACCCGGTGGACAAGGACGCCATCGCCGCGGCAAGCTCCATCGACGGCATGTCCGTCAGCGGTGTGGGCATCAACGACAACACCCACTACCCGATGAGCCTGGTCATCATGGCGGGCGAGACCATCGACATCTCCATGCGCTACCTGGGCAGCCGGTTCACCGCCGACGAGGTCGCCATCCTCGCCGCGCGCTTCAACCGGATCCTGGACGCGCTGGTCGGGGACGCCGAGGGCCTGGTCGGTGACATCGACATCCTCGATGCCACCGAGCGCGCCCGCATCCTGGCCGAAAGCGCCGTCACCCCCGCCGATTCCGCGGCGGACGCGGCGCGCGTCGGCACCGCGACCGTGGCCAATGTGCTGGCCGAAGTGGTCGAAGAGGACCCGCAGGCGCCCGCCCTGCTGTCCGACGGCCAGGAGATCGCGTACGCCGTCCTGGACCGCCGCAGCTCCCAGCTGGCGCGCCTGCTCATCGAGCGCGGTGCGGGCCCCGGCGACGTCGTCGCCGTGGCCCTCCCGCACATGGTGGACGCGGTGGTCGCGGTCTGGGCGATCCACAAGGCCGGTGCCGCGGTGCTCTTCGCCGACGGCCTCTCCTTCGGCGACATCCTCGCCGCCGGAGCCGGTTTCGGCATCGCCCAGGAACCGGCCGCCAGCTCGGTCCGCTGGCTGGTCCCGTCGGACCCGAAGGTCCAGTCCGACCTGGCCACCCGCCCCGCGCACCCGGTCTCCTACACCGACCGCGTCCGCCCCCTGTCCGAATCCGACCCCGCCTTCGTCTACCGCGACGCCGACACCTGGGCCACCCTCACCCAGTCCGAGGCCCTCGACCGCGCAGCCACCCTGCGCGCCGACAACGACGTCGACTACGAGTCCACGACGTACACCACCGCCTCCACCGACCAACCCGCGATCGACGAATTCCTGGCCTCCGCCACCGCAGGCGCCCTCTCCGTCCTCCCCACCGGCAACACCCCCGCCGACCTGGAAGACGGCGAAGTCACCCACTGGTTCACAACCCCGGCCGACCCAACAGCCGAAGCAGGCGAGGACATCCACCTCATCAACTAACCCCGCCCCGCCGGTGACGAACACCCCGTTCGTCACCGGCGCCAAGCGCTGGCCGAGGCGAAGGAAATGCCCGGGTCGCGACCCGTACGGTCTTCGGTGACCTGAACGTGGAACAGGTCAACGCTGTCGGACCTGCTGTCCCGAATCATCAACGCGCCCTGGCGAACTCGAACCGCGGTCCCGGACCGCCCGGGATGCGGTGAGGATCCGAGTATTCGTCTGTGGGACACGCCGGACGTCGGGCACGCGGGCGAAACGGACAGTTTGCTGGAACTCGAAATACGCACTCGGGCAAGGCGATACGTTGCTGTGGTGCCGTCCATCCGCCACGAAGTTCCGCTGCAACTGCTGCGTCACAGACCCGAGGTGGCACCCCGGATCGCCCGCAACGTGCTCGGCCTGCCGGTACCGGATCTGCCGTGCTGGCGACCAGGACCCGAGACAGTCACCCTGCTCTCTCCCGGCGAACTGCATCTGGACATCGTCCTCGTCGGCACCACCGCCGACAAACCGGAGTTCGCCATCATCCACGAGGTCCAAAACTCGGGTTGCACGGACGAACTGGAACGTATCGCCCTGAGCTGGCCTGCCTACGTCACCCACGTGCGTCAGCGCCTCGGTTGCCCGGTCGTACTGCTGGCGTTCTGCCCCGACGAACGGATCGCCCTCAAGGTGGCCACACCTGTCGAAACCGGGCATCCCGATTTCGTTTTCCGAGCACGGACCTATTGGCCGGGCATGTTGCCGGCGATCACCACGGTCGCCGAGGCGGACCAGTGGCCGGAGTTAGCACTGCTGTCAGCACCGGGCCATCTCGGCGATGCCGAGCGTCGCCGCGTGCTCACAATGGCCCTCGAGGCCATGCAACACCTCGAGCCGGACCTGCGTGTCCACTACCATGACTACATCAGCAAATGCGTACCTTCCCGGTACCGGAAGGAGTGGGAGGAGCTCGTGGCCATCGCAATCGAGAACTACCACTGGGAGAGCGACTTCGCCCGCGAACACCAGGCCATCGGCCGGGCCGAGGGGCGGACCGAGGGCCGGGCTGAAGCGCTGGCCGGGTCGGTGTTGCGGATTCTCGAACGTCGTGGGCTGGCTGTCGACGCTGCCGTTCGAGCGCGCATCGTGGGCTGTTCGGATCCCGATCTGCTCGCCCATTGGCTGGATCGGACGCTCGAGGTGGATTCCGCCGAGCAGGTTTTCGACTGATTCAAGATCAGGGAGCTCTGGGCGTGGGTTTGTCTGGATTTCCGCGCTCAGGGCTCCCTGATCTTGGTTGGTGGGTGGAGAGTTACGACCGGGGGTCTTCGATTCGGGTGCCCTTGATGAGCCAGGTGGGGCCGGTGGCGAAGGAGTTGATGATGTCGAAGAAGCGGGCGAAGTGGGGGCCTTTGGCGTGGAGGTTGAAGGCGGGCTCGTCGTCGTAGGCCTCGTTGAGGTAGAAGCGGTTGGGGTTGTCGGCGTCGGTGATCAATTCGAAGCGGCGGGTGCCGGGTTCGTCGGCGGCGGAGTTGCGGCCGTCTTCCAGGGCGGCGGCGATGAACTCATCGCGGCGGTCGGCGGGGACGTCGAAGCTTACGGCGATGTGGTACATGGTGTTTCGTCCTCTGCGGGTGGTCGGGATGCGGTGACGAATCGATATTGCGGCGGCGGGGCTCGCCGACCCGGTGCCGAGCCGAGCCTAGGCATCGGATGCCTACCGAGTTGGGCTGTCGCGGGTAGGTGCGGCGCGGGGAATAACGAATTGTCGTGATGTGGAGGGCCCCTCTTTATCGGAAAACTCGATGTCATGAGCGACACCGGCATCCGCCCCTTCCGCATCGACATCCCGCAGGCCGACCTCGACGACCTGAACCAGCGCCTGACTCGCACCCGGTGGATCGACGAGGTCCCGGGCACGGGCTGGGAACGCGGCGTCCCCACCTCCTACCTGCGTGAACTCGCCACCTACTGGGCCGAGAAGTTCGACTGGCGCGCCATCGAAGCCAGCCTGAACGCCCACCCGCAGTTCTCCACCACCATCGACGGGCAGCACCTGCACTTCCTCCACATCCGCTCCGAACGGCAGGACGCGACGCCGCTGCTGCTCATCCACGGCTGGCCCGGCACCCCCGCCGACTTCCTGGACATGATCGGCCCGCTGACCGATCCGGCCGCCCACGGCGAGGCCGACGCCCCGGCCTTCCACCTGGTCATCCCGACCCTGCCGGGGCACGGCTGCTCCGGGCCGCTGACCGAAACCGGTTGGGACGACGGGAAAGTCGCTGCCGCGCTGGCCGAGCTCATGACCCGGCTCGGGTATGTGCGGTTCGGGGTGCACGGAGGCGACCACGGCGCATTCGTCGCGCCGCGCGTGGCCCGAGATTTCAGCGACCGCGTGATCGGGGTGCACGTCAACGCGCTGGTCACCTTCCCCACGGGCGACCCGGCCGACATGGCCGCGCTCACCGAGGCGGAACAGCAGCGGCTGGCGGCGATGAAGCAGTTCCAGGACGACGGCTCCGCCTATATGAACCTGGCCGGGTCGCGGCCGAACACGATCGCGCAGCTGCTGGCGGATTCGCCTGCGGGACAGCTGGGTTGGATCGTGGAGAAGTACAAGGAGTGGACCGACGCCGGCCACGAGCTGCCCGAGGACGCGATCGATCGGGACAAGATCCTGACCACCGTCGCGATCTATTGGCTCACCGACACCGCCCGCAGTGTCGCCAACTACTACTACGAACGCTTCCACGACTACACGATGTTCGCCCCGAAGCCGAAGGGCACGGTCCCGACCGGCGTCGCGGTGTTCACTACCGCGGACTTCGCCATCCGCCGCTTCGCGGAGAAGGCCCACAACATCGTGCACTGGTCGGAGTTCTACTCCGGCGGCCACTTCCCCGCCCTGGAAGTCCCCGACCTGCTCACCGGCGACATCCGCGAATTCTTCACCACCCTCACCCGCTGATCGGAGCGCGCCGCAACTCGCCGTCGGGGTCGAGCTACCGTTCAGCCTTGTTGGCGGTGGTGTGCAACCAGATTGGGGAAAAGGGGGTGTTTGCCTTGGCGATGCCGGTACTCGAGCCAGACAATTCGTCTATGCATGTGCCTGCTTCCGATCGTTGGACCGCGGCCGATCTCGATCACCTTCCCGAGAACGGACTCCGGTACGAGGTCGTGTATGGGCAGCTTGTCGTGAATGCCGCGCCGAAACCCATCCATCAGCTGATGGTGTCCCAGCTGGGGCGGATACTCGATTCGGCGCTACCGGACGGGCTCTTCATGATCCCCGGGGTCGGGGTGCTCATCGGCGACGACGAGCCGATCCCGGACCTGCTGGTGTGTGCGGGCCCGGTTCCCTGGGACGAGCGGGGGATACCTGCGGCGCAGGTCGTACTGGCGGTGGAGGTCGTCTCGCGCTCGACCGCCGCCATGGATCGCCGGATGAAACCGGACCTCTACGCAGACGGCGGGATCCCGAACTTCTGGCGGATCGAGACCAATCGCTTCAAGGGGCAGTTGTCCAGCGAAGAGCTCCCGGTCCTGTTCGCGTACGCGCTGACGGAGAGCGGCGAAT
This sequence comes from Nocardia sp. NPDC059154, assembly GCF_042755705.1. Lineage (NCBI taxonomy): Bacteria > Bacillati > Actinomycetota > Actinomycetes > Mycobacteriales > Nocardiaceae > Nocardia > Nocardia sp. NPDC059154. The sequence continues at coordinate 54,210 of NZ_JBHZCS010000006.1, forward strand.
ACGAATTGGTCGCTCGGTGCCCGGCCGGCCGGGTTGCCGCCCTGAACCTCCCCTTCGACATCGCCTTCGACCCCGCATTGCTGCGGCCGTAGCGCGCCCTGATGCGCGAGCGCCGGATTCGAGCTCCCGGTTGCGGTGGAGTGCGGGTTGAGCGATATGTCTGGCAGTGGAGCAGCATGCTTATCGTGAAAGGGCGGTAGGTGGGGGTTCCGAGGAGGGCATATGACTGTCGATGGGCAACTGGCGCTCGAGCTGGACGGGCTCTACAAGAAGTTCGGCGGGCCCTGGGTGGTCGAGGGGGTGAGCCTGGCGGTGCCGCCAGGATCGTTCTTCGGGTTGGTGGGGCCGAACGGGGCGGGGAAGACGACGACGTTGTCGATGGCGGTGGGGTTGTTGCGGCCGGATCATGGGGCGGCCCGGATCTTCGGGCACGAGGTGTGGGCGGATCCGGTGCGGGCGAAGACCGTGGTGGGGGTGTTGCCGGATGGGTTGGCATTGCCGGAGCGGCTCACCGGGCGGGAGTTGTTGAATTTCACCGGGTTGCTGCGCGGGATGGACAAGGCGACCGTGGTCGGGCGAGCGGACGAGCTGCTGCACGTGCTCGAGCTGGATGGCGCGGAAAACACGGTGGTGGTTGATTATTCGGCGGGTATGCGGAAGAAGATCGGCCTCGCCACCGCTCTGCTGCACGCACCGAAACTGCTGGTGCTGGATGAGCCGTTCGAGGCGGTGGATCCGGTGTCGGCGGGAACAATTCGAACGATCCTGCAGCGGTTCGTGGCCGCGGGCGGATCGGTGGTGCTGTCGAGTCATGTGATGGCACTGGTGGAATCCATCTGCGACCGGGTCGCCGTGATCAACCGGGGACGGGTGGTGGCGGGCGGGACGCTCACCGAGGTGCGCGGCGAGGGCACCCTGGAGGAGGCCTTCGTGCGGCTGGTGGGCGGACGCGTGGGCGGCGAGGAGGGGCTGTCGTGGTTGGCGTCCTGATCCGCATGCGGTTGCGTATCACCGCGCGGCACATGCGGGAAGGCCGTGCGGCACTGAACTTCTGGACCGGCAGCATCTTCGGCCTGATCGCCGCGGTGGCCACCGCGCTCATCATCGCCCGCGCGCACGAGACCGTGCACGGGGGAGTGACGGTGGCGGCGGCGATCTTCGCGGCCTGGACCCTCGGCTGGATCTGCGGCCCGGTGCTCACCGGCAGCAGCGACGAGACCCTGCAACCCGAGCAATTCCGCCTGCTGCCCTTGACGACTCGGCAACTGGCCTATGGGCTCGGCGCGGCGGCCTTCGTCGGGCCGGCACCCATCGTGAACCTGATCGCGTTCGGCGGCCTGGTCCTGCTCGCCGCGCCGATCGGCCTGGGCGCCACCGCGATCGCGGCGCTCGGCGCGGTCCTGCAACTGGTATTCGTGGTCCTGCTGTCGCGGGTCGTGGTGGCCTGGCTCGGCGCGGCCATGCGGTCCCGGCGCGGCAAGGACCTGGGCGTGCTCTTCGCCGCCCTCATCGGCCTGGCGTATTACCCACTGAACCTGCTGGTTTCGGCCGTCGGCCCGAAACTGGAGGGCGACCACAGCGGTCTGTCGGTGACGCTGCGCGCGGTCCCGTCGGGCTGGGCGCCCTACGCCGTCGAGGCCGCGGCCCGCGGCAATTACCTGCTCGCCCTGCTGCCCCTGCTGGGCCTGGTGCTGCTGTCGCTGATCCTGTGGCAGTCCTGGGCGGTCCTGCTGGAACGCCGCCTCACCACCCCGGCCGCACCCGCCGGCCAGGTGGTCGACACCGGTGGCGGTCTGCTCGACCGTTTCATCCCCGCCACCGCGGTCGGCGCCGTTGTCGCCAAGGAGCTGCGCACCTGGTGGCGCGACGGCCGTCGCCGGGCCGCGCTGCTGCCGCTGCTGCTCATCGGTTTCGTGCTGCCGATCTTCCTGTCGCTCCGCACCGGCGGTAGCGGAACCATCCCGTTCTCGGGCGCTTTCGTGGTGTGGCTGGCCACCATGTCCAGCACCAACCTGTACGGATTCGACGGCACCGCGATCTGGCAAACACTGGTGACGCCCGGCGCGCCACGCGCGGATGTCCGCGGCCGCGCCTATGCCTGGCTGCTCCTGGTCACCCCGCCGTCGGTGCTCGCCACCCTCATCCTGCCCGGCGCGCTCGGCCGGCCGTACCTGTACGTCTGGGCGCTGTCGACGCTGCCGGTGCTGGTCGGCGTCGGTGCGGGAGCCGTGGTGTTCCTGTCCACGCATGCCGCCTTCGCCCTGCCCCCGCAGCGCGGCAACCCGTTCGCGGGCTCGGGCAATCCCGGCTGCCTGAAGATCCTCATGCAGTTCGCGGTGGGCCTGGTGCAGTTGCTGACGGCGGCCCCGGTCCTCGCAATACTGGGAATCGGTGTGGCACTCCACAACTCGCTGCTCCAGTGGGCGGCATTGCCGATCGGCATACTGCTCGGCGGGGTGGGAGCCGCACTCGGAATCCGCTGGGCGACCACCCGGTTGGAGGCCCGTGGACCCGAGCTGCTCGCCGAGGTCAAACCGCGCTGAACGGCGTGTGCGGCTGGGCCGGGATGTGGCGGATGACCTGTGGGCCAGTGGATTACGGCAGGATCAGGCCGCCGGGCCGCGCCTGTCCTGACCCGCCCGGCCGCTCACCGGAAGGCGGGCGGCAGCGCGGTGAGATCCACCGCCTCCGCCATGGCCCGGGCCCCGTCGTCATTGAGATGCATGCCGTCGCCGCTGTCGAACTCGGGCCGGATGAAGTCCGGATCCGCCGGATTCTCCACGGCCGCGGCCACATCGAAGACGGCGTCGAACACCGTGGTGGTGCGCAGCCACTCGTTCACCGCGCGCCGCACCGGAGTGCCCTCGGCCACCGCCAGGCCCGGGTAGATGGCCCCGCCGAACGGTCCGATGGTGTTGGCGTAGATCGGCAGTCCGGCCGCGTGCGCCCGCTCGGCCAGCGCGGTGAAGCCGGCGATGAGCGCCCCGGCGGTCGCGGTGCCGGCCAGGATCAGGTCATTGATGCCGAAGTTGGCCCACACGGCCGCGACCCCCGGCACCGACGGCACGTCCCGCTCGAACCGGGCCAGCCCGTGCTCGCCGATCTCGTCGGTGAGCAGCCGGTTGCCGCCGATGCCCTGATTGACCGCCCACCCGGTGGCCAGCCGCCGGTTCAGCACATCCACCGACCGGCGGTTCGCGCCGTGGGTCGAGCCGAAGCCTTCGAACCACGAGTCGCCGAAGGCCACCAGCACCGGAACCTCGGAGTCGACAGCGACGTCGATTCCGGTGAGGAGGAACCGCGCCGCGGTCTCCTCGGCATCGGACGGAGCAGCGTCGCCCGTCCGATCGCCCGCGCTGATCCAGCTGCTCTCGACCGGGAACTGCGCGAACGCGGGCAGCGCCGGTTCGGGCAGGTACACGCTCAGCGCGAGTTCGGTTCCCGCCTCGACGGCCAGGTCCACCGGGTCGCTGACGATATCGGCCCCGGCCGGGATCCGGATGGACGCGGACCCAGCGAACCGCACCGCGGTATCGGTCTCGGGCACGATCTCGACACCCGTCTTGCGCACGGCGATCCGCGCCGCGCCGATCACGAGTTCGTCCGTGCCGTAGCGATTGGTCAGGCGCACACGCAGCCGTGACCCGCCGCCGGCCACCCGCACCACCTGCCGCACGGTCTCGCCGGCGAAGGCCCGCGGCTCCGCGAGCTTGATCTCCTCGGCCGGATTCACCAGCGGCGCACGGAATCCCGCCACCCAGCGCTCGGTCGTCATCGGAACCTCCATGTAGTTGCATTGCGGAATATTGCGTCAGCAACAAGATATCGAAAATGTTCCGCATGTCAACTATCCGCACTGAAAATGTCTGGTCTAGGCTGGTCACCGTGGATCCCAATCTCTTCGACGACCCCCGGCTGACCGCGATCGGCCTGCTCTACGAGGCTCACGACGGGCTCATCGCCCGGCTCGAGGAGACCTGGAAGCGCAATGGCCTCTCGGGACTCGACCTGAATGCCCTGCTGCGCCTGAGCCGTTCATCCGGCCGCAAGCTGCGCATGACGGATCTCGCCACCCAGACCAGCCTGTCCACCTCCGGCGTCACCCGGCTGGTGGACCGCCTGGAGCGCAACGGCTTCGTCCGCCGCGAGGCCGATCCCGCCGACCGGCGCAGCTCGTACGCGGTGCTCACCGCCGCCGGGGCCACCCGCGTGGCGCGCGTGCTGCCCGCGTACCTCGACGGCGTGGACCGCTGGTTCACCGGCCTGCTCAGCCCCGAGCAACTCGACCAGCTCACCGCGAGCCTGCGCATCATTCGCGACGCCACCAATCCCGACGCGACGCACGTCTCGGAATGAGTGGTGGAAATCAGGGCCATCGCCGCCGTTCCGGCGGCCCAGCCGGTAGTTTTCGTACCGCAGGGTGTCTTTCTCAGCGGGTAGGAAAGTGAGAGCGGGTATGACGACGGAACGTGCGCTGGTGATCGGCGGCGGCGGGGTGGCCGGGATCTCCTGGGCGACGGGCATTCTCGCCGGGCTGGCGGATGCGGGCACCGACGTGACCGGGGCGGATCTGCTGCTCGGCACCTCCGCCGGATCCAATGTGGCCGCCCAGGTGGGCAGCGGGCTCGAACTCGCGGAACTGGTTCGGCGGCAGGTGGATCCGGCGGTACAGAGCCGCGAGATCGTGCCCTCGATGGAGAAGTTCGCCGGGCTCTGGGAGACGCTGGCCGCCATCATCGAGGAACTGCAGGTGGATTCGGTCGAGCGCCGCCAGCGCATCGGCGCGCTCGCGCTGCAGGCGGAGTCGGTCCCGGAGCCGGAGCGGCGGGCCGTCATCGAGACCCGGCTACCGGTGCACGAATGGTCCGATCGGGATGTCCGGATCACCGCGGTGAACGCCGAGACGGGCGAGCTGCGGGTCTTCGACAAGGATTCCGGTGTCGCACTGGTCGACGCGGTGACCGCCAGCTCCGCGGTGCCCATGGTGTGGCCCTGCGCCACGGTCGACGGCGCGCGCTACACCGATGGCGGCGTCCGGACGTCGGTCAACGCCGATCTCGCCACCGGCTACGCCCGGGTGCTGGTGATCGCGCCCATGCCGGACGCGGAACTCGAGGCCCAGGTGGCGGGCCTGGTCGCGGCCGGCGCCCGGGTCGAGGTGATCGCCCCGGACGAGGCGGCCACCGCGGCCTTCGGCCTCAACCCGCTCGACACCGCCACCCGGGTCCCGTCACTGGAAGCCGGTCGCGCGCAGGGCAAGGCGGACGCGGACCGCGTCCTGGCGCTCTGGCAGAACTGACGGACCGTCAGCTCACCGCCCCGGCCGCCAGCGCCGCGCGCCAGCCGCCGTATTCGCTGATGTCCTTGGCGGATTCGGCGGCCGCGCCGGTGCACCCGAACCCGGTGTGCCAGGTGCCGTCGGCGAGTTCGACCGCGCCCAGCTGCATGGGGGCGGGCAGGGCCGCGAGGAATCGGCCGAGGGCGGCGGGCGAGAGCAGCCAGCGTTCCCCGGCCACCGCGACACCGGATTCCATTGCGGGGACCCGGGTTACGGCCGGTTTGGGCGGCACCGTGTCCAGCGCGCCCAGGCGGTAGTGCGGAGCGGTCTCGACCGGGCCGCACCAGCGCGCGCCCAGGTCGGTCAGCTGGTGTTCGAGGGGCTGGCCGCGCAGGTGCGCGCCGAAGACGATCAGATCGTGCGCGGCCGCGGCCGTCACGGGCCAGCACGGCTCGCCCGGGTCGAGCGGGGCGCCGGTGACAAGGGCCGCGATATCGAGCGCGACAGCATCCTCGAAGGCGCGGGCCAGCACGGTCACGCCGAAATGCGGCTCATCCGTGGGGATTGCGACCGCGCAGAGGTCGAAGAGATTGCAGAAGTTGGTGTAGGTGCCGAGCCGGGTATTCACGGCAATGGGATCGGCGGCGACCTCGGCAATGGTCGGGTGGGCCGGTGCGGTCGGGGTCAGCAGCGCGTCCGCCCCCGCGAGGCTCGCCATGGCGGTCGCGCGCAGGCGTTCGAGCGCGGCCAGATCGGTGACCAGTCGATGCGCGGGTAGCTCGCGGGCGGCACGGATGATGGATCCGACTGTGGGATCGGCCGATTCGGGGTGCGCGTCGATGAATTCGCCCACCGCCGCATAGCGTTCGGCGACCAGCGCGCCGTCGTACAGCAGTCGGGCGGCGGCCAGGAAAGGCTCCGGATCGACTTCCATGATGGTCGCGCCCCGATCGCGCAGTGTCGCGACCGTCCGCTCGAAGGCGCTGTGCCACTGCGGATCCAGCTCCGGCAGCGCGCTGAACACCGCGATCACCGGCTGCGGCGGCGCGGCCAGCCGGGCGTCGGCGGGCCACGGCCGGCCCGGCGCACCCGCGGCCATGACGCCCATGGCCCGACTTGCCAGGCGCAGATCGGCGGCGAAGATCGTCACACAGTCATAGGAGCGGCAGGCGGGGACGACGCCCTCGGTGGAGATCACGCCGACGGTGGGCTTGATACCGGCCAGGCTGTGGAACGCGGCCGGAACGCGCCCGGACCCGGCCGTGTCGGTGCCGATGGCGATATCCGCCTCGCCGGTCGCGACCGCGACCGCCGACCCGGAACTCGAACCGCCCGGGACATATCCGGGTCGCAGCGCGTTCTCGACGACGCCGTAGGGCGAGCGGGTGCCGACCAATCCGGTGGCGAACTGATCGAGATTGGTCTTGCCGACCACCACCGCACCGGCCGCGCGCAGCGCGGCGACCGCGGGCGCGTCCCGATCCGGCGTATACGCGAAGTCGGGACAGGCGGCGGTCGTCGGCAGGCCCGCGACATCCACATTGTCCTTGACGGCGAGGCGCAGTCCGGCCAGAGCGCCTGCGGCGGTGGCGATTTCGGCGTCCACCTCGGCGTCCGGGCGGTGGTGGATCCACACGGTCATGGGGTCTCCTAGATCTGGGATGGAGCGAACAGGCCGAGGCGCTCAGGGTGTTTCGGCGAGTTCGCCCGCCTCGCGCCAGGAATTGCGTTCGGCGGCGAAGGCGTCGGCCTGCCGGGCACGGAACTCGTCGATGGATGCGGCATTGTCCGACAGGAACTTCCGGTAGTCGACGAGACGGAACTCGCCGTCCTCGGCCGGCAGCGCGCCGCGGCCCGCAGCGGTGTCGGCGCGCAGGTCGAGCAGCTCCTCGGCGCTCACCGGATACCAGCTGATGCGGTCGAAATACCGCAGCAGCCACGGGTCTTCGCCGACACCGCTGGAGCGGTGGTTCCACACCTGGGTGGTGCGCCCGACGAACTGGTAGCCGCCGGGACCCTCCATGCCGTAGATGCAGAGGTAGGCGCCGCCGATGCCGACCGCGTTCTCCGGCGTCCAGGTACGGGCCGGGTTGTATTTGGTGGTGACCAGCCGATGCCGCGGATCGGTCGGCGTGGCCACGGGCGCGCCCAGGTACACGTCGCCCAGACCGAGGACCAGGTATTCGGCCGCGAACACGGTATCGAAAACCTCGTCCACGGAGGCCAATCCGTTCATCCGGCGGATGAACTCGATATTCCACGGGCACCACGGGGCATCCGCGCGCACGCCGTGTATATAGCGGGTGATGGCCTCGCGGGTGGATGGGTCGTCCCATGACAGCGGCAGCCGCACGGTGCGGCTGGGGACCACCAGCTCGTCGGCGGGCGGCAGCTCGGCCTCCACCTCGGCGAGCAGGCCCAGCAGGGTACGGGTGGGCAGCCGGCCGGGATCATGGCGCACCTGCAGCGATCGCACGCCCGGGGTGAGTTCGGTGATCCCCGGTTCGGACCGTTCCAGCAGCGCCTGGTGCAGGGCGTGCGCGCGGGCGCGCAGCTCCAGATCCAGTGTCATGTCCCCGTATTCGACGAGCAGGCCGTCATTGCCCGCGCGCCGATAGGTGACCGCGGTGTCCGCGCCGTCGCGGCGGGCCAGGACGCCGTCGTCACCGTCGCCGCCCGTGGACAGCACGACCGGCCAGGCGGCCCGGCGCTCGGCCCCGAGCTCGCGCAGCGAGGCCGCGTGCTCGGCGCGGACCGGGACGAAGCGCACGCGGTCGCCCGGCGTGAGCTGGCCCAGCTTCCAGCGCTCGGCCGCCACCACGGTGACCGGGCAGACGAAGCCGCCCAGGCTGGGGCCGTCCGGGCCGAGCAGGATCGGGGTGTCGCCCGTGAAGTCCAGCGCGCCAACGGAATACGCGTTGTCGTGGATGTTGGACGGGTGCAGTCCCGCCTCGCCGCCGTCCCGCCGCGCCCACTGGGGTTTCGGGCCGATGAGCCGCACCCCGGTCCGATCGGAGTTGAAGTGCACCTCGTAGTCGGTGCCGATGATGGTGTCGAAATCGCTGCGGGTGAAGAACTCCGGTGCGCCGTGCGGTCCCTCGGTGACCGCCAGCTCCCAGCGCCGGGTCAGCACGGGCTGATCGTCGCCGGTCACCCCGGCCGTCACCCGCCCGGGCGCCCCGAGCGCGAACTCATCGCCCGCCGCCAGCGCCCGGCCGGTACCGCCGCCGAACTTGCCGAGGGTGAAAGTCGCACGGCTGCCCAGGTATTCGGGCACCTCGATACCGCCGGCCACCAGCAGGTAGCACCGCATTCCCGGCCCGCGCACCATGCCGATGTCCAGCACGCCGCCCGCCGGCACCAGCACACTGCGCCACTGTCGCGCCGCGCGGCCGTTCACGCTCACGGGCACCGGCGCACCGGTGACGCACACCCAGGTGGCGGCGTCGAAGCGCAGGGCCGGTCCGCCCAGGGTGCACTCCAGCCCGGCCGCGCCCTCCGGATTGCCGAGCGCCCGATTGCCCAGCCGGAACGACAGGTCGTCCATCGGGCCGGACGGCGGCACCCCGACATGCCAGTAGCCCACCCGGCCCGGCCAATCCTGCACGGTCGTCTGCATGCCCGGCCGGATCACCTGGAATATCGCGGCGGGGGACGAGTGCTCGGGTGCGGTGAGGTCCGGCAGCACGGCGGTCATCGGGTCACCACCATGCGCACCGGGGTGGGGTCGAAGCCATTGCAGGGGTTGTTGATCTGCGGGCAGTTGGAGACCAGCACCAGGGTGTCGTTCTCGGCGCGCAGCGTGATCTTCTTGCCGGGCGCCGAGAGCCCGTCCACGATGCCGAGCGTGCCGTCCGCCTCGACGGGAACGTTCATGAACCAGTTGATGTTCGAGACCAGATCACGCTTGCCCAGCCCCCACTTCAGACCCTCGGCCAGGAAGTTCTCCACACAGGCGTGCTGGTGGCGGGTGTGGTGGCCGTAGCGCAGGGTATTGGACTCCTGCGAGCACGCCCCGGCCACGGTGTCGTGATTGCCGACCTCGTCGGCGACCACCGTCATGAGCGGGGTGCCCGCCTCGGTCAGCAGGACGCTGCCGGTGGTCAGGAAGATATTGCGCTGGGCCGTGATCGTCGCCTGCGCGCTGTACCGGTCGGTGTGATCGGCGGCGTTGTAGAGGAGGCAGTCCACCGCCTGATTGCCGTGCAGATCGATGATGTCCAGCTGGTCTCCCGCGCGTACCACGGCCGACCAGGGGGCGCGGGCGGGGACGGTCTCGTCGAGTACGACGGTGCGGGCGGTGGTGATCATGCGCGGGCCTCCAGAGTGCGTGCGTGCCAGTCCTGTTCGGTGTTCTCCACCGCGCGCAGGTATTCCGGGTCGGTACCGTGGGCGAGCGCGAGCTCTTCCGGGGCGGACCACGCCACGAGGTCGAGCTCGGTCGGCGGAGTGGGGTCGAGCGGGTGTTCGGCATTGGCGACCAGCAGGGTCACCGGCAGCTGCACGAGCAGGTCGACCGCCGCGCCCGCGGCCGCGCCGCCGGTGATCGTCAGCGCGCCATCGGATTCCACGCGCACACCCCGGAAGAACGACACCGTCGGGCCGATATCCCGCGGCTCGAGCCCCTGCTTGACCCCGGCCAGCCGCAGGCCCTGGCGCGCGGCGGGCGACGGACCGCACAGGGTGTCGTGACGGCCGGAGGAGTCCGCGATCACCGTGGCCAGCACCCGCCCCTGATCGGAGAGCAGCGGGTGGCCGACGCCCAGATACGCCTGCCACGGCACCTTCACAGTGTCGGCGACATTCAGCCGTTCCCAAGGCGATTCGGCTCGCAGCAGCAGCAGATGCGCACACGCCGCGCCGAACGGATCCGACAACCGCACCCGGGTACCACGCGCGAGCACCACATTCGCGTATCCACCCGCCGGAATCCGCTGGGCGAACGTGATTTTCGCGATGTCGACGTCCACGGGGAGCTCGGGCCCGACGCGTTCGGCGGCGGCCGCCTGGGAGCGGGCATGATCCCGCGCGCCGGTGGTGTTGGCTGTGCTCATTGCTACTCCGTTTCTCGGGAATCGCCGGAGGCCCCGCCGGCGGTGCAGGCGTTGGCCGGGCTCCGGCGGTGTCATCGGAATGTCCTGTGGATCAGGCGATTTGGGGAATGGGATCGGTGACTACGCCGCGCGCGGGGGTCACCACCCGGTGCACCACCGCGCCGACCGCCACCGTGAGCAGCACGAACAGCGGTGCGGCCCAGAGCATCCACCAGCCGCCGCCGGTCGGGGTGTAGACCGCGGCCCGCGGCCAGGCCAGGTTCACCGCCATGGCGATGCCCCAGATCACCGCGAGCGCATTGATCGCAATGCCATAGCGGCCCAGCGCGAACAGCTTCGTGCCGGCGGCGTCGCCGGCGATATCGGCGGGCCAGCCCTTGACCCGGCGCACCAGCAGCGGCACCGTGACCAGTAGGTACGCGAGGTAGAGCATGACGATGCAGACACTGGCCAGCGTCGCGAAGATGGCGGCATTGCCCAGGTTCACCACCAGCAGGCCGATACCCAGCACGCCGATCACCACAGCGGGCCACACCGGAGTGCCGAAGCGCGGATGCACCGTCGACAGCGGCTTGGCGAACGGCAGCCGCCCGTCGCGGGCCATCGAGAACAGCAGCCGCGAACCGGCCGTCTGAATCGCCAGGGTGCACACCGTGATCGCGCACGCCACGCAGGCCAGCACCACCTTGCCGGGAACGCTGGTCAGCTTGGCCTCGATCACGTACGCCAGCCCGCCACTGGCCAGCGAGCCGTCGGACAGGCTCGGTGCGGCCATGAGCGCGCCCAGCAGGATGAGCCCGCCGCCCAGCGCGGACACGGCCAGCGCCGACAGAATGGTGCGCGGCGCGACGTGCCGCGGATTCCTGGTCTCCTCGGAAAGCTCACCGGCGGAATCGAATCCGACCATGACGTAGGCGGCCATCAATCCGGAGGCCAGGAAGGCGGCCCAGTACGGCCCGGCCGCGGCTTGATCGGTGTGCGTGACCACGCCCGGCCCGCGGTCGGTGTGGGTGAAGAACACCGCGATCACCGCGATCACACCGATGATCTCGATGGTCACCCCGAGCGAGTTGATGCGCGCCATCCAGTCGATGCCCACCACATTGATGAGGGTGGTGATCACCAGCAGCACGCTGCCCAGCAGCACCGCGTTCGACGCCCCGTCGCGGGAGGTGAGATCGCTGTTCGTGCCGATGAGCTGGAATCCGGTCCAGATGGTCGGCAGTACCACCTGCAGCGCGATCGCGGCCGCCGCGGCCGTGACGATCTGGGCGATGATCATCATCCAGCCCGCGAACCAGCCGACGACCTCCCCGGCCAGCCGGCGCGACCACTGATAGATGCAGCCCGAGATCGGGTAGCGGGCGGCCAGTTCCGCGAAGTTCGGCGCCACCAGGAACTGGCCCGCGAACACGATTGGCCAGGTCCAGAAGAAGGCCGCGCCTCCGAAGGAGTAGCCGAAGCCGAAGAACTGGAAGATCGTGGTCAGGATGGAGACGAAGGAGAACCCGGCCGCGAAGGAGGCGTAGCGGCCGAGCTTGCGGTGCAGCACCGGCTGATAGCCGAAGCGCGCCAGATCGGCGCTGTCCGAGCTGGTTTCGGCGCTGCTCGTGCTGGTTTCGGCGGTGACCGGCGGGGGCTGGGAAATGATGGCGTCGGCGGAGGCAACCATGGCGGTGAGTCTTTCGCGAGGCGAATATCTATCGCTTGAAAGTTTTCCGGTCGCGATCGCGGCTCAGGTGACGCCGCTGTATCGGTCGGATGGCCCGCCGTAACTTCTGCATTGCCGGTATTTCTGTCAAATGACAGGAACCTCACTGTGCAGGTCGGCCGCGCGGGTAGGCGGGCCGACTATGCGCGTAAGCGGGCCGATGGTGCGGGTAGGACAGAATGGCAGGGTGACCCAACTCGGACCCGGCCGTCCTCGCCTCGAACCGCGCCGGCGCGCAGGCCAGACGCCGCGCGCCGAAATCCTCGACGCCGCCGCCGAGTTGTTCACCAGTCACGGCTACGGCAATACCTCCACCCGCGCGGTCGCCGACGCCGTCGGCATCCGGCAGGCCTCGCTGTACCACCACTTCGCCGCCAAGGACGACATTCTCGACGCCCTGCTCGCCGAAACGGTCACCACGCCACTGGAATTGGCGGGCGTGCTGGCCGGGCGGACCGAGCCCGCGGCCGTGCGGTTGTACGCGCTGGCCTGGTACGACGTCAGCCAGCTGTGCGCCAGCCGCTGGAATCTCGGCGCGCTGTACCTGCTGCCGGAACTGCGCAGCGAACGCTTCGCCCGCTTCCGGGAACGCCGCGACGAGCTGCGCGGCCACTACGAGACGCTGTCCGCCGCCGTGATCGCCGAGGCCGGGTCCGTCATCGCTGCGGCCGGCGCGGGCGCGGTGGCCGGGGCCGAACTGCTGCCGTTCCGGCTGGTGGAGTCGGTCATCAATATGCGCTCCGACGAGGGCGCGGCGCCGGAGTACGCCGAGCAGCTCATTCCCGACGCCATCCTGCGGCTGCTCTGCTGGCCCGGTTCGCTGGCCGAAACCCGGGTCGCCGCACTGGAATTGGCGCGGCGACTCGCTCCGGAGTGATCCGCGTCAGGACTTGCCCTTCGAGGTGCCCCACTTGAGGCCCCAGCCGTAGGCCTGGTCCACCGCCAGCTTGCCCCAGAACCGGCGGCCCTCCGGCGGGCGCACGAACCGGCCCTCGCGCCGCACCACCAGCTCGCCGTGCACGTTCTCGATCAGCGCCAGCACCATCTCGCGCGAATCATCCTGGCAGCCACCGACTTCCATCTCGATCGGCGGCGTATTGCGGGGGAACAGGGTCGCGGTGGCGTGCACGCCACGGAAGTCCTGCGCGCCCTCGTAGAGCGAGGCGAATACCAGGATGCGGCGGAAATCCGCGATGTGATCGAGGTTGATGGACAGGTTCTCGCCGGTCGCGCTGCCGCCGGTGCGATCGTCGCGATCCAGCGCGATGAACGGTGGCTTGTGCAGATCGCCGAAGGTGTCCAGCGCGCTGACACAGCCCCTCGACCCGTCGGCCAGCTCCCAGAACGCGCACAGATCCAGGTCGAGGCCGCCGTTCGCCCGCTTGCGCCCGAACAGACCGCCCGAACTCGGCACCGACCAGTTCAGGTTGACCCGCATGATCCCGCCGGTCGCGCCCTGCTTGGTCAGCGAGACCGCCGGAGCCTCCTTGGTCAGCGAGATCTTGCCCGTATCGGGCCGGGGCGCAGGCGTCGGCGGCGGCCCGAAATTGTGCTGCTGCTGCGCCGGCACCGGCTGCGGGGGAGCGATCGGCGGCGGGGCGGCCGCGGGCTGGAGCGGGGTGACCGGGGGTGGGGGTGCGAGCGGCTGCGAGGGAGCGACGCGCTGCGGAGTATTCGGCTGCGGGGCAGGCGCTTCATCGACCGAGATGCCGAAATCGGTTGCCAGCCCGGCCAGTCCGGAGTCGTAGCCCTGACCGACCGCGCGGAACTTCCAGCCGCCGTCGCGGCGATACAGCTCGCCGAGCACGAAGGCGGTCTCCGAGGTGGCGTCGGTGCTGTCGAAGCGGGCCAGCTCCACGCCGCCCATATCCACCAAACGCACGTGCAGGCCCCGGAATTGGGCGAAGGTGCCGCCGTCGGCCGAGGCCGCGAGCACGATGGCGTCGATCTGCGGTTCCACCCGGCCCAGGTGCACCGAGAGGGCGTCCACGATCACCGGTCCCGTCTGCTTGCCGTGGTGGCGGACTGCGCCCGAGGCGTGCAGCGGCTGGTTGTAGAAGACGAAATCGGCGTCCGAGCGCACCCGGCCGCTCGACAGCAGCAGTGCGGAGGCGTCGGCGTCGGGAACCCCGGGTCCCGACTGCCACCCCAGTTCGATCCGAATCTCGGACACCACCACCGGAACGTTGGAACCCTTCAGCATCGACACACGATTCAAGGTATCCGATTCGGACATCCGCCGTTCAGAGGTCGCCTGTCGGCAAATATTCGGCTGCCCAGCCGCCTCGACATACACTGTTGAACGGACAATTGGCGCATAGGCGGCTAACGGATAATCGGACTCTTCGGACGGCTGTTCAGCGGCGGGAGCGACGAATGACGGAAACGCAGCTCGACCTGGGTCGCAACAAATGGACCACCCTCGGTGTCCTGGCGCTGGGACTGTCCATGGTGGTGCTGGACGGCACCATCGTCGCGGTCTCCCTGCCCGTCATCATCGACCAATTGCAGTTGAATTTCACTCAGGCGCAATGGATCAACAGCATCTACGCGGTCGTGCTGGCCGCGCTGCTGATCACCAGCGGCCGCCTCGGCGACCGGCTCGGACGGCGCAGGATGTTCGCCCTGGGCGTGGTGATCTTCGTAGTCGGCAGCGTGCTCTCCGCAGCGGCGCACAGCGCCTGGCCCCTGCTCCTGGGACGCACCGTGCAGGGCATCGGCGCGGCCGGTGTCCTGCCCGGCACGCTGGCCACCATGAACGCCCTCTTCCGGGGCCGTGACCGGGTGATCGCCTTCGCGGTCTGGGGCTCGGTCATCTCCGGTGTCGCCGCCATCGGCCCGCTGCTGGGCGGCTGGCTCACCACCTACTTCACCTGGCCGTGGATCTTCCTGGTGAACCTGCCGCTGGGCGCGGTGGTGCTGATCGGGCTGGTGCGGTACGTCCCGGAGACCCGCATGGGCAAGGCCGCGCCGGGCCTGGACGTGGACGGATTCCTGCTCAGCGCAGCGGGTTTCGCGCTGCTGGTGTTCGCGCTCATCGAGGGTCAGACCTACGGCTGGGGGAAGCCGCTGCGGGAATTCCCGCTCGTGGGGTGGAACTGGCCGGCGAGCGCGCCGGTCTCGCTGATCCCGATCCTGCTGGTGCTCGGGGTGGTGGCGCTGTACCTGTTCATCCGCTGGGAGCAGCACCGCCGTCTGATCGGCCGATCGGCGCTGCTGGATCCCGCGCTGTTCCGGATCCCCAGCTTCCGCTGGGGCAATATCACCGCGTTCCTGGTGGCGCTGGGCGAATTCGGCCTGCTGTTCGTGCTGCCGCTGTTCATGGTGAACGTGCTCGGGCTGTCCACCCTCGGCGCGGGCTATGTGCTGGCCGCCATGGCGGTCGGCGCGTTCCTGGCCGCGGGGCTCGCCGAGGGGCTGGTGCGCCGGTTCGGGCCGGTGCGAGTGGTACAGCTGGGCCTCGTCTTCGAGGCCGTCGCCGTGGTGCTGGCCGCGCTGTTCGTCACCCCGCACATTTCCGGCTGGTGGCTGGCGGTGCTGCTGATCGGGTACGGCATCGGGCTGGGGATGGCCTCGGCGCAGTTGACCGGGACCGTGCTCGCCGATGTGCCGCCTGAGCATTCGGGCCAGGGATCGGCCGCCCAGTCCACGGTGCGGCAGATCGGTTCGGCCTTCGGTACCGCGGTCATCGGTGCGCTGCTGTCGGCGGCGCTGGCCCACGATCTGCCCAAACGGCTCGCACACGTGCCCGATCTGCAGAAGCCGGCCGCCGACACCCTCGCCACCGCGACCCGGCAGTCGGCCGGTGGGGCCATCAGCGGGTTGCGGGACCACCACGGCGCCGCGGCCATCGTGGACGCGCTGAGCCGGGCCTTCACCGACTCCACCCGGACCGCGCTGCTGGCCGCGGCACTGTTCCTGCTCGTCGGCCTGGCCTCGGCCGCCCTCATCCCGAACCGGCCCTACCCGGCGGCGGACGAGGACGAGGATGCTCAGAGCAGCTGACCGTCGAGGCACATCCCGGACGAGCGGGTCGACGTCTTCGGTTGCACCACACCGGGGTCGAAGGTCCACTGCGAGACCGGGCCGGCCGACTTCCACAGCAGGCCGCCGCTGGTCGGGACCGCCTCGAAGACGTCCCCGACACCGGGGATGAGCTGATCGCCGACGCAGTAGTCGTCGTAATCGGTCCCGGGCTGGCGTGCCCCCGCGCTGAAGCGCCCCGCCGGATTGGCATCCGCCCCGGGATTCGGCACGGTGCTCCCGCCTGCCGCGCCGCCCCGGTACCAGTGCGGACCGGCCGCGTCGCTGCCGCAGGTGAAGGCCGAGCCGCCCGCCACCACCTGCGACCCCTGCGGGTGCGTGCCGCCCGCCCACAGGCAGTCGGCGCCGGAGTCGAAACGGGTGTCCGCCACGGTGCCGAAGCCGAGGCCACCCGCGGCCATCACGGCCGTCGCGAGCAGAGTAAGCGGTTTGATCACTGCAATCACCCTTGATTCGGTGCGATCCGGAATCCGGACCGGCACATCTCGGGGCGCGGATCCGGTTGGCGTAGTTGCCATTCAGAAATAGCGCGGGTGGTTACAGTGCGAGGGTCAGTCGATCAGGCCGAGCGCGTGCAGCCGCCGGAAGACCAGCAGCGAGCCGGGGGCGACCGCGTTCATGGCGGCGTATTCGCCGAGGGTGAACCAGCGCAGTTCGGCGATCTCCCCGGAGGGGCGCGGCTCGTCGGTGAGCTCGCCGAGGAAGCAGGTCATGTGCAGGCGGGTGCCGGGCGCGTGCCCGTAGGCCTCCGCCTCGAACACGCCCAGTTCGCTGACGCCGGTGGCGGCCACCCCGAGTTCCTCGTGAATCTCCCTGTGCAGGGCCATCTCCGGGGTCTCACCCGGATCGATCTTGCCGCCCGCCATATAGAAGACGTCCTTGCCGGTGGACCGGGTCTGCAACATGCGACGATCCCGGATATGCGCCAGTGCCGCGGTGCGAATCACCCGTCCCACCCTAGCCAGCGGCGGTAGCGCGGGAGGCGCGGGCGCCCTTGTCGTCGGGCCGGTGTCAGCAGGCCACGGTCCGCAGCCGCGCCCGGTCGCTGGCCGCGACGGCGCGCACGGCCGCGGCGATGGCGACCACCGGCGGCACCCAGCGCGCCTCGTGGGGCATGACGCTCCACGCGGTCCCGCGGCCCGGCTGCGGCAGCGGGACCCGGTCACCGTCGGTGTGCACGGTCGCCCCCGCGGCGCGCAGGCTCTCGATGGCCCGCGCGGCCTTGGCCACGCCGACGACCAGATGGATTTCCCGCCGCTGCGGACCCGGGACCTCGATGACCGGGCCGGAGAGGTTGTTGGCGCGCAGGTATCGGCGCACCCCGGCAGCGACGGACCCGGTGAGTTCGATGGCCGCGATCTGCTCGCCGGTGATCAAGTCGACGCCGTCGCCGGTCGTCTCGATCGTCCATCCATACTGGCGGAAGTCCTCCGCCACAACGCTCAACGCCACGATCATCACCCTCACACCTGCGGCTGTGCATCCGATCCGCCGTGGCTGTGAGGTTCCGTAGAGGACGCTGCGATCACCAGCCACACCAAGGATTCTCGGGCTGTGACCGGGGCGGATGCATCGTCCTGTGGTCGCCGGTCGCTCCGGGAGATCCCCTAGGTGTGCGGGCTCAGCGGGTGGGCGGGGCGATCTTCCAGTGCCGCTGTAGGGCATCGGCGATCTCCGGCAGGATGGTCACCGGAATCCGCCTGTGCCGCAACATGGTTCGAATCTCGTCGACCTGTTCACGCTTGCGCATGTCGTAGGCGCTGGCGATGGGCCGCTGCACCGGCGGGATGGACAGCAGCACCAGTTCCCGATGCGGCTCGTCGCCGCCGTTGAGATCCAGTGCGAGGGTCCAGCGGCCCTTCTCGTCCAGCGCGAACCGTCCGGCCACCACCCGATCCCACGCCACCGTCGAGGCACCCCACGGGGTCCGCCGCACGATCGCATCCTCGGTCAGCTCCACCCGGTCCCGCCCGAACAGCGCGACCATCAGCCCCACCGCGGCGGCCGCGCCGAAGAACAGCCCGGTGAACACTCGATTCAGCCCGAAAACCCCGACGGTGCCCGCACAGACGACGGCCACCACGAGTATCCCCGCGGCCACGTACCCGGCCATGCGCCGCCCCGGCACCACGCCCGCCCGCACCATCGTCATTCCGCCTCCCGAAACCGACTGCCGGTCACCGTACCCGCCGGTGCGCATCGCCGATGAATTCGACGCGGACGGATCGTCTTCATTCGCATGACGCAATCGACCTTCACCGCCGTCGTCAATATCGCGGTGCCCGTGACCGATCAGGACCGGACCAAGGCGCTGCTCGAGCGGCTCGGGCTGGCGACCCGCATGGACGCCGAACTGCAGCCGGGCTTCCGCTGGATAGAGATGTCGCTGCCCGGCGGGACGGCCTCCTTGGCGCTGGTGCGCGCGTCCGCGGAACTGCCCGCGGGCATCGACACCGGGATCCGGCTCGCGACCACGGATGCCCGCGCCGCCCATGCCGCGCTCGCCGGCCTCGGCCTCACCGTCGGCGCGCTGCTGGACTGGGATTCCGCGCCGCTCATGTTCGCCTTCCGGGACCCCGACGACAACCGCTTCTACGTCATGCAGATGGACTCCTGAGGGGGGTCGAAACCGGAGGATTCCCAGCCGATCTCGACATCGGCACCCTTGTCGACCTACCGTGCCTCTACCACCGCCTACCGGTGGTCCCGCAGCACCTGAAGGAGCGACCGATGCCGCACGCCGTCGACCTCGAGCGCCGACTGGCCGACTCGATCGAGGAGCACGGAGTCCCCGGCGCGCAAGTGGCGGTGCTGGTCGGCGGCGAGATCAGGGACGCGGCGGCCGGGGTGCTGAACACCGCGACAGGTGTTGCGGCGACCACGGATTCGGTGTTCCAGATCGGCTCGGTCACCAAGGCGTGGACCGCGACGCTGATCATGCAGCTTGCCGCCGAGGGGCTGATCGAGCTGGACGCCCCGGTGCGCCGGTACCTGCCCGAGTTCCAGGTGCGCGACGCGGCGGCCGCGGCGGTCATCACGGTCCGGCAGTTGCTCGGCCACACCTCGGGCATCGACGGCGACCTGTTCCTGGACACCGGGTGCGGTGCGGACGCGGTGGAGAAGTTCGTGCCCGCCATCGCGGACGCCGGGCAGGTGCACCGGCCCGGCGACATGTTCTCCTACTGTAACAGCGGCTACGTGCTGCTCGGCCGAATACTGGAAGTGTTGCGCGGCAAGCCTTTCGACGCGGTGTTGCGGGAGTGGCTGGTGACCCCGCTCGGGCTGACCCGGGTGGCCACCGACGCCGACGAGGCCATCCTGTTCCGCGCCGCGGTAGGGCATATCGGTTCCGCGCCGGGCGCCGGCCCGGAACCCACGCCGGTCTGGGCGCTTCCGGCCTCCAATGCTCCGGCCGGCGCGCGGCTGGCGATGTCCGCGCGCGATCTGCTGGGATTCGCCCGGCTGCACCTGTCCGGCGGTCGCACCGTGGAGGGCGTCCCCATCCTCCCGGAGACCGCGGTACAGGGGATGACCCGGCCGCACGTCGAGGTGCCCGATATCGGCTACGGCACCCACTGGGGCCTGGGCTGGCAGCTGTTCGATCCCGCCGGAACCGGATTGTTCGGGCACGACGGCAGCACTATCGGCCAGAACGCCTTCCTGCGCATCGCGCCCGCCGCCGGCGTCGCAATCGCCTTGCTGGCCAACGGCGGTGACGCGTTCGCGCTCTACCAGGATCTGGTCGGAGACCTGCTGTGGGTGAACGCGGGTATCCGGTTGCCCGCCCGGCCCGTGCCGCCCGCCCGGCCCGAACCGGTGGATGCGGCGCGGGTCAGCGGACGGTACCGCTCGGTCATGTACGAGCACGCCATCGACGTCGACCCCGATGGCCGGGCCTGGCTGTCCACGATTCCCCTGACGGCGGAAGCGGCCCTGGTCTCCGCCCCGGACCGCATGGAACTTCTACATCTCCGCTCCGACGCCCTGATCGCGGCGCGCCCCGTCCGTGGCCGCCACGCCGTGTACGGCCTGATCAACGGAGACGGTGACCCCGCTGCCCGCTACCTGCACACCAGCCGCGCGATGCCCCGTCAGCCCTGACGCGGCACCCGGCGGGCCCGAGGGTCAGTTCAGCTCGGCGGCGGAGGCCACGACGACACCGTAGAGGTCGGCGATGGTGGCCAGGGCGCTGTCGTGCAGCTGTCCGGCAGTCACCTCGCCGACGGCCGACTTCAGGGGGCGGGTGGCGCAGGCATCGGCCACGACGGTGGGGTGGTTGCCGCGCAGGAAGGCGCCCTCGGTGGTGAAGGTGACGCACATGTGGGTCATGAAGCCGGCGATGATCAGGTTCTTGTTGCCCGCGGCGTCCACCCGGGCCGCCAGGTCGGTGTCGTGGAAGGCGTTCGGAACCTGTTTGACGACAACGGGTTCGCCGTCGACCGGGGCCACGGCGGGGTGGATCGCGCCGATGTCGGCGGTGATGTCGTAGGGGGTGCCGGGGCCGCCGTCGTTGACGATGTGGATGATCGCCGAGCCGGCCCGGCGGGCGCGGGCCAGCAGGTCGGCGGCGGCGTCGAGGGCGGGCTGCCAGCCGGTCAGCTCCATCACGCCGCGGGTGTAGGTGTTCTGGTAGTCGACGAGGATCAGGGTCGCGTCGGCCAGGGTGGCCGGGGTCTGATCGAAGCCGCTGAGGTCACGCAGGGTCTGCGCGGGCATGGAGATCCTCCTGGGTTTGCACATCCGAACCGCCCTGTGCGGTGGACGTTTTCCACGCTATGGGCCGGCGGGAGTGTCGGAAATGTCATGTAGCCTGCAGATTCGGACATGCCGAGGGAGGGAGGAACCGTGGCTGCACCGGCGCGATTCGTCGTCATCGTGCTGTTCGACCGGGTCGATCTGCTGGATGTGACCGGGCCACCGGAGGTTTTCGCGCTGCTCCAGCGAGAGATGAACGGGGACACCGGGTATCAGGTGGCGCTGGCCGCCGAGACCCTCGACCCCGTCACCACCTCCGCCGGAGTCCGAGTGCTGCCCGACATCACCTTCGCCGACCTCGCCGGGCGCGCGATCGACACGCTGGTGGTGCCCGGCTCGGTGGAGGTGGACGGCGACGGCCGGGTGCGCGCGCTCAGCGACCCGCGGGTGGTGGCGTGGGTGGCGAAGCTGGCCGCCGACAGCCGCCGCGTCGCCTCGGTCTGCGTCGGCGCGCACATTCTCGCCGCCGCCGGGCTGCTGGACGGCAAGCGCGCCACCACACACTGGTCCACCGCACAGCAGCTCGCGGCGGAACATCCGGCCGTCACCGTGGACGCCGATCCGATCTTCATTCGCGACCAGAACGTCTGGACCGGTGCGGGACTCACCGCCTGCCTGGATCTGGCCCTGGCACTGGTCGCCGACGATTTCGGCGACGCCCTCGCACTGCGCGTGGCGCGGCAGCTGGTCATGTTCCTGAAAAGGCCGAGCGGGCAGAGTCAGTTCAGCGTGTCACTCGAACCCATCTCGACCACGCGCCGGATCGACGACCTGCGCCACCACATCGCCCGCCATCTCGCCGAGCCGTTGACGGTCGCGGATCTGGCGGCGCAGGCCCATGTCAGCGAACGGCAGCTGACCCGCATCTTCAAGACCGATCTCGGCGCCACCCCGGCGGCCTATATCGAGTCCGCCCGAGTCGAATTCGCGCGCAATCAGCTCGAAACGTCCGATCACACGCTCGAACGGGTGGCGACCCTGAGCGGTTTCAACACCACCGACACCCTCACCCGGGCCTTCCGGCGCGTACTGGACACCACGCCGACGGAGTATCGAAACCGCTTCCGGCTCACCTAGTCTCGCCTCGGATCAGCTGGTCACGCCTCGAGCGGGACCGCCGCCTCGGCCGTGTACACCAGGAACGTCAGGCTCTCCTGGAAGTACAGCTGCACCGTCTCGGCATCGTGCGAGAGATAGCCGATGGACAGATCCTGGCCGATCTGCAGATCGAAATCGCCGCCGCGCGTGGACAGGACGAATGCGCCGTCGATGGCCGGCGCCCAGATGATGTCACCGTCGATGAGCCGCTCGATATGGGTGCGGATCGGGTGCCCGTGATCGGAGGTCTCGCTCACCGCGGTGTACAGATCCGCCGACAGCAGCACCGAGTACGGCCCGTCCACACCCGCCAGCCGCAGCTTGCTCAGCGCCTGCGCCACCGCCTCCGGGGCCAGGCGCGGGTCGCCGGGCAGCTTCACCGGCTCGCAGGAGGTGGAGGCCCGGACGCCGATGATCCCGGCCGCCGGATAGCCCTCGAAAATGGCGCGGTCCTCGGCGAAGGCGATCTTCTTGGCCGCGGTCTTCACCGGATCCAGATCGGCGTCGTGCGCGCCGCGCTCGATATTGTCCAGCTCCTCGCGGGAGAGCGTGAACGGCACCCGCAGCTCCACCAGCGGCAGCACCACGCGCTGGCGGGCCTGTACACCGTCACCGGGGGAGGTGATGGTGGAGGTGCGGCCCAGTCCGGCGGCGGAGTAGTCGGTGCCGTGCGGGCCGGACAGATCGACCACGCGGCGACCGGCGATGTGCCGCTTGAAGGTTCGCGTCGCCTCCTCCTCGATGGCCGACCAGGCCTCCGAGGTGATGGGCGCGAGTTCGCGATGCAGGTTGTTCATGCGTCAGCTCCGTTCGGTTCAACGATTCCGTAGCGCCGGTTCAACGATTGCGTAAGGCTCCGATGCCCAGGGACCCGTCCCCGGACGCAACGCCATTGCCGTCGGGGGATTCCCGCTGGGTGGCCGCCGCCGGCGCGGGTGCGTCCGGCAGCGCGTCGAAGAATCCCGCGGGCGGGGCGAAGAACGAGGTGCCGGTGACCGCGGTGGAGAAATCCAGGATGCGGTCGTAGGCGGCGTCGGCCGTGCCCAGGAACATGCGGACCAGCATGTTCTCGGTAATGGCCGGGTCGTCGGCGTAGGCGATGTAGTAGGTGCCGAATTCGCCGTCCTGGATCGAGCCGAACGGCATATTGGCACGCACGATATTGCCGATCTCGTCCTGATCGTTCACGGCCACATGCGAATTCGCGGGCTTGTCGGCGTCGGAAAGTTCGAAGTCGTCGAGTTTCGTTCGCCCGATGACCTTTTCCTGTTCGGTGGTGGACAGCGCCTTCCACGAGCCCAGATCGTGCAGGTACTTCTGCACGATGACGTAACTGCCACCGGCGAACTCGGGATCCTCGTCGCCGACCAGCGCGGCGGTGGCGGCGAGCTGTCCCTCCGGATTCTCGGTGCCGTCCACGAATCCGAGCAGATCACGCTGCTCGAAATAGCGGAAGCCGACCGTCTGATCCACGATGGTGGCCGCGCCGGACAGCCGCTCGGCGATCTTCATCGCCAATTCGAAACAGGCGTCCTGGGTTTCGGCCTTGAGGTGGAACAGCAGGTCGCCCGGCGTGGCGGGGGCCTGGTGCCGCTCACCGATGAAACCCGGAAACTCGTGCAACTGTGCGGGTTTCGGCCCGGAGAAGAGGCGGTCCCAGGCGGCGGACCCGATGCTGGTGATGCACGCGAGGCCGGATCCGGGCACCCGGAATCCGACGGAGCGACGCAACCCGGGCAGATCTGCGAGCAAATCCCGCGCCACCGTCTCGCCACCCTCGTCGATGGTGACGACGAGGAAGATCGCGGCCGGTGTGAGCGGGTCGAGGATCGGCTGTGGCTCACCCATGGGCACCACCTTATGCGCTGCGGCCGACCACCGACCCGTCCGGTATGCCCGCGTCCCCCGGGCTACTTGGCGACGGTCAGCAGAAATGCCACGTCATCGATGGCTTTCACGCTGTGGCGGGCGTTGGGGATCACAATCAGGTCACCCGCCGAGCCCTTCCACTCGTTGGTGCCGCTGATCACCACCAGCACCCCGCTCAGCACCACGAGGGTTGCCTCGCCCGGATTCTCGTGCTCGGCCAGCGTCTGTCCGGCCGTCATCGCGATGACCGTCTGGCGCAGGGTATGGGTGTGGCCGCCATAGATGGTCAACGAACTGCGCCCGCTCGAGGCGGTGGCCGCCAGCTTCAGTTGCTGGCGGGCAACCGCGGTCAGCGATTTCTTGTCCATGGACTGCCTTTCGCCGGAATATCGCTGAGTATGCCGGACGCACCCGGGCCGATCGGCGGTTTCGGGGCGGTGTTTGCAGGAATTGCCGGACTAGGAATACAGGCGTTACCGCAAGCCCGGGGCGGCGCGGCGATAACGGCGGAAGCGATACCGCAGACCCGTCGACGACTCGCGCCAGTCGGCCGCATCCGTCTGCCACGCGCGATCGATGGCCGGCGCCAGAGTGTCGCCGTCGATGTCGGCGTCGATCTCGGTGACCATCAGCTCGGTCGCGAAAGGCATTGCGGCACGGTAGATCTCGCCGCCGCCCATGATCCACACCGACTTCTCGCCGGTCATGTGCAGGGCCTCGGAAAGCGAGCCCGCCCGCTCCGCCCCGGCGTCGGACCAGTCCGGCTGCCGGGTCACGACGATATTGCGGCGGCCGTCGAGCGGACGGAAGCGCACCGGCAGCGAATCCCAGGTCTTGCGGCCCATGATCACCGGATGCCCGAAGGTGACGTCCTTGAAATGCGCCATGTCCTCGGGCACGCGCCACGGAATCGTGTTGTCCCGCCCGATGATTCCCCGCGGCGTCTGGGCCCAGATCAGCCCGATGGTCCGGTTCATACCGCGACCGGCGCCTTGATGGCCGGATGATGCTGGTAGCCCTGGATTTCCACGTCCTCGTACGCGTAGTCGAACAGCGTGGGCGCGGGCCGCAGGTGCAGCTGCGGGAACGGGTAGGGCTCGCGGGTCAGCTGCTCGCGAACCTGGGCCAGGTGATTGTCGTAGATGTGCACATCGCCGCCGGTCCAGATGAAGTCACCGGGCAGCAGCTCGGTCTGCTGGGCCACCATGTGGGTCAGCAGCGCGTAGCTGGCGATATTGAACGGCACGCCCAGGAACAGGTCCGCGCTGCGCTGATACAGCTGGCACGACAGCTTGCCGTCGGCCACATAGAACTGGAAGAAGGCGTGGCAGGGGGCCAGCGCCATTTTGTTCAACTCGGCCACGTTCCACGCCGAGACGATGATGCGCCGCGAATCCGGATCGGTGCGCAGCGTCTGCAGCACCTGCGAGATCTGATCGATGTGGGTGCCGTCCGGGGTCGGCCAGGACCGCCACTGCACGCCGTAGACCGGGCCCAATTCGCCCTGCGCGTCGGCCCATTCGTCCCAGATGGTGACGCCGTGCTCCTGCAGCCACCGCACATTGGAGTCACCGCGCAGGAACCACAGCAACTCGTAGACGATCGACTTGAGGTGCACCTTCTTGGTGGTGATCAGGGGAAAGCCCTGCGACAGGTCATAGCGCAGCTGATGCCCGAAAATGCTGCGGGTGCCGGTTCCGGTCCGATCCGCCTTGGGCGTGCCGGATTCCAGCACCAGTCGGAGCAGGTCCTCGTACTGGGTATCTCGGGCGCTCTCCACGCCTGGCAAGCTTACGCATCGTGCGGAAGTTGTTTGTGATCGGAATCGGGGCGGGGGACCCGGACCAGGTGACGGTGCAGGCCATCAAGGCCATGTGCCAGGTAAACGTGTTTTTTCTCATCGGCAAGGGGGCCGAGAAGCAGGAGCTCACGGATGTGCGGTCGGCCATCCTGGCCGAGTACGCGCGCCAGCCGCACTCGATAGTAGAGATCATCGACCCGCCGCGCGACCGGGGCGTGCCCGCCAGCGGCGCGGACGCCGTCTACCAGGGCGCGGTCGCGGACTGGCACGAGGCGCGGGCCGAGCTGCTGGAGCGGGCCTTCGCCGAAACCGACGGGGTGGGCGGCATTCTCGTGTGGGGCGACCCGTCGCTGTACGACAGCACGCTGCGCATCGTCGAGCGGGTGCTCGAACGCGAGCGCATCCAGTTCGAGTACGAGGTGGTTCCGGGCGTCACCAGCGCGCAGGCGCTGGCCGCCGCGCACCGCATCGTGCTGCACGAGATCGGCGAACCGCTGCACATCACCACCGGGCGGCGGCTGCGCGAGGAGGGGCTGGTCCCGGGGCAGTCCACGCTGGTGATGCTGGACGGCGAGTGCTCGTTCACGCAGGTGCCGGGCGACGACGTCTACATCTGGTGGGGCGCGTACCTGGGCATGCCCGACGAGGTGATCGTGGAGGGCCCGCTGCGCGTGGTCGAGGGCCGCATCGCCCGCCGGCGGGCGGCCCTGCGCGAGGCCAAGGGCTGGATCATGGATATCTACCTGCTGCGGCAGGCGGGCGCCGCGCGCTGAATCCGCCGGGTGTCGGGGTGTGCGGTTAGGGTGGACGACGGAAATGGTCGCCCATTGGAGGAGATCCGTTGCCCGAACTACCGGAGATTGTGGCGCTCGAGCAGTTCCTGGCCGAGCATGCGGTCGGGGCGGTGGTCGGGCGGGTCGACGTGGCGGCCCTGAGCGTGCTGAAGACCTTCGATCCGCCGGTGACCGCGCTGTCGGGGCGCGACGTGACCGGGGTGGGGCACTGGGGCAAGCACCTCGGATTGGATTGCGACGGGCTGTGGTTGATCACACACCTGTCGCGCGGCGGCTGGCTGCGGTGGATCGACGAGCCCGGGGTCGATCCGCCCAAGCCCGGCAAGGGACCGCTGGCCCTGCGCGTGCATTTCTTCACTCCTGAAGGCGCCACCCCCGCTTTCGATCTCACCGAGGCCGGTACCAAGAAGCGGCTGGCCGTGTGGATCACCGGCGATCCGCTCTCGGTGCCCGGCATCGCGCGGCTGGGGCCCGACGCCCTGGCCGTGAGCGAACCGGAATTC
Source organism: Nocardia sp. NPDC059154 (assembly GCF_042755705.1). NCBI lineage: Bacteria > Bacillati > Actinomycetota > Actinomycetes > Mycobacteriales > Nocardiaceae > Nocardia > Nocardia sp. NPDC059154. The sequence continues at coordinate 81,117 of NZ_JBHZCS010000006.1, forward strand.
GCCGAGATCCTGCGCGGCACCTCGCAGCGCGTGAAGAACGCGCTCACCGATCAGAGCCTGCTGGCCGGCATCGGCAATGCCTACTCCGACGAAATCCTGCACACGGCAAGGCTTTCGCCGTTCGCCAGCTCCGGCTCGCTGGACGCCGGACAGGTGGCGCGCCTGTATGCGGCCATGCGTGCCACGCTGTCCGACGCCATCCTGCGCTCGGTGGGCCAGGACGCCGCCCGCCTCAAGGGCGAGAAGCGTTCCGGCTTCCAGGTGCACGCCCGCACCGGCCTGCCGTGCCCGGTGTGCGGCGACACCGTTCGAGAGGTCTCTTACGCGGACAAGTCGTTCCAGTACTGCCCGACCTGCCAGACCGGCGGCAAGATCCTGGCCGATCGCCGCATGTCCCGGCTGCTGAAGTAGCCCCTAGACCACGGCCACCACATCGGTGCGGCGGTCCAGCACGTGCGCCGGAATCTCCACTCCCGCTTCCAGATCCGCGGCCGGGATCGGGGCGTCGAAGACCTGACGCAGCGGCAGGACGCCGGCCCAGACGCCACCGGTGTCGATATCGGCCTGCTCGTCGCGCGGGCCGCCGGTGCGGACCTTGACCGAGGCCTCGGTGAGGTCGAGGGCCAGGACCATGGTCGCGGCCATCTCCTTCTTGTTCGGCGAGCGGACCGCGTCCCACGCGCCGGGTGCGGCCTGTTCGACGATGACGCGCAGCGCGCGCATGCGCTCGTCCGGGTCGGTCAGCTCGACCGGCCGGGCGTGGATGACCGCCGAGCGGTAGTTCATGGAGAAGTGCATGGCGGAGCGGGCGTAGACGATGCCGTCCACGTGCGTCACGGTCAGCGCGACGTCGCCGGTCATGGCGGCCCGCAGATTGCCGGAGCCGGTGGAGCCGTGCAGGTACAGCGTGTCGCCGTCGCGGCCGTAGATGGTCGGGAGGACCACCGGGCTGCCGTTCAAGACCACGCCCAGGTGGCAGATGAGCCCGGCGTCGAGGACCGCGTCCAGTTCGACGCGGTCGGTGCGACCCCGCTCCCTGGACCGGGTGAGGCTGCTGCGCGGGGTGGGTGACAATGGGGTCCGGTTCGAAGCTGTCTCACTCATGGGACCAGTTTCGAGCGGGAAATGGCATTCCTGAATAGCCAATTCTCCGCAAGATCTACAGACCACTTCGGGGGGATCCGTGCCGTTCACGCTCGCACATCCGGCCGCCGTGCTGCCCATGCGTCGGGTCCTCTGGTTTCCAGGACTTGTCGCGGGGAGCATCGCGCCCGACATTCCGTACTACCTGTGGATCGGTGTGGACGGCGAGCTGACGCATGCGCTGCGGGGGCTTCCGGTGGACGTGCTGCTGGGCGCGATCCTGGTGGCCATCGGGTGGGCGCTGCGCGGCACCGTCTCGGGCATGATCGGCAAGGAGATCATCGCGCGCAGGCCGGGACCGGTGGCGGCCGTAGCGGCTCTCCTCATCGGGGCGCTCACCCACCTCGCCTGGGATGCCTTCACTCACACCGACGGTCCCGCCGTGCGCCACTGGGACGTGTTGCGGGAGTCCGTGATCGGACCGCACCGGGTGTACAACGTGATCGGCTACATCTCCTCGATCGGCGGAATATTGTTGCTCGCGGGCTTTTTCGCCGCTTGGTACCGGCGAGCCCGGCCGGTCGCGCCGGATCCCCGGCGCGTCCTGGCGCTGGCTGCGTTGCTCGCGGTGGCGGTGCTCGCCGGTCTCGTCGCCCGAACCGATCCGGTGGCGCACGTCGGTCTCTACGACTGCGTTCGGCACATGCTGGTCTACGCAATCACCAGCGCTGCAACGGGTTTCGTGGTGTATGCGTTCGTTTCCGCGGCAGCTTCGGCCGCCAGGGGACATCGTTGATCGCACTGTCGTGCGCGGAGTGGCATTCTGATATCCACCAGTTGCCGGATGATCAGGAGGCCACTTGCGGGTGAATCGGCTGGTCGACGATGATCTACCGTTCATCGTCGAACGGGACAGCGGCGTGCCGCTGGCTGTTCAGGTGGCCGACGGACTGCGCCGGGCCGCGACCACCGGTGCGCTGCGCGGCGGTGATCGGCTGCCTTCCTCCCGTGAGCTGGCCAGTCGGCTGGGGGTGAGCCGGACCGTCGTCACCGCCGCCTACGACCAGTTGCACGCCGAGGGCTGGCTGGACGGGCGGCACGGCTCGGGCACCTACCTGACGGCCGCGCCCGCACCGGTGGGCGCGCAGACCGGCGGGCCCGAACTGCCCGAACCGCTGGCGGGACTGCTGGATCTCGGCGCGGGCGCGCCGTCCATCGAGGCCATCGACCCGGCCGCCTGGCGGCGGGCGTGGCGGGCCGCCTCGGATCGAATGCCGTTGATCCGCAAGGACCGGCGCGGCGAGACCGACTATCGGGAGGCCGTCGCCGAACACCTGCTGCGGCATCGCGGGCTGGGCGCGGGCAGTGGGACCGCGGTGCTGGCCACCGCCGGAACCAGCGCGGCCGCAGGCGAACTCGCGGCGGCTCTGCTGCGGCCCGGCGACGTGGTGGCCATCGAGGATCCCGGCTATCAGCGGGCGGCCGGGGCGTTCCGGGCGGCGGGCATGCGGCTGGTCCCGGTGCCCGTGGACGCCGAGGGCCTGCGGGTGGAGCTGCTGCCCGAGGATGCGAGCCTGGTGTATTGCACTCCCGCGCACCAGTTTCCGCTCGGCGCGCGCATGCCCGCCGCCCGCCGGGTCGAGCTCATCGAATTCGCCCGCCGCACCGGCGCACTCGTGGTCGAGGACGACTACGACGGCGAATTGCGGTACGACACCGCGCCGCTGCCACTGCTGGCCACCCTGGCCCCCGATGTGGTCGTGCATCTGGGCACCACCAGCAAGATCCTCACGCCCACCCTCGGTATCGGCTGGCTGGTGGCGGATCCGGCCGTCGCCGCGGCGGTGCTCGCCCATCGCGAACTCACCGGCACCGGCCCGGCCCCGGCGGGTCAGCAGGTGGTGGCCGAACTGGCCCGGCACGGTGACCTGGCCCGCCATCTGCGCCGCCTGCGCCGCGACATGCCGGCCCGCCGCGCCCTGGTGGTGGACGAGCTGCGCGGCCGCGGCCTGGACGTGCGCGGCGACGACGCCGGATCACACGTCTTCGTCCCGCTCGCCACCCCGGAGCAGGAGGACCGCGCGGTGGCCGCCGCCCGTGAGCTCGGCGTCCACCTCGACGCGCTGGCCCGCCACCATCTGGGCGCCCGGCACACCTTCGGCATCGCCCTCGGATATGCCGCGCTGCCTGCGGCGGAGCTGCCACGCGCGGTTCGGTTGGCGGGGGCGGCGCTGGCCCGGGTCGTAGAGTGGTCCGCATGACCGAAAAGGACATCCACGCGCGCATCAAGGAACTCGTGGATCGTGAGCACGAGCTCCGGGCCAAGACCACCGGTGGCGAACTCGACCCCGAGGCCGAGCGCCGCCAGCTGGCCGAGATCGAGGTCCAGCTCGACCAGTGCTGGGACCTGCTGCGTCAGCGCCGCGCCCGCATGGACCAGGGGCGCAACCCCGACGAGGCCCAGGTCAACCCCGCCCGCCAGGTCGAGGGCTACCTGCAGTAACCGCCCATCCGCCGTCCGGCCGTTCCCGCCCGGCCGGCGGGTCGGCCGTTCCCGCCACCTTCGGGGTCCGTGGTCCGAGACCCTGGGAGCCCCCGAGAGTTGGGACTACCCTTTGTGAATGGTGGCAACGACAGACATCACGACCGCGGACGGCACGGTTCGCGGACTCCGGGGCCGCCGCGTTTCACGCTGGCGGTCCATTCCTTTCGCGGCGGCTCCGGTCGGGGAGTTCCGTTTCCGGGCACCGCAGCCGGTGCAACCATGGAGCGGGGTGCGCGACGCCACCGACTTCGGTTATGCCGCAATGCAACACCGGAACGGCGCGCGGATCGGGCCGCGGCAGGCGCAGCCGACCGGCGAGGATTGCCTCACGCTGAACGTGACCGCGCCGAACGCGCCGTCGGCCACGCCCCGCCCGGTCATGGTGTTCATCCACGGTGGTGGCTACATGATCGGAACCTCCGCGCTGCGGCTGTATTCCGGCGCCCGGCTGGCGCTCCGCGGCGATGTCATCGTGGTGTCGGTCAACTACCGGCTCGGCGCCTTCGGCTACGTCGACTTCGGTGAATACTCCACGCCCGACAGCCGATTCGACTCCAACCTGGGCCTGCGCGATCAGGTCGCGGCCCTGGAGTGGGTGCAGCGCAATATCGCCGCGTTCGGCGGCGACCCGAACAATGTCACCATCTTCGGCGAATCGGCCGGGGCGCACGCGGTGCTGGCCCTCATGGCCACCCCCGCCGCGGCCGGGCTGTTCCACCGCGGCATCGCCCAGAGCGCGCCCGCGGACTGGGCCCCGAGTCAGACCGAAGCCCGGCTGTTCGCCCGCCGCTGCCTCGACGACCTCGGCATCGCCCCCGGGGACGCCGCCAAGGCGCTGCGCACCGCCGGTGCGAACGACATCCGCAAGGCCGTCGATCACGCGGTCGCCCGGATCATGCACCAGCAGCCGGGCCTGTTCCCGCTGGCCCCGGTGGTGGACGGCGAATTCCTGCCCGCCGCACCACTGGCCGCGTTCGCCGATGGCACCGCGCACCGGGTGCCGCTCATCATCGGGACCAACCGGGACGAGGCCACCTTGTTCGTGCGCTTCGACGACACCCTGCCCACCACCCCCGATCGCATGCGCTGGCTGCTGCGCCATGTGGACCAGGCCCTGGGCGAGGGCGGCGACAGCCCCATCTTCACCAGACTCGGCCAGTCCATGCCGACCTCGCAGGAGCGCCTGCACGAGACGCTGTCCGAGTTCGGCGCGGCCGTCGAATCCCGGGTCACCGCGGCCTATCCCGGTTTTCCGGGCAAGCGGGCCTCCGTCCGCATGGGCGGCGACTTCACCTTCTGGCGGCCCTCCGTCCGCGTCATGGAGGCGCACAGCCGATACGCGCCGACCTACGCGTACCGCTACGACTTCGCCCCGCGCGCAATCCATCTGAGCGGTTTCGGCGCCACGCACGCCCTGGATCTGATCCCCGTCTTCGGCGCGGTCGATTCGTCCTTCGGCCGTGCCATGACCGCGCTCGGCGGCCACCGCGGCTTCCGTGAGGTGTCGAGCCAGTTCCAGGACAACTGGCTGGCCTTCGCCCGCACCGGAACTCCGCTGCCGGCCTGGCCCGCCTACACCGAGGAGCAGCGCGCGACGCTGATCATCGATTCGCCCGGCCGCGTCGAACTCGACCCGGACCGCACCAAACGCCTGGCGTGGCAGGGGGTTCGGATCCCCGCCCTCACCTGAGCGGCGGTCACCAGGCCGTGCAGGACAGGCCGAGCGCGGACAGTTCCGTCTCGGCCAGCGCGGTGAGCGCGGCTGAGGTCGGGATGGCGTTCGGATCCAGGCCGATCAGCGACAGCGTGTAGGTGTCGGCGATCCGGGTCAGGTACCCCGAGAGCCGGGTCCGGGGCAGGGCGTCGGGCCGGAGCCCGGGGTGGATGGCGCGGGCCGCCACCCCGGTGCACGAGTGCGGGCCCAGCGCCAGCAGCGACTCGGGCAGGTTGCCGATATTGGAGCACAGGACATCTCGCTCGCCCGCGCCCCGCGCCAGCCGATACGCCCACCGGTCGGGCATGACCTGGAGGATCTCCTCGGGGATGCCGCCCGGGCTGGTCATGCGGTGCTCGTAGGCCGCACGGGCCTTGCGGCGCAGGGTCGCCGGGGTGTCGTCGCGGGTGATGGCGACCTCGGTCATGGACATGTCGTTGTCCACGCGCGGCTCGTCGCGGGTGTCGACCGGGAGGCTGGCGGCAATGGTGTCGGCGGGAAAACCGCTGGACCACAGCATCTTCGCGATCAGATGGACGAACAGGCTGTTGGCGGTGCCCGCGTGCGCGACCGCGACGCGGTTCCAGTCCCGGGCCGGGATCTCGAGCACCGTCCCGCAGGTGGTGGCGGTTCCGGGAAGCGCCGGGGCATTCGAGGTGCCCGGTACCGCCTTTCGCACCTCGGGTGCGGCCGGGCGTGTGGGAATGCCGTGCCGCAGCGCGCGAGCGGTCCCTCCCAGAACCGTGGCCCACATCCGCCGGGCATCGGCCCAATCCGAATGTCCCGCAAGGGGTGCCGCAAGGGGGATGCCGGACAGCGCGTTGTCGATGGCCAGGGTCAGCGCGCGGCCGTCGGCCAGCGCGTGCGAACAGGTCAGCGCGACCAGGCAGCCGCCGTCGGCGAGGCGTGCCGCCGACAGCCGCCAGCCCGGCCCGGCCTCGGGATCGAGGTCCGCGCCCTGGCGGTCGGCCCAATCCAGGACGGCCGCACGCGGAATCGGCTCCGGCGTCATGGTGAACGGGTGCGCGGTCTCGTTCGGCTGCCAGCGTGGCCGTGCCCCGGGAACCCGCGAGCGCACCACCCGGCGGCCGAGCGGCCCGGTGCGCAGATCGCGGTGGACCCGCCAGAGCAGGGCCGGATGAACCGGTTCGGCGGTACGCCAGAGTCCCTGCAGGACGATCGGGGTGCCCATGCCCCGATGCGACCGCAGGAAGATCTCGTCCAGCACGCTCAGCCGATCCATCGAACGGCTAGCGTACCGATCGGTTCCATGGCGTGCTGCCGCGCGTATTCGGGGCTTTCGCGCGACCGATCGAACCGGAGCCCGAATCAGGCCGGGCGGCCGTGGCGGCCCTCGCCCGAGGCGAAGCGCTGCGCCCCGTCCAGCGCACCGTCCATCAGGGCCTTCATGCCGTGGCGCAGCTCGTTGGCGATGGCCTCGGACTCCTCCAGGCCGTTCTGCTCCAGCACCGACATGCGGTCCGAGCGCAGGCAGGTCTGCGGCAGCGTGGCCAGCTCGAGCGCGAGTTCCTCGGCGGCGCGGCGGGATTCGCCGTTCGGCACCACCCGGTTGACCAGTCCGATCTGCAGCGCCTCGGTGGCGCCGACGGCCCGGCCGGTGAGAATCAGGTCCATGGCGCGGCCCTCGCCGATGATGCGGGGCAGCCGCACGGTGCCGCCGTCGATGAGCGGCACGCCCCAGCGGCGGCAGAACACGCCGAAGGTGCTGTCCTGCTCCGCGATTCGCAGATCACACCAGAGCGCCAGCTCGATGCCGCCCGCGACCGCGTACCCGGAGACCGCGGCGATGACCGGCTTGGACAGCTTCATGCGGGTCGGGCCCATGGGTCCGTCGCCGTCCTCGGTGACCTGGTTGGAGCGTTCGGTGCCGAGGGCCTTGAGGTCGGCGCCGGCGCAGAAGGTGCCGCCGTCGCCCCACAGCACGGCGACCGCGGCGGTGGGGTCGGCGTCGAAGTCACGGAAGGCGTCGGCCAGGGCTTTCGCGGTGGGGCCGTCGACCGCGTTGCGGGCTTCGGGGCGGTGCAGGATCACGGTGTAGACGGGTCCGTTGCGCTCCACTCGTACTGTCACGACGCCGACAGTACGCCGTAAACCGGGGCTTGCGTCAAGAAATGAATCAGTGGTTCACTTCTTGTATGGCCTATCGCAGAACCCCCGCTGTCCAGGCCCGGCTGGATGCTCAGGCGGGGTCGATCGTGCGGGCCGCCATGACCGTGCTGTCCCGGGACGGGTTCGCCGGACTGTCCATGGCGGCGGTCGCCGCCGAGGCCGGAGTCGCCACCGGGACGGTGTACAAGAACTTCAGCGGCAAGGCCGAACTCGTCACCGCCGTCTTCCGCGAGGTCGTCACCCGAGAGGTCGACGCGGTCGCCGCGGCCGGAGCTGCGGGGGAGGGGCGCACCGCCCCGGACCGGGTCACCGCCGCCGTCGAGACCTTCGCCGGCCGCGCCCTCAAGAACCCCAAACTCGCCTACGTGCTGCTCGCCGAACCGGTGGACGCCGCCGTCGACGCCGAACGCCTGCGCTTCCGCCGGGCCTTCGCCGAGACCTACGTGTCCGCCATCTCCGACGGCATCGCCAGCGGTCAACTGCCGCCGCAGGATCCGCGCACCTCCGCGACCGCGCTGGTCGGGGCCATCGGCGAGGTGCTCGTCGGCCCGCTCTCCGAACAACTCCAGAGCGAATCGGTGCTGCCGGAACTGGTCGCCTTCGCCCTGCGCGCCCTCGGTGTCCAGCCGGCCGCCCCCGGCGACCACCCCGAATCACGCGGCGTCCCACACGAATAGGAGTCACCCGCAATGCACACGCACGACGTCTTCAACCAGGTGCCGCCCATCGTCCCCTTCGACAATTCGCGCAATCCCGCGCTGCTCGAGGGCCTGCACCGGGAAGGCGCGGGCTGGGCCGAGGCCGAGGTGCGGGAGCTGGGCGTGCTCGCGGGCGGCGCGGCCGCGCAGGAGTGGGGCCGGCTGGCCAACGAGAACCCGCCGATCCTGCACACCCACGACCGCTACGGCAACCGCATCGACGAGGTGGAGTTCCACCCGTACTGGCACAACCTCATGGACACCGCGGTGTCCCACGGCCTGCACGGTTCGCCCTGGCAGGACGACCGGTCCGGCGCGCACGTGGCCCGCGCCGCCAAGTTCTTCACCTGGGGCCTGGCCGACGCCGGGCACATGTGCCCGATCTCCATGACCTACGCCGTGGTGCCCGCACTGCGCCACAATCCCGAACTGGCCGCGAAGTTCGAGCCGCTGCTGGCCTCCCGCGTCTACGACTTCGGCCTGCGCGAGCCGTCCGGCAAGGCCGGTCTCATCGCGGGCATGTCCATGACCGAGAAGCAGGGCGGCTCCGACGTCCGCGCCAACACCACCACCGCCACCCCGCTCGCCGACGGCACCTACCGCATCGTCGGCCACAAGTGGTTCACCTCGCACCCCATGGGCGACCTGTTCCTGACCCTGGCCCAGGCGCCGGGCGGCCTGTCCTGCTTCCTGCTGCCCCGGGTGCTGCCCGACGGCACCCGCAACGCGCTGCGCATCCAGCGGCTCAAGGACAAGCTGGGCAACAAGTCCAACGCCTCCTCGGAACTGGAGTACGAGAACGCCATCGGCTGGCTGGTCGGCGAGGAGGGCGCGGGCGTGAAGACCATTATCGAAATGGTCAATATGACCCGGCTGGACTGCGTGATCGGCTCGGCCACCGGCATGCGGGCCGGGGCCGTCTACGCCACCCACCACGCCCGGCATCGCCAGGTGTTCGGCAAGTACCTGGTCGACCAGCCCGCCATGCGGAATGTGCTGGCGGACCTGGTGATCGAATCCGATGCCGCGACCACCGTCATGATGCGCCTGGCCGGGGCCACCGATCGCGCCGGCACCGATCCCGCCGAGGCGGCGCTGCGCCGCATCGCGCTGGCGGTCACCAAGTACTGGGTATGCAAGCGCGCCCCAGCGCACGCGGCCGAGGCGCTGGAATGCTTCGGCGGCAACGGTTATGCCGAGGAGTCCGGCATGCCGCGGCTGTACCGCGAGGCCCCGCTCATGTCCATCTGGGAGGGCTCGGGCAATGTGGCCGCGCTGGACGCGCTGCGCGCCATGGGCCGGCAGCCGGAGACGGTCGAGGCGTTCTTCACCGAGCTGAACCTGTCCCGCGGCGCCAACCGCCACCTTGACGAGGCCATCGACCGAATCGGCAAGGAGCTCACCGACTTCGCCGATATCGAGTACCGCGCGCGCCGCGTGGTGGAGCTGATGGCGCTGGTGCTGCAGGGCGCGCAGCTGGTGCGGCACGGCCACCAGGCCGTCGCGGACGCCTTCTGCAGCACCAGGTTCGGCGGCGACTGGGGCATCGCCTTCGGCACGCTGCCGACCGGCGTGGACACCGAGGCGATCATCCAGCGCGCCTACGTCGACTGAGCCGACACGAGGTCATGGCCGTGGGCGGCGATCGATAGTCGCCCACGGCATCAGCCGAACCAGATCTGTGCCTCTGTTGTTCGGAATGCGTCTGCGGCGCACGACTATTGTGCTCCACCTTCGGGAGGTGCGGGGACATTCATCAATTAGTGAATCGGGTGGATCGAGAAGCCTCGTTAATCGATGTCCGAATTGCGAAATACGCGAATTCGCGCTGGTGCCAAGCGGTTCCGGTGGTCTAGGGTCGATGATCATGAACGTGCGTAGTGTTATCGGCAGTGCGATGGCAGCGGTCGCGCTCACAATTCTCGGCACCGGCGCCGCCTCGGCGGACTCGGGTGTCATCGAGGCGGACAACTCGGATTTCCTGGTGGGCGACACCCTGTATTTCAATGATTTCGCCACCCAGTGCGCCATTCACGCGAATGGCGATGTCGCCTGCGATCTCGGTCAGGGAAACAAATTGTGGGGCCTGATTCCCATCTCCGACATCGTGATCGACGGCTCCTTCCTGCCCGCCCACCCGACCTTCGGCCTCGGCGGCCAGCACGGCAATCCGAATGCCCGTCAGCTCTGGGACGTGCCGCGCCCGCCCGGAAACGTGTACGCCGGCACCCAGTTCGACTACGCGGGCGCGACCTGCCTCGGTGGGCGTCCGCACGGCGGCGGCATGACCTGCACCTCGCACGGCCACACCTTCACCCTCGGCACCCAGACCAGCATCGGCTGACACCCGCCCCGACGACACCGCGCGGGCTGCGACCAAGACCACGCTTCCCGCCGCAGCCCGCCGGTAATAGCGTCGGAATCATGCCTCGTACAACGACGTACACCCAGTGGATCGCCCTCCCGCCGCAGCAGCTGTGGGCCGTCCTCGGCGATCCCGCCCGCTGGCCCGAGTGGAATCCCGCCGTCACGGCGGTGGCACTGCACGGCACACCCGCGGCGGGCGTCACCGGCGACTACCTGCCGCGCGGGCGCGTCACCGAGGCAGTGCACGGGCGGCTGGCGAAACCGTTCGTCGTCTCCACCTTCGTGCCCGACCGCGAAATCACCTTGGAGCAGCCGGAACCCGCCGGCACCATGCGACTGCGCTGGGTGCTCACCCCGCGTGACGGCGGCACCGAACTCCGCCAGCAGCTCACCTTCACCGGCGCCTCGGCCGCGGTCATGCGCAAGGTCGTCGGGGACCTGCCGCAGACCGACACCCACACCTGCTTCACCCGCCTGGCCCAGCTGGCCGGGCTGCGGCCCGCCGCGGACGCGCTCACCGTCGTGATCGCCGGCGGCACCGGCGCCCTGGGCCGCACCCTGGCCGCCGACCTCACCTGCCGGGGCCAGCGGGTCGTCATCCTCACCCGGCGCACCGCGCTGGAACTGCCCTACCCGCAATACGAATGGGACGGCCGCACCGTCGGCACGTGGGCCGACGCCCTGCGCAATCCGGGCCGCACCGCGGTGATCAACCTCGCCGGCAAGCTCGTCGACTGCCGGCCCACCGCCCGCAATATCGCCGAATTGCGCCGCAGCCGCGTCGATTCCACCCGCGCGCTGGTGGGAGCGTCCAAGACACTGGATCGGCCCGTCGACTACTGGATCCAGGCGAGCACCACCGCCATCTGGGCCGATGCCGGGGAACTCCGCTGCACCGAGGGCACACCCCTGCCCGAGCCCGGACTGCCACAGATGACCGGCGTGGCCGCACCCTGGGAGGCGGCCTTCGCGGGGGCGAATGCCACGCACTGGACCATCCTGCGCACCTCCATCGTGCTGGACCCGGATGCTCCCGCGCTGCGGCGACTGGTGGGCCTGACCAAGGCGGGCCTGGGCGGCAGTGTCGGCAGCGGCCGGCAGTGGTTCAGCTGGATCCACGTCGAGGACTGGCTGGCCATCGTGCGCGCCGGGCTGGGCCTGGACCCGCGGGTCGGGCTGCCCACCGGCGTGGTGGTCGCGGCCACCGACTTCCCGGTGCGCAACAAGGAGCTCATGACCACCCTGCGCAGGCAGCTGCGCCGCCCGTGGTCGCCGCCCACCCCCGCAGCCGCCCTCACCGTGGGCGCGGTCCTCCTGCGCACCGATCCGGCGCTCGGGCTGACCGGCCGGCACGCCACCTCGGAGGTGCTGCGGCACAGCGGGTTCCGCTTCCGCTACCCGACCCTCGACGAGGCGCTGTCGGACCTGCTGCCGCGCTGACCCGGCAGCCCCGGACCATGCCCAGGGTGTGATCCAGGACAACCCCTCGATCCAGGTGTCACGTTTCGGCCCGCTCCGGCGTCTCATGTTCATGAACGCCACCGCGAACCGCGCCGATGCCGCCGACCAGCGGTATCACCTGGCCGCGGGCCTGAAACGCTCCATCAACAAGGTCTTCCCGACCCACTGGTCGTTCCTGCTCGGGGAGATCGCGCTCTACAGCTTCATCATCCTGCTGCTGTCCGGGATCTACCTGACGCTCTACTTCGAGCCGTCCATGACCGAGGTGACCTACAACGGCAGCTACCAGCCGCTGCGCGGCGTCCAGATGTCGGCCGCCTACCGCAGCGTCCTGGACATCTCCTTCGACGTGCGCGGCGGGCTGTTCGTGCGGCAGGTCCACCACTGGGCCGCCCTGCTGTTCGCGGCGTCGATCATCATCCACATGTTCCGGGTGTTCTTCACCGGCGCCTTCCGCAAACCCCGCGAGGCCACCTGGGTGATCGGCGCGGTCCTGCTGATCCTGGCCATGTTCGAGGGCTACTTCGGCTACTCGCTGCCCGACGACCTGCTCTCCGGCACCGGCCTGCGGTCACCGCTGGGCGGCATCACCATGGCGGTCCCGGTGGTGGGCACCTGGCTCCACTTCTTCCTCTTCGGCGGGGAATTCCCCGGCACCGTCCTGATCCCGCGGCTCTACATCACCCACGTGCTGCTGTTCCCGGGAATCATGCTGGCGCTCATCGGCGCTCACATCGCACTCGTCTGGTACCAGAAGCACACCCAGTTCCCCGGGCCCGCCCGCACCGAGCGAAATGTGGTGGGCGCGCGCATCGTTCCGGTGTTCTCCCTGGACCAGGGCGCGTTCTTCGCCTTCACCCTGGCCACCGTCGCGCTCATGGGCGGGCTCTTCCAGATCAACCCGATCTGGAATCTGGGGCCCTACAACCCCGCCCAGGTGTCGGCCGGATCCCAGCCCGACTTCTACATGATGTGGACCGACGGCCTGGCCCGGCTCATGCCGCCCTGGGAGATCTACCTGGGCCGCTACACCATTCCCGCGCCCTTCTGGGTGGCGGTGGTGATGGGCATCGTGCTGGCGGTGATCCCGCTGTACCCGTGGATCGAGAAGCGGCTGACCAAGGACACCGCGCACCACAATCTGCTGCAGCGGCCGCGAGATGTGCCGGTGCGCACCGCGATCGGAGCCATGGCCATCGCCTTCTACCTGGTGCTCACCTTCGCCTGCGTGAACGACATCATCGCGCTGAAGTTCGACGTCTCCCTCAACGCGACCACCTGGTTCTTCCGGATCGCGCTGCTGACCCTGCCGCCGCTGGCCTACGCCGTGGCCTACCGGTTCTGCCTGGGCCTGCAACGCAGCGATCGGGCGGTGCTCGAGCACGGCATCGAGACCGGCATCATCAAACGGCTGCCGCACGGAGAGTACATCGAGGTGCACCAGTCGCTCGGGCCAGTGGACCGGCACGGTCATCCGATTCCCCTGGAGTACCAGGGCGCGGCTGTCCCGAAGAAGATGAGCAAGCTCGGCTCCGCGGGCAAACCCGGACCCGGCGGGTTCCTCACCGCCGACCCACCCGAGGAGCGCGCGCTCCTCGCCGCCCGGCATCATGATGACGAGTACGCACAGCTCACCATGCTGAAAGCCAAGCAGGACAACGGGAGTCGAGGATGAAACTCCGGACACGCACCGACGACGAGGAATACGGGCTGCTGGTGCCCGCCGCCACCGTCTACGACATGCAGTCCGCGCGCGCCGTCCAGCAGCTGCTGCACTCCCACGGGGTACGCGCCACCATGGGCCGGGCGCGCATCCATCGCTGGCGAAATATCAAGGACCGCTTCCGGATCCTGGTCTTTCCCGAGGACGCCGTGCGCGCCTACGACGTCCTCAGCGGCCACACCAGCTGATCAGAGTTTGGTCAGGGTCCGGCTGTACTGCGGGATCAGCCGGATCTTGCCGGCCGTGCCGAAGTCGATGGTGACCGTCGCCAGCGAGCCGAAGCCCTCGGCGGCGATCACCCGGCCCAGGCCGTACTTGTCGTCGTTGACCCGGTCGCCGACGGCCAGCACCAGACCGGTGTTGTTGCGCTTGACCCCCGCGGCGGCCGGCGCGGGCCGTCGCTCGCCGCGATCGCGCAGACCGGGGCGCGGCTCCGACCAGCCGTCACCGCGGGTCCAATCCCGTTCCAGCCCTTCGTCTTCGCCGCGCCGGCGGAAACCGCGCGAGGTCTGCGACGGGGCCGGCTCCAGCCGCCGCCAATCCATCAGATGGCCCGGAATCTCCTGCAGGAAGCGGGATTCCGGATTGGAGACCGGCTGCCCCCAACCCGAACGGACCACGGCGCGGGTCAGATACAGGCGCTTGCGGGCGCGCGTGATGCCCACATACGCCAGCCGACGCTCCTCCTGCAGCTCCGTCGGATCGCCCAGGGCGCGCATGTGCGGGAACTGGCCGTCCTCCCAGCCGGTCACGAACACGACTGGGAACTCCAGGCCCTTGGCGGTGTGCAGGGTCATCAACGTGACCACGCCGGAACCCTCTTCGGGAATCTGGTCCGCGTCGGCCACCAGCGAGACCCGCTCCAGGAACGCCGCCAGCGAACCCGGTTCCGGTTCGCCCTCGGCCTGCTCGGGCAGCATGCCCTCGGCCCGCGCGGCCTCCACATTGTTGCGCGCCTCGGAACTGAATTCGCGTGCGACGCTGACCAGTTCGTTGAGGTTGTCCAGGCGCGCGCCGTCCTGCGGATCGTCGGAGGCCTCCAGCTCGGCGCGATAGCCGGTGCGGTCCAGTACCGCCTCCACCACCGAACCCACATCCGGGAAGTCCATGTCGGCCTGCGCGCCCGCCGCCCGGATCTCCTCCAGCAGCTCCAGGAAGCCGGCGATGGCCCGCTGCGAGCGGCTGTTGAGCAGAGCCACCTTGCCCGCGGCCGCGTCCCGGAGCGCCTGCGCGAAGCCGATATTCCGCTGCTCGGCGTGCACGGCCACGCAGGCCTCCGCACGGTCGCCGATGCCGCGGCGCGGGGTGTTGAGCACCCGCCGCAGGCTCACCGCGTCATCCGGGTTCTCCAGGACGCGCAGGTAGGCCACGATGTCGCGAACCTCCTTGCGCTCGTAGAAGCGCACCCCGCCGACCACCTTGTAGGGCAGTCCCATGCGGATGAAGATCTCCTCCAGCGCCCGCGAATTGTTGTTGGTGCGGTAGAAGACCGCCACATCCGCGTAGTTGGCGTCGCCCTGGTCCACCAGCCGGTCGATCTCGCGGGCCACGAACGAGGCCTCGTCGTGCTCGTTGTCGGCCACATAGCCGACGATCAGATCGCCGTCGCCCTGATCGGTCCACAGCTTCTTCTCGCGCCGGCCCTCGTTGCGGGCGATCACCGCGTTGGCGGCGGTCAGAATGTACTGGGTGGAGCGGTAGTTCTGTTCCAGCAGAATGGTTTCCGCATCCGGGAAGTCGCGCTCGAACTCCTCGATATTGCGGATGGTGGCGCCGCGGAAGGCATAGATGGACTGGTCCGCGTCACCCACCACGCACAGCTCCGAGGGCGGCACCCGATCCTCGGCAGCGGCATCGTCGCCCCGCCCGTCCCGATGGTGGCCCACCAGTTCACGCACCAGCACGTACTGCGCGTGGTTGGTGTCCTGGTACTCGTCGACCAGCACGTGCCGGAAGCGCCGCCGGTAGTACTCGGCCACCTGCGGATGCCGCTGCAGCAGCGACACCGTCTCACCGATCAGATCGTCGAAGTCGAGGGCATTGGCCGCGCGCAGCCGCCGCTGGTACTCGTCGTAGACCCGGGCCACGATGCGCGGCAGCTCGCTGTCCTCGGTCTCGGCGTCGGCCGCGGCCTGTGGCGGGTCGATGAGCTCGTTCTTGAGATTCGAGATGGCGGTGGCCAGCAGGCGCGGCGAATACTTCTTCGCGTCGATCTCGAAGTCGCGAATGATCATGCCCAGCAGCCGCCGGGAATCGTCCGCGTCGTAGATGGAGAAGTTGGAGTTCAGCCCCGCCAGCAGCGACGCCTGGGTACGCAGGATGCGCACGCAGCTGGAGTGGAAGGTGGACACCCACATGCCGGCCGCGCGCGGGCCGACCAGCCCGGCCACCCGTTCGCGCATCTCGGCGGCGGCCTTGTTGGTGAAGGTGATGGCCAGCACCTCGCCGGGCCGCACCCCGCGAGCGTCGAGCAGATAGGCGATGCGACGGGTGAGGACAGCGGTCTTTCCGGACCCGGCCCCGGCCACGATCAGCAGCGGGGTGCCGGTGTGCATCACCGCGGCGCGCTGTTGCGGATTCAATCCCTCGAGCAACCGCTCGGTCTTCTGCTCGTCCTGTGCCACCGTCGTATTCATCGCCCATCCACGCTACCGGCGCGCACCGACAGGCGGCGGGGCGGACCGCGCAGGTGTCCGATAAGTGCCGGTCCGGCGAACATCCGGTGAACCGCGCCCGGTCGGGAAACTCAGGAGATTCACAAACGTACCTGTTTTGCATAGGTCCCTATGCATGGCACACTCGTCGCATGACCGGCTCCAAGGCGACGCATTGCACCTGAGCCCGATCCCGGGGGGACAATGTGGTGCAGTCCCAGGGGGACAATGTATGGCCAACAGGTCTGATTCTTGGTGAAGAACCGATCGGTAACAGGTTGGGTCCACCCGCCGATCGACGTTCTGGACCACGAGGAGTTGAAGAATGAGCATCTCGACGACGGGACATTCCGAGTCTGCCACCGACTCGGACTCCGCCCTGCCCTCCGAGGCTGAGATCGACAAGCTGCGCTTGGAAATCGACAAGCTGGACGCCGAAATCCTCGCCGCTATCAAGCGCCGCACCGAGGTCTCGCGCATGATCGGGCGAACGCGTATGGCGAACGGCGGGCCCAAGCTCGTCCACTCCCGCGAGATGAAGGTGCTCGAGCGATTCAGCGAGCTGGGCCAGGAGGGTCACACCCTGGCGATGTTGCTGCTGCGCCTGGGCCGCGGCCGCCTCGGACACTGACAACTCTCGTAAGGCCCTCGGAGGCCGGCCGCGCCCCCGAAACCCTCGGACCTGCCGCCTTCGGCACGGCCCGTTAACGCCGGGCACCGCATGCTCGATACAACATGCGGTGCGTCGCGAAGTGCGGCCCCACACAGACCGCGCTGCATGCGTGCCACGGATGCAGCCTCCCCAAGGCCGCCCCGGGTGTCTCGACCCCGGGGCGGTTCTTTCCTGTCTAGGGCAGGGCGATGTACTTGGTGTCGAGGTATTCCTCGATGCCCTCGAAGCCGCCCTCCCGGCCGAAACCGGATTCCTTCACGCCGCCGAAGGGCGCGGCCGGGTCGGAGATGACGCCCCGATTGACCCCGACCATGCCGCTCTCCAGGCCCTCGGCCACCCGCAGCGCCCGGTCCAGACTGCGCGTGTACACGTATGCGACCAGGCCGAATTCGGTGTTGTTGGCCGCGGCCAGACCCTGCTCCTCGGTGTCGAAGCCGACGATCGGGGCGACCGGGCCGAACACCTCCTCGCGCAGGATGCGGGCCTGCGCCGGGATATCGGTGAGCACCGTGGCCGGATAGAACCAGCCCGGGCCGCCGGGGGCCTTGCCGCCCAGCTTCACCTGCGCGCCCGCCGACACCGCGTCGTCGACCAGCTCGCTCACGGTGTCGAGCTGGTTCTCGTTGACGAGCGGGCCCAGCGTGGTGTCCGGGTCCACGCCATTGCCGAGCCGGTACTCCGCCATGGCCGCCACCAGCTTGTCGGTGAATTCCTGGCGAACCGAATTCTGAACGTGGAAGCGGTTGGCCGCGGTGCACGCCTCACCGCCGTTGCGCAGTTTGGCCAGCAGCGCGCCCTGCACGGCGGCATCCACGTCGGCATCGTCGAAGACCACGAACGGGGCATTGCCGCCGAGCTCCATCGAGGTGCGCAGCAGGCCGTGCGCGGACTGCTCGACCAGCTTCTTGCCGACCGGGGTGGAACCGGTGAAGGTCAGCTTGCGCAGCCGCGGGTCGTTCAGCAGCGGCGCGGTGACCGCACCCGAGTGCGAGGTGGTGATGACCGACAGCACGCCGTCGGGCAGGCCGGCCTCGCTGCAGAGCTGGGCCAGCAGCAGCATGGTCAACGGGGTCTCACCCGCGGGCTTCACGATCATGGTGCAGCCCGCCGCCAGCGCCGGGCCGATCTTGCGGGTGCCCATGGCCAGCGGGAAGTTCCAGGGCGTGATGGCCAGGCACGGGCCGACGGGCTGCTTGTGCACCAGGATTCGCCCGGTCCCGGCCGGGGCGGGCTGGTAGCGGCCGTGGATGCGGACGGCCTCCTCGCTGAACCAGCGGAAGAACTCCGCGCCGTAGCGGACCTCATTGCGGCTCTCCGGCAGGGCCTTACCCATTTCGAGGGTCATGAGGAGGGCGAACTCCTCGGCCCGCGCCGTGATCGCCTCGAACACCGCGCGCAGGATCTCCCCGCGCTGCCGGGCCGGGGTGGCGGCCCATTCGGCCTGCACGGCCGTGGCCGCGTCGAGGGCGCGCATCGCGTCCTCGGATGTCGCGTCGGCGACCTGGGCGATGACCTCACCCGTCGCCGGATTGTGCACCGGGAAGGTCGCGCCACCGGTGGCATCCACCGGTCCGCCGATCCAAAGTCGCGTGGGAATGGACGAGAGTAGGGCGCTTTCGGTCACCATGAGACGAGCCTAGGCGCGTGTGCGTCCGAGCCGCCGGAGTCCGTGGAATCCGCACCCCCGCGGCCGGCCGAAAATCGCTCTGCGCTGGGAGAATCCCGCGAACGACCTCTTGTTACCTGCGCGTCGCAAGGTGAAGGTTGTAACCTCGGCGATCGTGAGCAGCGACATCACCGCATCGGCGGTCTGGCGGAAACTGCACGATCACCACGCCTCTCTCGCCGGGCGGCATCTGCGTGAGTTCTTCGCCGAGGATCCCGAGCGTGGTCGTGAGCTGACCGTGCAGGTCGCCGACCTGCACATCGACTACTCCAAGCATCGGGTGACACGCGAAACCCTGGATCTGCTGGCCGAATTGGCGCAGACCGCCGGGGTCGAGCAGCGCCGCGACGCCATGTTCGCGGGCGAGCGCATCAACACCTCCGAGGACCGCTCGGTCGGGCACGTGTGGTTGCGCCGGCCCGTCGGCGAGCCGCTCACGGTGGACGGCCAGGACGTCGAGATCGACGTGCACGAAGTGCTGCGGCGCATGGGCGAATTCACCGACCAGGTGCGCTCCGGGCAGTGGCGCGGCGCCACCGGCGAGCGCATCGCCACCGTGGTGAACATCGGCATCGGCGGCTCGGATCTGGGCCCGGCCATGGTGACGCTGGGCCTGCGGCACTACGCGGACGCGGGCATCTCGGCGCGGTTCGTCTCGAATGTCGATCCGTCGGATCTGGTGGCGAAGCTGGACGGCCTGAACCCGGCCACCACGCTGTTCATCGTCGCCTCCAAGACCTTCTCCACCCTGGAGACGCTCACCAATGCCACCGCGGCCCGCCGCTGGCTGGTGGCCGCGCTCGGCGAGGACGCTGTCGCAAAGCATTTCGTCGCGGTGTCCACCCACGCGCAGCGGGTGGCGGACTTCGGTATCGACACCGCCAACATGTTCGGCTTCTGGGACTGGGTCGGCGGCCGCTACTCGGTGGACTCGGCCATCGGCCTGTCGGTCATGGCGGTCATCGGCAAGGAGCGCTTCGCCGAGTTCCTGGCCGGAATGCATGCCGTGGACGAGCATTTCGCGAATGCGCCGCTGGCGGAGAACGGCCCGATCCTGCTCGGGCTGCTGGGCGTCTGGTACTCGAACTTCTTCGGCGCGCAGTCCCGCGCGGTGCTGCCGTACTCCAACGACCTGGCCCGTTTCCCGGCCTATCTGCAGCAGCTGACCATGGAGTCCAACGGCAAGTCCGTGCACGCCGACGGCACCCCGGTCACCACCTCCACGGGCGAGATCTTCTGGGGCGAGCCCGGCACCAACGGCCAGCACGCCTTCTACCAGCTGCTGCACCAGGGCACCCGGCTGGTGCCCGCCGACTTCATCGGATTCGCCCGTCCTGTCAGCGATCTGCCCACCATGGACGGCTCGGGCAGCATGCACGACATCCTGATGAGCAACCTCTTCGCCCAGACCAAGGTGCTGGCCTTCGGCAAGACCGCCGAGGAGATCGCGGCCGAGGGCACCGCCCCGAACCTGGTGCCGCACAAGGTGATGCCCGGTAACCGGCCCTCCACGGCCATCCTGGCGCCGCAGCTGACCCCGTCGGTGCTGGGCCAGCTGATCGCCCTCTACGAGCACCAGGTGTTCACCGAGGGCGCGATCTGGGGCATCGACAGCTTCGACCAGTGGGGCGTGGAACTGGGCAAGCAGCAGGCGCTAGCCCTGGAGCCGCTGCTGACCGCGGCGGAAGAGCCCGCGCCGCAACCGGATTCGTCCACCGACGCGCTGATCCGCTGGTACCGCTCCAACCGCAGCTGATCGGGCCCGGACCGCGCTGATCGGGCGTCACTCGTCGGCGCGGCCCGAGCAGAGCCGGTCGAGGGTATCGATCCGTCGCCGCCACCCGGTTTGACCCGGCGTGGCGGACGATGCCCCGCCGGCGTCCAGAATCGCCCGTACCGCAACGGGATCCAATCATCCCGACCGTGACCTCGGCGCGCAGCGGCCGGACCCGCTCCGGGGCCGTCAAGACCGCGCGATGGGGCCGGTCCGCCCGCCGCCTCCGCGTCGTCGGCGATCTGCACGGTCCGCATGACGGGTTCGATCCGGTCTGCGGTCAGCCCGATTCCGCCGGGAGCCGCCCGGAACGCCGAAAGGCGCGCCCTGCCGGGCGCGCCTTTCGGATCGGGTTCGGTTGCGGGTCAGTCCCGTTCGGGGCCGAGCGAGATGCCGCGCGAGGCCAGCCAGGGCAGCGGGTCGATCTTGTCGACGCCGTTCA
This sequence comes from Nocardia sp. NPDC059154, assembly GCF_042755705.1. NCBI lineage: Bacteria > Bacillati > Actinomycetota > Actinomycetes > Mycobacteriales > Nocardiaceae > Nocardia > Nocardia sp. NPDC059154. The sequence continues at coordinate 102,047 of NZ_JBHZCS010000006.1, forward strand.
GCCAGACCTCGAAGTGGCAGTGCGGGCCGGTCGAGAAGCCGCGGTTACCGACGGTCGCGATCTGGTCGCCCGCCAGCACGCGCTGGCCCTGCGAGACGGTCGCGGTGTCGATGTGGCCGTAGATGGTGACGGTGCCGTCGTCGTGGAGCAGCCGGACCCACATGCCGAAACCGGAAGCGGGACCGGCCTCGAGCACGGTGGCGTCGGCCACCGCGTAGATCGGGGTGCCGATCGGGGCGGCGATGTCCACGCCCTGGTGGGCGACGCCCCAGCGGATGCCGAAGCCGGAGGTGAAGGTGCCGGCGGCGAACTTCGTCCACAGCGGCCGGTTCTTCGACGCCTCCTGGTTGGCCATGTCGGCGGCGAACTGCTTGCCCTTGGCCAGAATGTCGTTGAACTGGTCCAGGCTCGCGGGCGCGTTCGGGCTCACCACCTGGGGCGATCCGGGGGCGCCGTCGCCGACCACCGAGGTCGCAGCGACCTCCTTGACCTGGTTGGCGGCCTGGTAGTCGACATTGCTGTTGTCATGGCCCGTGGACTCGATGGTGGCCTGGCCCGCGGCCACGACCGCACCGGCGGCGACCGCGACGACCGCGGCGCGGCCCTTGAGCGCGGTGGGCGGGGCGGGTAGGCGGTGGGTGCCGCCGGAGCGGCGCTTGCCGCCGGAGCGGGTCGGGCGCGGCTCGTCGTCGTAGTCGGCGTCGTGCTCGGCATCGGCTTCCCGCGCACTGCGATTCAGGCGGGCGCCGTCGCCGGAGAACTGGAGCTTCTCGCCGGACGCGGTCTTGAACGTGTAGACCGGCCTGTACTCGTCGGAGGGGGTCGGGTCCGCGGTCGGATCCCAGTTGGTCCGCGACTGCGGGGCCCAATCACTCGGATTCGGTGCGGCCCAGCCGTTCACGGTGGTCTGGGCGTTGTAGTCCCAGCTCGGTTCGGGCTGCCAGTCGGCGGATTCGTCCCACTGCGGGGACTCACCCCACTGCTGACCGCCGTTCCAGTCCGCATCGGAATTCCACTCGGAGCCGGAATCCCACTGCGTGTCGCCGTTCCAGGCCTGGGTGGCATCCCAGTCGCCGTGGGCGACCCCGCTGTGCGTCGGGGCGGGGGCATCGAAGGTGGTCGCGCCGCCGTAATTCTCTGCGTCCTCGCGATAGCGGTGTCCGCGGCTGGCGCGGGGCTGCGAGGGGAAGGGGCCGTCGCTCATTTGCGCCGGTCCGGAGAGTGCTGCGGGGCCGACAAGTCGCCTGCGGAGCGGCTCATTTCCTTGGGAGCGCTGTGCTGCGTCAAGCCTGCCGTCCTCCTGTCCGTGACCGGGTTGTGACATCGACCGCAACGACGGTAACGAAACGATTGCGGCTCAGCAAGCGATGGACTTGGTTCGACACGCTGCTGTGATATTGATCACGTTCCCAGCGGGAATGCGCTCACTGTGCTTCGGGTAACCGGGTGAGGTTTTTCAACGACACAACGTCGTAGCCAGTAGCACTGTCCGGGATTCGTGTGTCCCACCTGGCGCGGGGTCAACAAGCTACCGATGAGTAGCATTGACGAGGGCTTTTAGGACCGCGGAGACAGTACCGTGACCTGCGCCACTTAGGCTGTATGCGGCTGATTTCCGCTCCATGTGACTGATTAGAGTCCGAGCCAACCCGCCTCCGACGACGGGCCGCCAACCAAGACGTTGTCACAACAACGCAGACGAGACGGTGAGTACATGGATCTCTTCGAATATCAGGCGAAGGAACTCTTCGTGAAGCACGGAGTGCCTTCGTCGGAGGGCCGCGTCACGGACTCGGCCGAGGACGCCCGTGCGATCGCGGAAGAAATCGGCAAGCCGGTGATGATCAAGTCGCAGGTCAAAGTCGGTGGCCGCGGCAAGGCCGGTGGCGTGAAGTACGCCGCCACCCCCGACGACGCCTTCACCCACGCGAACAACATCCTGGGCCTGGACATCAAGGGCCACATCACCAAGAAGATCCTGGTTGCCGAGGCCAAGGACATCGCCTCGGAGTACTACATCTCCTTCCTGCTCGATCGCTCCAACCGCACCTACCTGGCCATGTGCTCGGTCGAGGGCGGCATGGAGATCGAGGAGGTGGCCGCCACCAAGCCGGACCGCCTGGCCAAGGTGCCGGTCGACGCCGTCAAGGGCGTGGACCTGGCCTTCGCCCGTTCCATCGCCGAGCAGGGCCACCTGCCCGCCGACATCCTCGACGCCGCCGCGGTGACCATCCAGAAGCTGTGGGAGGTGTTCATCAAGGAGGACGCGACCCTGGTCGAGGTCAACCCGCTGGTGCGTACCCCCAACGACGAGATCCTCGCCCTCGACGGCAAGGTGACCCTGGACGAGAACGCCGAGTTCCGCCACCCCGACCACGCCGAGTTCGCGGACATCGACGCCACCGACCCGCTCGAGCTCAAGGCCAAGCAGAACGACCTCAACTACGTGAAGCTCGACGGCGAGGTCGGCATCATCGGCAACGGCGCCGGCCTGGTCATGTCGACCCTGGACGTCGTCGCCTACGCCGGTGAGAACCACGGCGGCGTCAAGCCCGCCAACTTCCTCGACATCGGCGGCGGCGCTTCGGCCGCCGTCATGGCCGCGGGCCTGGACGTCATCCTCAACGACGAGCAGGTCAAGTCGGTGTTCGTGAACGTCTTCGGTGGCATCACCGCCTGTGACGCGGTCGCGAACGGCATCGTGCAGGCCCTGGAGATCCTGGGCGCCGAGGCCAACAAGCCGCTGGTCGTCCGCCTCGACGGCAACAAGGTCGAGGAGGGTCGCAAGATCCTCGTCGACGCCAACCACCCCCTGGTGACCCTCGCTCAGACCATGGACGAAGGCGCCGACAAGGCCGCCGAGCTGGCTGCGGCCAAGTAAGGACACGAACCAACATGTCTATCTTCCTGAACAAGGACAACAAGGTCATCGTCCAGGGCATCACCGGCGGCGAGGGCACCAAGCACACCGCCCTGATGCTGAAGGCGGGCACCAACGTGGTCGGCGGTGTCAACGCGCGCAAGGCGGGCACCACCGTCAAGCACGTCGACGCCCAGGGCAACGAGGTCGAGCTGCCGGTCTTCGCGACCGTCGCCGAGGCCATGGAGAAGACCGGCGCGGACACCTCCATCGCGTTCGTTCCCCCGGCCTTCTCGAAGGACGCCATCATCGAGGCCATCGACGCGGAGATCCCGCTGCTCGTGGTCATCACCGAGGGCATCCCGGTGCAGGACACCGCCTTCGCGTGGGCCTACAACGTGGACAAGGGCAACAAGACCCGCATCATCGGCCCGAACTGCCCCGGCATCATCACCCCGGGTGAGTCGCTGGTCGGCATCACCCCGGCCAACATCACCGGCAAGGGCCCGATCGGCCTGGTCTCCAAGTCCGGCACCCTGACCTACCAGATGATGTACGAGCTGCGGGACTTCGGTTTCTCCACCGCCATCGGCATCGGCGGCGACCCGGTCATCGGCACCACCCACATCGACGCCATCGAGGCGTTCGAGAAGGACCCGGAGACCAAGCTCATCGTCATGATCGGCGAGATCGGCGGCGACGCCGAGGAGCGGGCCGCGGCCTACATCCAGGCCAACGTCAGCAAGCCGGTCGTCGGCTATGTCGCGGGCTTCACCGCGCCGGAGGGTAAGACCATGGGCCACGCCGGCGCCATCGTCTCCGGCTCCGCCGGTACCGCCCAGGCCAAGAAGGACGCCCTCGAGGCCGCGGGCGTGAAGGTCGGCAAGACCCCGTCCGAGACCGCCGCCCTGGCGCGCGAGATCCTCGAGAAGGCCAGCATCAGCGCTTGATGAGTTCTCGTGCCCCGCTTCCTGGCGGAAGCGGGGCACAGGGCGAGATCTGATTGGCTGAATACGAAGGCCGCCTGTCGAATTCGACAGGCGGCCTTCGTGATTCGCGGGACTGTGACGAACCTGGCCGGGGTGGGGTTTGCGGGTGCGACGGGCCGGGTAGGGCGGTCGTGTACTGCGCCGATTCGGGTATTGCGGTCGGGCCACGGCTGGTGGTAGATGGTGCCCGCTGCCGTCGAGTGCAGTAGCGTCGGTGGAGGTTCGTGAACGACTCGATAGGAGACGACGACATGTCATACCCGACCGGGGGCTCGGGATACAACGCGCCCCAGCCGACGCCCTCCTCCGTACCCGGCTACGGCTCGCAGCCCACGGGCGCTCCTGCTGCCGGGTCGGGCACGTCGCCCGCTGCGGGCAAGGGCCTGCCGTTCTTCCTCGCCGTGGGCGTGGCCGCGCTCGGCGTCATCAACTTCCTGCTCGGCTTCGCGCCCTATATCGGCACCAAGGCCGTCGAGATCGGCAACACCCGGGTCGGCGGTGACACCAGCTTCAGCCTGTTCGAGAGCACCGGTTCCGCGGCGCTGGTGACGATCCTGCTGATCGCGGGTCTGCTGGCCGGCCTGTCGCTGCTGCCCAAGCAGAGCGGCAACACCGGCATCGTGGCGGCCGCCTCGTTCGGCGCGTTCCTGGGCATCCTGTTCGGCTCCTTCGACCTCGGCGACAGTGTGACGCTGAAGTGGGGCGGCTGGGTGATCCTGTTCCTGTCGTTCGTGCAGGCCGTGGTGGCCGTGCTGGCACTGCTGTTCGAGCTCGGCATCGTCAAGGTGCCGGAGCCGAAACCGGCTGCGCCGCAGGGTGGTTACGGTCAGCAGCCGCAGCAGCCGTTCAGCTCCACCGGGCCGCAGTACCAGCAGCAGGCGTTCGGTCAGCAGCCCGGCTACGGTCAGCAGCCGTCGTTCGGTCAGCCGGCGGGGTACGGTCAGCAGCCGCAGCAGCAGTCCTACGGTCAGCCGGCCGGTTACGGTCAGCAGCCCGCGGGCTACGGCACCGGTTCCCAGCCGACCTACGGTCAGCAGCCGCCGTCCTACGGCCAGCAGCCCGCCCAGCCCGGTTACGGCCAGCAGTCGCCGTACGGCGCGCCGCAGCAGCCGGCCGGGAGTGCGGACGCGACCCAGCATTTCGGCGCTCAGCCGCAGCGCCCGGCGCAGCCCTTCGGCGGCGAGCAGGCGGCGGATCCGTCGGCGGACGCCACCCGGGCCTTCCGGCCGGGCCAGGACGACAAGTAGTTTCGCCTCCCGTCAGGAGCGGCCTCCGGTATGCCACCGGGGGCCGTTCTCTTTTGCCAGCGCGCCGGTCGTTCCGGCGCGCCTGACCCCACGGTTTCCGAGATGCTGCCACGCTGGATGTCCATGAATGCCCCCAGAACTGCCCTGGCTCGCCTGAGCGACCCCGATCTCCGGGAGCCGCCGCGGCCCCCGGTCCGGCGGCGCGGCGGGGGCGGCGGGGGTTTCGGATCGCTGACCCCGGAACGCGCCCGGGTGCTGATGCTGGTCGCCGCGCGCGCCTCGGCCATCACGCTGCTGGTGATCTTCGTGCTGGTGTACGCCACCCTGTTCGCGGCGGGCAGCGGGATGAGCGGTTCGTCGGGCGCGATCGCCGCGAGCTGGCTTGCGGTGCACCAGGTTCCGCTGGTGATCGGCAAGACCGGGATCGGGCTGTGGCCGCTGCTGCCGACCCTGCTGATGCTGTGGCTGGTGGCGCGGGACAGCGCGCAGGCGGCCGGGCCCGAGTGCGAGACCGCCGAGCTGGGCTGGGTGCTGGGCGCCGCGGTGGGCGGCCCGCTGCTGATCACCGCGGTGTGCCTCGCGGTGGCCGAGGACGCGGCGGCGGTGGTGTCGCTGCAGCCGCCGGACACCCTGGCCGCCTTCGCCTGGGTGCTCGGGCTGAATCTGCTGGCGGCGCTCGTGGGCATCGGTGCGCGGCGCTGGCGCGACTTCGCCGATCTGCTGCCGATTCCCTTGCCGGACTGGGTGGTTCCCGGTTTCCGGGCGGGGCTGCGGGCGGTGGGCCGCCTGCTGCTGGCGGCGACCGCGGTGACCGTGGTGTCGTTCCTGCTGCACTGGTCCCGCCTCGGCGAGACCTACCATGCGGCCGGAAACGCGGTCGGCGCACTGGGTTTGACGCTGCTGTCGCTGGCCTACCTGCCGAATGTCGCGGTCGACGCGGTGAGCGTGCTGGCCGGCGGGCAGGTACAGATCGGCCCGGGATCGTTGAGCCTGTTCGCGATTCAGGGCGCGCCGGTGCCCGCGGTGCCGGTGGCGGCCGCGGTGCCGTCGGGTCCGGTGGCGGTGTGGTGGCTGGTGCTGCTCCTGGCACCCGCGGCGATCGGGGTGCTGTCGGGCCTGGACTGTGGTCGCACATCGCATGATCGGGCGACCGCGCCCTGGGCGACGCTGACCGCCGCCGGGGTGGCGGCCGTCGTGGTGGCGCTGCTGGGCGTGGTGGCCGGGGGCGAGCTGGGCACCTTCGGCCGGATCGCGCCGAACGCGGTGGGCGCGGCGCTGGTGTTCGTCTGGCTGGCCGTCGCCGGATACGTGGGCATGCTGGGTGCCCGGTTCTTCGGCGGCCCGGCCGTGGTGGCCCCCGCGGCCTTCGACGATGCCTATGACGACGAGTACGAGTACGAGGACGACTACTACTACGCGGACGACGACGCCGAGTACGCGGACGACGACTACGACGATGACGAGTACGACGACTACGACGAGGATTTCGACGACGAGGCCGCCGCTGACGCCCGGCCCGGCGCCGGCCACGACGACGAGAGCCGCTGGTACGAGGAGCAGGATCTCGACGGCGCCCTCGACGCCGAACTGGTCGACGACCAGGACGAGCGCGCCGCCGATTCCGCTGTGAAATCCACCGACAACACCGACATCGTCGACGCGGAAGTGGTAGAGGGAGACCTGCCGGACAAGTAGCAAGTGGACGGTCGTTAGGCTTGAGGCGGCGGGTTCGTTTCCGCCGTCCCCATCCCGCTCCGATCGACAGGGAGTAGTGCGCTGACGTCCACGCCCGCCCCGCAGCTGCCGCCGACCGCGCCCGCGAGCGTCGTGGTGCTGGCTTCCGGCACCGGATCCCTGTTGCGTTCGCTGCTGGAAGCGACGCAGCAGCCGGGTTATCCGGCCACCGTGGTCGCCGTCGGGGTGGATCGCGATTGCGCCGCCACCGAGCACGCCGAGGCCTTCGATGTCTCGTCGTTCAAGGTCGCGCTGCGCGATTTCCCGGACCGCGCCGCATGGGATGTCGCGCTCACCGAGGTGGTCGCCGCCTTCGAACCCGATCTGGTGGTGTCCGCGGGCTTCATGAAGATTCTCGGCCCCGCTTTCATGGACCGTTTCGGCGGTCGCATCATCAATACCCATCCCGCGCTGTTGCCCGCCTTCCCGGGCGCGCATGGGGTGCGGGACGCGCTCGCCTACGGCGTGCGGGTGACCGGTTCCACCGTGCATCTGGTCGACACGGGTGTCGACACCGGGCCGATCCTGGCGCAGGAGGCGGTCACGGTGCTGCCCGATGACGACGAGGACACCCTGCACGAGCGCATCAAGGTCGTGGAGCGCCGGCTGCTGGCGGAGGTCGTCGCCGCTGTCGCTACCCGAGGCATTGTCTCCGATGGACGAAAGGCAGTTATCCCAGATGAGCGAGTTCTCCGGTGAGTGAACGCAAGCCGATCAAGCGGGCCCTCGTAAGCGTCTACGACAAGACCGGTCTGATCGAACTGGCCACCGGTCTGCACCGTGCGGGCGTGGAGCTGGTGTCGACCGGCTCGACCGCCGGCAAGATCGCCGACGCCGGCATTCCGGTCACCAAGGTCGAAGACCTGACCGGTTTCCCGGAGACCCTGGACGGCCGGGTCAAGACGCTGCACCCGCGGGTGCACGCCGGCATCCTGGCCGACACCCGCAAGGAGGAGCACGTCGACCAGCTCGTCGAGCTGGGTGTCGAGGCCTTCCAGCTCGTCGTGGTGAACCTGTACCCGTTCACCCAGACGGTCGCGTCCGGCGCGAGCGTCGACGAGTGCGTCGAGCAGATCGACATCGGCGGGCCGTCCATGGTGCGCGCCGCCGCCAAGAACCACCCGTCGGTCGCGGTCGTGGTGAACACCGGTGACTACGCCGATGTGATCGCCGCCGTGCAGCAGGGCGGTTTCACCCTGGCCGAGCGGACCGCGTTGGCGGCCAAGGCTTTCCAGCACACCGCCACCTACGATGTGGCCGTCGCCAGCTGGATGACCAGTGTGGCGGTCCCGGCCGTCGCTCCGGAACCCGAAGACGCGCAGCAGTTCCCGGAGTGGATCGGCGGCACCTGGCAGCGCGCGGACGTGCTGCGCTACGGCGAGAACCCGCATCAGGCGGCCGCGCTGTACACCAACCAGGGTGGCCCGGTCGGGCTGGCGCAGGCGCAGCAGTTGCACGGCAAGGAGATGTCGTACAACAACTACACCGACGCGGACGCCGCCTGGCGCGCCGCCTACGACTTCGACGAGCCGGCCGTGGCGGTCATCAAGCACGCGAACCCGTGCGGTATCGCGGTCGGCGCGGACATCGCCGAGGCGCACCGCAAGGCGCACGCCACCGACCCGGTCTCCGCGTACGGCGGCGTGATCGCGGCCAACCGCGAGGTCTCCGTGGAGATGGCCGAGCAGGTCGCCGACATCTTCACCGAGGTCATCGTGGCCCCGTCCTACGCCAATGGTGCGGTCGAGGTGTTGCAGCGCAAGAAGAACGTGCGCGTGCTGGTGGCCGAGCCGGCCCGCCGCAAGGGTGCGGAGCTGCGTCCCGTCAGTGGCGGTGTGCTGCTGCAGGAGCGCGACATCCTCGACGCCGCGGGCGACAGTGCCGCCAACTGGACGCTGGCCGCGGGTGAGGCTGCCGACGAGTCCACCCTGCGCGATCTCGAATTCGCCTGGCGCGCGTGCCGTGCCGTGAAGTCCAACGCCATCCTGCTGGCCGATGACGGCGCGGCCGTCGGTGTCGGCATGGGTCAGGTCAACCGGGTCGATTCCTGCAAGCTGGCGGTGGAGCGGGCCGGTGACCGCGCCAAGGGTTCGGTGGCGGCCTCGGACGCGTTCTTCCCGTTCTCGGACGGCCCGCAGATCCTGGTGGCCGCCGGCGTGCGCGCCATCGTGCACCCGGGCGGTTCGATCCGTGACAAGGACACCATCGAGCTGTGCCGTGAGGCCGGAGTGACCTTGTACCTGACCGGTTCCCGGCACTTCGCGCACTGAGCGTGAGCCCCCGCTGACGCGAGTCGTGCAGCGGGACAACAACATCGGGGCAGGGGCCCGGATCGTCCATCGATCCGGGCCCCTGTCGCGTGCGCGGACCGCCTCCGCCGCGGTGCCGGGAACTAGTTGGCGCTGAGGACTTTTCGATCACCCAGCGGGGACTTCAGCTGGATTTCGAGGGTGCCGAAGACGGCGATCATGGTGCACATCTTGCCGACCGCGTCGGGCAGGGTGCCGGACTTCAGGTCGACGGTGACGGTCGAGGAGGTTTCGGTGACGGTGGCGTTCACGCCGTAGCACTCGGGGGAGCCGATCTGGAAGTTGACCGCGATCCGGTCGGGTGCGACCCGGGTCCAGCTGTCGAACGAAATGCCGTGTGGGCTCACGATACTCGGATCCGCCGTGAAAGCCCGTCCGATCTGCCCGCTGGGCGCCTCGGTCGGCGTGGTCTTGGTGCTGGTCGCGGCGGCATTGGTCTTCGATTGGTCGCCAGTGCTTTCCGTGCTTCCGCACGCAGTAATGGTGAGCCCGATCAGCGTGGCTGCGGCGGCAGCGATCAGGCGGCGTCCCCGTGTCCCGTACATGGCTGACACCCTAGTGTCCGCGACCGCACGGCAGGCGCACGCGCCGGATTCGGCCCCCTGGCGAATTTCTGGCGAAGACACGCCGAAATCTTCGCAGAACCGGCGCGTAACCGTGCGGTGACCGGCGCGGGATCGGTAGTGTCGTGACAGATGTGCGAATGCAGTTCCGCGCCATCGGCTTATCTCATGATCACCCCCTCCCGAAAGGACGCACCGTGGGCGACTCGTTGAAGGTCGGCGAAGAACTCGGTCGTGGAGAGGCGCTGCAAAGCGGTGCCTACACCCTGACTCTGCAAGATGATGGCAACCTGGTGCTGTCCGAACCGAGCGGCAATGTCGTGTGGGCCACCGGCACCAACGGCCAGGGCGTCGTCCGGGCCACCCTGCAAGACGATGGCAACTTCGTTCTCTACAAGGAGGACGGCGCCGCCTGGTCCACCGAGACCAATGGCAAGAACGTGGACCGTCTGGTCGTCCAGCCCGACCGCAATGTGGTGCTGTACGGCTCCGAAGGCGCCGTCTGGTCGTCGGGCACCAACACCGACAACCCGCTCCCCGCACCGGAGCCGGTCCAGGCCCAGGCCGCCGCGGTCGTCGAGGACGTGCCCCCGCCGCCGCCCGCCGCCCAGACCTACACCGTCGAGCCGGGTGACACCCTGTGGGCCATCGCCGAGCGCTTCTACGGCGACGGCAACCGCTACCAGGAGATCGCCAACGCCAGCGGCATCGACAACCCCGACCTCATCCAGCCCGGCCAGGTGCTGACCATCCCGTAAGGCGCGGCCCTGCCGACGTTTACGAGAAATGATGCCCCCGAGTGCTAATGCACTCGGGGGCATCGTATTTGGGTGGGTGGGGATCCCGCGCTGACAAACAGGAAAGCCCCGACCGAGGCGGCGCGGGGCTTTCCTGTTGTAGTTGGGGTTTCAGGGGCGAAGCCCCTGGGAGTCCGAGAGTTGTTTCAACTCTTGGGTTTTCGTCCGGGGATGTGGCGAGCTATCGGCTCGTGAAGGGCAGCAGAGCCATCTCGCGGGCGTTCTTGACGGCCACGGCGACCTGGCGCTGCTGCTGCGGGGTCAGCCCCGTCACGCGGCGGCTGCGGATCTTGCCGCGGTCGGAAATGAACGTGCGGAGCAGGTTCACATCCTTGTAGTCGACGGTCTCGATGCCGGCGGCGATCAGGGGATTCTTCTTCGGGCGACGGGCCTGCTCGGCACGGACCTTCTTCGACGGTGCTCGCTTCACTGCCATGTCAGCGGTTCCTCACTCACGAATCGTGGATGCTTACCAGCTCGATTTGTGCACACCGGGCAGCTCTCCTCGATGGGCCATCGCGCGAACGCGCACGCGCGAGAGACCGAACTTGCGGAGATGACCACGCGGGCGTCCGTCCGCGGCGTCCCGATTGCGCAATCGTACCGGACTGGCATCCCGCGGCAGCTGCTGCAGGGCGGCCTGCGCGGCCGCCCGTTCGCTGTCGCTGCTCGCCGGTTTGCGGATGATCTCCTTCAATTCCGCGCGCCGCTGCGCCCACCGTGCCACGACGAGTTTGCGTGCTTCGTTCTTGGCGATCTTCGATTTCTTGGCCACGTCACCGGTCCTCGCGGAAGTCGACGTGCCTGCGGGCGACCGGGTCGTACTTCTTCAGGATCATCCGGTCGGGATCGTTGCGCCGGTTCTTGCGGGTGACGTAGGTGTAGCCGGTCCCGGCCGTGGACTTCAGCTTGACGACGGGCCGGATGTCGGTCGATTTCGATGCCATTGTTCTCCCTTTCAGATCTTCTCGCCGCGGGCGCGCAGCCGGGCTACCACTGCCTCGATGCCGTCGCGGTCGATGGTCTTGATGCCCTTGGTGGAGACGGTCAGCGTGATGCGCCGGTCCTCGCTGGGCAGGTAGTAGGTCTTGCGCTGGATATTGGGGTCCCAGCGCCGGTTGGTCCGCTTGTGCGAGTGCGAAACGGACTTGCCGAAGCCCGGCTTGCGGCCGGTGACCTGGCAGATGGCCGACATGGGCACTCCCTTCCGGTGGTAGATGTACATGACAATCGTTTTCGACAAAGAATCTATTCCACGGTACCCTCGGTCCTCGGTAATTGAAAATCATTGTCGAAAGGGGGACCGGTGCCGTCCCAACGCAAGCCAGTGCTCGTCCTCGCGGGACTCCCCGGACGCGCCGCCGAGGGTGTCGAGCAGGCCGCCCGCCTGCTGGGCGGGAAGCCCGGAACGGTCGTGGTCCGGCACGACCTGAGCGAGCTACGCCAGGGCGTGGTGCGGCGCATCGTCCGCATCGACGGCCGGGAGACCACGACCGTGTTGGAACTCGCGCACGGCTGCGTCTCCTGCACCCTGCGCGCCGACCTGCTGCCCTACCTGTGCCTGCTGGCCGAGCGGGATTCGGTGCGGCGCATCGTGCTCGCGCTGGACCCGGCCTTCGAGGCGGAGGCGGTGTGCCAGGCCATCGCCGACGTGACGGTGACCGGCGTGGTCGGCCGGGTCGACGGCCCGGCCGGGCGCAGCGTGCGCATCGACACCGTCCTCACCTGTGTCGACGCCCGCGACTGGCTGGCCGACGCCACCGGCGACGAGACGCTGTCCGAACGCGGCCACGCCACCGCGGAGGACGAGCGCACGGTGGCGCAGCTGGCCGTCGGCCAGGTCGAATTCGCCGATGCCCTGGTGGTTTTCGACGGCGACGCCGATCCGCTGGACCGCGAGCGCACCGCCGTCGTGCTGGCCCGGCTGGCCCCGCGCGCCCCCGTCGCCTGGGTGGCCGGGCCGCCCGGGCTCGGCGTGGATGACCTGACCTGGCTGCTGCGCCGGGTACCCACGGACGCGCGCCGCGGCGTACCGTTCGATCCGCACGCCCCGCTGCTGGCCGGCGGTCCGCCGCTGGAGCCGGATTGCGGTGTGGCACTGGTGGAATTCGCCACCGACCGCCCCTTTCACCCCGATCGGCTGCACTCGGCCATCGACGTGCTGCTGGACGGCGTGGTGAGCGCCCGGGGCCGGGTGTGGCTGGCCACCCAGCCGGACGAGGTGGTGTGGCTGGAGTCGGCGGGCGGCGGGCTGCGGGTCGGCGGCGCGGGAAAGTGGCTGGCGGCCATGGCATCCGGGGAACTGGACGAGGTGGATCCGGAGCGGCGCGCGCTGGCCTCGCTGCGCTGGCACGAGCACTTCGGCGACCGCCACACCTCGCTGGTGATCCTGGTCGCCGACGCCGATCCCGAGGAGGTCCGCCACGCGCTGCACTGGGCGCTGGTGGACGAGGACGAACTGCGGCAGGTGCGCTTCGCGCCCGAACGGGTCGCGCTGTGGCCGGACCCGTTCGGCGATCAGCACGAAGAGCCGTGTGACACAACCCGATCCGCGCCCGTCACCGGGGACGGCGCCACTCGCAACAACGAAAGGTGAAGTGATGAAACAGGGAATTCACCCCGACTACCATCCGGTGGTCTTCCAGGACGTGAGCACCGGAAAGTGCTTCCTGACCCGTTCCACCGCGGTGTCCACTCGCATCATCGAGTGGGAGGACGGCAATACCTACCCGCTGCTGGTGGTCGATGTGACCTCGGATTCGCATCCGTTCTGGACCGGGAATCAGCGTGTGCTCGACACCGCGGGCCGCGTGGAGAAGTTCGAGCGCCGCTACGGCAAACGCGTTCGCGGCAATCGCAATTCGATCACGGATGAGGAGAACTGACCATGGCCGTTCCGAAGCGCAGAATGTCGCGGGCCAATACCCACAGCCGGCGCTCGCAGTGGAAGGCGACCCCGCCGGATCTGATTCCGGTCAAGGTCGGGGGAGCGGTGTACCAGGTGCCGCGCCGACTCGCGCGGGCGGTGGAGCGCGGCCTGATCGATCCGGCGAAGCTCTGATCGATCAGAAGATCGGACGATCCAGACAATAGCCCCGAAGTTGCTGTCCCGCCAGGCATCTGCTCGAGTGTTGCCCGTACCGGACTCGGTCGTCCGAATGTGGCGTGGGTGCTAAAAAGTTTCCCCGAAGTTGTGAACTCGTGGCCTGGCGACGGTATTCTCGTGCCTTGAGGGCGGGTTCTTCTGATCACAGAAGAACCCGCTCATCGCCACTTCAGGGCCGGTTCAGGCTCGCTTTCACGCCAGTTCACGCACTGTTCCGCAATAACATGCGGTCCGGTCGGTCGCCGGCCGTGTGCTGGAACAAATCCGACAAATCGGCCAAATCAACTGTCGGATACCACTTTCGGCTGCTGCTCCGCCGGAGCTTGTCCCGCGGCGGCCGGATGGCCGTTCGGGCCGGTGCCCCAGCCGGGCAGCGGCACTCCGGGCAGCAACTGCTCGAGCTTTGCCAGCTGATCGGCGATCGCCGTGGCCGGACCCTCCACCAGCGAGAAGGGAAACGGCCAGCGATGCTGACCCGACAGCCGCGCCACCTCGTCCTTGAGCTCGGCCGTCGTGGTCTCCAGATCGCTGATCTCGGTACGCAGTTCGTCGATCTGGGCGAGTGCCGCCGCCAGCCCGTCCACCACCGTCCGGTCGCGGCCCTGAGCATCGGTGCCCAGCTGCGGCCAGCCCTGCAGACCGGGACCGCGCAGCTGAGTCTGGATGTCGCGCAACACCTCGTCCTGTTCGGGAGTCAAGTCGGGTTCCTCCGTTTCCACATCCCACTGGCCGAAGTCGGCTCGGTCGGTTTGGTTCACATCGCATTGCACGCCGTCGACCGTGACCTGCTCGCCGGTCTGATAGAGGGCGATACGCGGATCGATATTCCCGCCGGACCAGGCCACCGTCTGCCACGCCCAGGTCGCGGTCCCGCTGTCCAGCGCCCGGCTCACCGGCCAATATCCGCCGTAGATCCCGACATTCGCGCGTCCGATGACGCTCGCCGCGCCGTCCAGGTAGGCGTCGATGGGCACCTGCTGCTGCGGGGTGGCGTCGAAATCGGCGGAGAAGTAGATGGGCCGGTCGGCCCGGCCCCCGCAGCGCAGCACCTGGGCCAGCGCGGCGCGCGCATCGGTGACGCCCGCGCCGTAGCCGTCGAGCATGCGGGCGGCGGTGGTCTCCCAGTTGGAGACGATGGAAATGCCCTGTGCGCGCAGTCCGTCCGCCTCGGCGGGAGTGAGGAGCTTGCCCGGCAGGGTGGGCCCGCCGTCGGACAGGTAGCGGATGACGAAGTCGTATCCGGCCGCCCTGATGGCACTCGGCGCGGGACGACCTGCGGCGTAGTCCAGCCCGAAACGCATGGTTCCCACTGTAATTCGGCGGACACGCCGACTGTGCCGGATTGCGGTGGTTGACTGGTCGGCTATGAGCGAACGCGACAACTGATTTCGTACGATCGGGGTAACTCGCCGGGGACGTCCAGAGTCGGGTTGGCTCTCAACTTCACTCCGCATGCATGCCTGTCAACGGCTCTCAGCCGGGCGCTGAAGTCGCGGAGAGGCGGAAAGGTGATGACCGATGCCGATACGCAATGAGGCCTGGCCCCCGGGTACACCGTGCTGGGTCGATTGCCAGGTCGACGATCCGGCGAAGGCCGGTGAGTTCTACGCCGCGCTCTTCGGCTGGGACATGCAAGGCGGCGGCGAGGACGCCGGGGGATACCTCATGGCCCTGCGCAACGGACAGGCGGTGGCGGGCATCGGGCCCAAGCCGGAGGCCGGGGTGCCGTCGGTGTGGACCACGTACCTCGCGGTCGCCGACGCCGACAAGGCCGCCGAGCAGGTGACCGCGGCGGGCGGCAGCCTGCTGGTGCCGGCCTTCGACGTGATGGAGTCCGGCCGCATGTTCGTGGCCGCCGACGCCTCCGGCGCGCCCTTCGCGGTCTGGGAGGCCCGCGCGCACGACGGCGCGGCGGTGTACAACGAACACGGCGCCTACGTCTGGAACGACCTGCACACCGGCGATTTCGCGGCCGCCAAGGCCTTCTACGGCGAGGTCTTCGGCTTCACCTTCACCGAATTCGACGACGAGGCCATGCGCTACGCCACCTTCACCCCGCCCGGCGGGACCGAGTCGGTCGGCGGCATCAACGACGACAGCGTCAACGGCGTGGCCGCCGCCCAGCCCTACTGGCTGACCTGGTTCCAGTTCGAGGGCATCGACTCCGGTCTCACCCGGGCCGTGGAGCTGGGCGCGACCGTGCTCATGTCCGCCACCGACGGACCCTTCGGCCGGATGGCCATCATGGCCGCGCCGCAGGGTGAACTGTTCGGCCTGCTCGATCCCACCACCGCCGGGACGCCCGCGGCCGCAGGCTGATCCGGAGACGAGTCGAGCCGGGTCGATCGGCATCGACCCGGCCCGGGACCCACTCACGCGTCACGCGCTCCGAGAAGGAACGGTCGCGCCGCGACAAGAACGTTCAGCGCACCGATTCCGGCCGCCGCTGACCCTGCTGCGCCGCGGCCTGCTGCGAGGCCGCCTGCAGCGAAGTGCCGTGCGTCGCCTGCGGATCCGCTGTCCTCATCGGGGTACGCGCCGCGCGCCGGTCCGGCGCGACCAGAATGGCCGTGATCGGAATCGCCAGCGACAGCGTGCCGATGATGAAGGTCGGCACGAAGAAGTTGAACAGCACATTGCCGTGCGGAGTGGCCGCGGCCGGGTCCAGGTGCACCTCGAGCCCGGTCAGCCCGGCGTAGTGCATGCCGATCACCAGGATCGCGTACAGCACCGCGCCGGCCAGCACCATCGGCACCGAGCCGACCCACAGGCTGAACCACAGCATCAGCGCCGAGAGCACGAAGGCGATCACGTATACCGCCACCGAGGACACCAGGCTGCGATCGACACTGCCCTGAATCCGGATGGCGCCCAGCAGCAACTGGTGGACGTCACCGAAACCGAAGGCCATCACGGCCGCCGCCACCAGCAGCCGCCACCAGACCAGCCGTCGGCCGTTGATGAGCAGCGCCGCGAACACGGTGGCCGCCGACAGTACCGAGAACAGGGTGATGGACACGTTGTCGTAGCGCAGCTGGCTGCCCCGCACGTCGAAGCCGAGCATCGACACGAAGACCGGCATGGCGACGCCGACGCCGCCGATGGACACCGCCGCCACGAACAGCCACACGATCCGGAACCGCTGGGTCACCGACTTGGTGGACTGGCGAATGCAGGCCAGACCGCACGCCGCGCCCGCGAACGACACGATCAAGGCCAGCGCCAGCACCCAGTAGCCCATGGAGAAGTAGATCATCCCGACACCTCTGTCTTCGTCTGCTGCGACCCTGGACGCGCGAACCGCTAACCGTGCTGCGCGGTTTCGCGCTGTGCGGTCGTCAGCCGTTCGATCGCGTACTCGGTGACGGCGGCCAGTGCCCGGCGCACCTCGGCCGGGTCGCGCGCGTCGATGTCCACGATCGGCACGCCCTCGCGCACGCTGAGCGCCTCACGAAGCTCGGTGACCGGGAAACGCGGCGCGTCCGGGAAGCGGTTGACCGCGATCAGGAACGGCAGCGACTTGGCCTCGAAGAAGTCCACGGCCGCGAAGCTGTCCTCGATGCGGCGGGTGTCGACCAGCACCACCGCGCCGATGGCGCCGCGGATCAGGTCGTCCCACATGAACCAGAACCGCCGCTGCCCGGGCGTGCCGAACAGGTACAGCACCAGGTTGCCGGGCAGGATGATGCGGCCGAAATCCATGGCCACCGTGGTGGTTTCCTTGCCCGGCGTGGCGGCGAGGTCGTCGACCCCGTCGGAGTAGCCGGTCACCATGGCCTCGGTGCGCAGCGGCACGATCTCCGAGACCGCGCCCACGAAGGTCGTCTTGCCGGCGCCGAAACCGCCGGCTACGACGATCTTGGTCGACGCCGTGCGCGATTCCTCACCCGGTCGCGGTGGGTACTGCAGCGCCAGGTTCGGGAACTGCCCGGTTGTGTACCCGGGGCCCCCGTGCGGGCCACCGGGGTAGCCTCCGCCGTCATAGGGCGCGGAGTCCATGCAGTGTCCTCTCCATTAGTGACCGGCGCTCGTCGAAGGTCGCCTGATCGCTCAAAGTCGAATGCACACGCAGGGTTCCGGCGACGACGAGATCGCCGATCACGACCCGCACCATACCCAGTGGCCGGCCCAGATGGGCCGCGATCTCGGCGACCGAGAGCCGCGCCGTACCGAGCCGCAGGATCTCGGTGCGCACGTCACCGGCCGGCCAGTCGAAATGGGCGGTATAGGACAGGGTTTCGACGACCGCCTCGAGCGGTAGCTCCACCGCCGGCTCGGTGCGGCCGGAGGTCAGTGCGTAGGGACGAACACGTGTGGTCGGTGGCCGGTTACCGCCGCCGCCAAGGGGATTGGTCATGCGCAGCTCATCTAGGCAGTGCGGGCGGTGGCCGAGACCACGGACCCGACCCGGTCGACCAGTAGGGCCATTTCGTAGCCGATGCGGCCGATGTCGTGCTGCTTGTTGGCCAGCACCGCCAGGTGCGAGCCATTGCCGACACTCATGACCAGCAGGTAGCCGCGCTGCATCTCGACGATGGACTGCATCACCTTGCCGCCCTCGAAAAGCTGTGCGGCCCCGGCGGACAGGCTGGCCAGACCGGCGGTCACCGCGGCCAGCTGCTCACCGCGGTCGGCCGGCAGGTGCGGGCTGGTGGCCTGCAGCAGACCGTCCGCGGAGACCAGGACGGCGTGCGAGACGCCCGGTACCTCCCGGGTGAAGCGGGTGACCAGCCAGTTCAGATTCTCATCGGTAGTGGTGCGCTGGGTGTCGGTCATGCATGCCCTCCGTCGTTGTACTGGGAGTCGGCCCGCCCGGAGCGGACACCGCTGAGATGCCTGGAGAGGCTGTCGCGGATCTCGTCCGGATTGCGGCCGCTGCCGTCGTCCTCCTGGGCGACGGCACCGGGCACCAGCTGGGCGCCGGGTCGCCGAATCGGCAGGCCGCCCTCGGTGCGACTGGTTGTGGTCGGATTGGCCGCCTCTTCGGCCGCGGCCCAGCCGCTGTCCGAACTCGACGACCAGGCAGCGCCGTCCTCGTTCCCGTCGGCCGGTTCCACCAGCCACTCGGAGACCATGCGCTGATAGATCGGGGTCGGGGCCGCGCCGACCGGACGCAGGCCGGGCGGGGGAGCGACCGGGCGCGCGGCGGCGGGTGCGGCCTCGTCGCCGCGAACAATGGTGTCGGCGTTGCCGTTCGCGCTGCCGTTGCCGTTCGTGCTGCCGTTGGTGTCGGCGGCCGGGATCGTGGGCCGATCGTTGTCGCCGAAGGCGCTGTACCCGTTGCCGAAGTAGCTGCCGGTGTCGGGCCCGTTCGGATTCCAGCCCCGCGCCGGCTCCGCGATCTGCGGCTCGGGGGCGGGCGCGACGGTCTCGGGCATCCAGACGGACTCGGGAGCCGGCTCCGGCTCGGGCGTGCGCGCCTCGCCCCAGTAGTGCATCGGCGCGGGACTCTGCTGCGGCGCAGCCGGTTCCGGCCGCAGCGCGGACACGCTGTAGGCACGCGCGTCCTCGGGTTCGCTGAAGGCGTCGGTGAAGCCGTCCGAGAACCGGTCCTGCACCTGCGCCACCGGCGGCGGCTCGGTGAACGTGGGAACGATCGGCTGCTCACCGGTGTCGGGGCCCGGCTTGCGCTGCGGCAGGCCGGAACTGGTGAAACGCGCGGTGGTAGTGGCCGCGGCGGGCTCGGGCAGGTTCGGCACCGGGGTCAGCCGCGGCGGGGCGAGCACGGGCTGCGGGCCCGTGATCGGGCCCGAGGGCACCGGAATCGGGCCGGACGGTACCGGAATCGGCCCGGACGGCATTGCGATCGGGCCGGAGGCCAGGGCCGCCGGGGGCACCGGCAGCGGGGAGGCGACGGGGTACTGACCGGTGGGGTCGCCGACGCGCTCCGGCGCGGGCGAGACGAGGCTGCCCGGCAGGTGCACGCTGCCGGTGATGCCCGGCTGCTGCACCATGGCGGAGGTGCGGCGCAGGCTGACGGTGATGTTGTGCCGCTTGGCCAGGCGGCCGACGACGAAAAGACCCATGCGGCGGGCGGTCTCGACATTGACCTCGCCACCGGAGGCCAGGCGGTCGTTGATGCCCTGCAGGTCCTCGGCGTTCATGCCGAGGCCGCGGTCGGTGATCTCGATCAGGTAGCCGCCGTCCACGGCGCGCGCCACCGACACCGCCACCGGGGTGGTGGGCGGGGAGTAGCGCAGCGCGTTGTCGATCAGCTCGGCCAGCAGGTGCTCGATGTCGACGGCGGGCTCACCGGCGACGATGCCGTCGGGCACGGTGCCGATCTCCACACGCTGGTAGTCCTCCACCTGGGAGACCGAGGACCACAGCATGTCCGACAGCGGCACCGGCGCGAGATGGCCACGGCGCAGCGCGGTTCCGGCCAGCACCAGCAGGTTGTCGCCGTTGCGGCGCATGCGGGTGGCGAGGTGGTCGAGGCGGAACAGCGACTGCAGGCGCTCGGAGTCGTCCTCGTCGCGCTCGAGCTCTTCGATCAACGACAGCTGCTGCTCCACGAGGGATTGGCTGCGGCGCGAGAGGGTTTCGAACATGTTGCCGATCTGCAGGCGCAGTCGCGCCTGTTCGGCGGCCAGGTGGAGGGCCTGGGAGTGGATGTCGTCGACGGCTCGGGCCAGCTGCCCGATCTCCTCGGTGGTGTGCACGTCGACCGGTGAGATCTCCGGGGTCGCGCCGCCGGCGCGCACCACCTCGAGTTCCTGCGGCAGGTCGATGTGGGCCACCTGCAAGGCGTCTCGCCGCAGGCGGCGGACCGGGACGACCAGCGAGCGGGCCACCACCAGCGCCAGCGCGAGACCGGCCAGCAGCATGCCGATCACGATGGAGGTGTCGCGCAGCACGTTGTTGCGCGCCTCGGTGGTGAGCGCGGCCAGCTTGGAGTCCATCGAGTTCGCGACCGTGGACACTTCCTTCTCGTAGGCGTCGGCACTGCCGCGCAACGAGTCCTGCATGGCCGGCAGGCTGCCCGGATCGGGCACGTTCTGCATCAGGATGCCGACACGCGCGCCGGCATTGTCCTTCAGCGTGTTCGCGTTCTGCGCCGCGTCCGGCGCCATGCCGCGATACACCTCGATCATGGTGATCTCGGCGCCGATGGCGGTGAGCAGCTTGGTCCGCAGCGCCGGATTGGAACCCGCCCCGGGCGCGGCGAGCATGATCCGCTCCTGGGTGAGCAGGCGGGAGGCGGTCTCGGCGGCACCGAACTGCAGGAAGGACTGCTGCACCCGGAGGTCGCCGACGGTGGGCGCGCCCGCGAGCGCGTTCTGCGCCCGGGTCTGCACCTCGTCGACCTGATCGCCGATGGTCTGGGGGGAGCTGGTGCGCAGGCTGTTGCGCATGGTCTTGGCGACGGCGATGGAGGCGCCGAGTTCCTTGGTGACACCCGGATCGGCGTTGGAGGACTTGAGGACTGTTTCGAGTTCGGCCTCGGCCTGATCGAACTTGGCCGTGGCGGTGTCGAGGTCGGGGTCGACGTCCTGATTGCCGCCGGTGATCGCGGCGACCGCGAGTTCGTTGCTGCTGACGAGGAATTTGATGGTGGGGCGGAGCACGTCCATCTGCTCGCTCGCCGCGCTCAGTTTCGAAATGGTCTGCAATTCGCTGTTGATGCGCAGTACCGCGAACGTCGCGGCGAGGAGCACCGGGAGCACCAGCACGATCCCGACCTTGCGGGTAACGGGCCAGTTGGACAGGCTGAATTGCCAGGACCGGGGTGCTGCTTCCATCCCGCTTCCGTCGCCTCCGCTTCACGATTGACCCTCGGGTACGTATGCGGTTGTGCGGCTTTGGGGTCGAACCCGCGCGGAACCAACTAAGGGTCTTCTTTTACGGCCTGCAACATACCGCGTGAGCTGTCCAACGGCAATTCGTAGGACTTTGAGGTTTAGTTTCCGAATGCGGCCTTCCCGCAACGGGTTTCGCGCGAATTTGGGTGACACCGCAACCACTTGGCGTCGGCCCTCCGTGAAACACGCAGGTCATCTGCCTCGCTCGTCCGGCGTGTCGAAGGGGACCTTCTCAGTCACCTCTCAGTCGCTGTGGGCAGACTGGTTGCCATGCGCATTCTGGTAGTCGACGACGATCGCGCGGTCCGGGAATCGCTGCGTCGCTCGCTGACCTTCAACGGGTACACCGTCGACCTCGCGGTCGACGGTCTGGACGCCTTGGAGAAGACCGCCAGTCAGCGACCCGACGCCCTCGTCCTGGACGTCATGATGCCCCGGCTCGACGGGCTCGAGGTGTGCCGCCGGCTCCGCAGCACCGGCGACGATCTGCCGATTCTGGTACTCACGGCACGGGATTCGGTCTCCGAACGCGTTGCCGGACTGGACGCCGGCGCCGACGACTACCTACCCAAGCCCTTCGCCCTGGAGGAACTGCTGGCCCGGCTGCGCGCGCTGCTGCGCCGCACCGCCGGCGATCCGGCCGACGCCTTCTCGGAGGCCATGGCCTTCGCCGACCTGTCGCTGGATCCGGTCACCCGCGAGGTCACCCGCGGTGAACGCCAGATCAGCCTGACCCGCACCGAGTTCTCGCTGCTGGAAATGCTGATGGCCAACCCCCGTCGTGTGCTCACCCGCAGCCGCATTCTCGAGGAGGTGTGGGGCTACGACTTCCCCACCTCCGGCAATGCGCTCGAGGTGTACATCGGCTATCTGCGCCGCAAGACCGAGGCCGACGGTGAACCGCGTCTCATCCATACCGTGCGCGGCGTCGGCTACGTGCTGCGCGAGACCCCGCCGTAGGAGCCGTGCTCGTGGGAAGAACCGTTCCCCGGCGGCCGGTGGTCGCCGGACTCGGGTCGCGTCCGGAGTCGGCCGAGCTGCGGCCGCCCATGCCGCTGACCCGGTCGGTCTCGCTGCGCTGGCGGGTCACGCTGCTGGCCGCCTCCGTGGTGGCCGTCGCGGTCGCCTTCACCTCCATCGCCGCCTACGCCATGGTGGCGCGCTCGCTGTACGCGGACGTGGATTCGCAACTGCGGGCGCGGGCTTCGGTGATGATCGACAACAACCTCGACAGCCTCGGCTTCCAGTCGCTGGTGTTCGCCGGGCTGTACTCCAGCGATGTCGGCGTCGCCCTGGTCTTCCCGGATCAGTCGCAATACGTGCCCCCGCAGACCACGCTTCCGCCGATCGGCAATCAGGAGCGCGCGGTGGCCCGCGGCGAGATCAGTTTCTCGCTGCGCACCGTCGAGGATCAGCGAGTGCTGGCGCGGCGCACGCACTCCGGATCCACCCTGGTCGTCTCGCAGCGACTGCAGCCCACCAAGGAGGTGCTGGACCGGCTGGCCTGGCTGCTGTTCGTGGTCGGCGGCTGCGGGGTCATCGTGGCCGCGGCGGCCGGAACCACCGTGGGCCGCACCGGCTTGCGGCCCATCGCCCGGCTCACCGCGGCCACCGAGCGCATCGCCCGCACCGACGACCTGACCCCCATCCCGGTCACCGGCGACGACGAACTCGCCCGGCTCACCGAGAGTTTCAACGCCATGCTGCGGGCCCTGGGCGAATCCCGGGAACGGCAGCGCCGATTGGTCGCCGACGCCGGCCATGAGCTGAAGACGCCACTGACCTCTTTGCGCACCAATATGGAACTGCTCATCGCCTCCTCCCGGCCGGGCGCGCCCCGCATCCCGGACGAGGACATGGCCGAACTGCGCTCCGACGTGATGGCCCAGATCGAGGAGTTGTCCACGCTGGTCGGCGATCTGGTCGACCTGGCCCGCGAGGACGCGCCCGAGACCGTCTACGAGCAGATCGACCTCGGCGACGTGGCCGAGCGGGCGCTGGAACGAGTCCGGCGGCGGCGCACCGGAATCGAATTCGATGCCCAGCTGCGCCCCTGGTTCATCTACGGCGACGAACCGGGACTGGAACGCGCACTGCTCAATGTGCTCGACAATGCGGCCAAATGGAGCCCCGAGGGCGCCAAGGTCTTCGTCGCCATGCGCGAGAGCGGACGCGGGCTGCTGGAGTTCGCCGTCGACGACGCCGGGCCCGGCATTCCGCCCGCCGAGCGGGAACTGGTGTTCGAACGCTTCTACCGGACCACCGCCTCGCGCTCCATGCCCGGCTCCGGACTCGGGCTGGCCATCGTCAAGCAGGTGGTGACCAAGCACGGTGGCACCATCAACATCGATACTTCCGACCGCGGCGGCGCTTTGATCCGTATCGTGCTGCCTGGAGAAGGCGCACCGCCGCTGCCCGACTCGGCGCCGGACTGAGCGCCGGAAAGCTCGGCGAAAAGCAAGCACGGTCTCAGTCCACTCTCAGTCGTTACCGCCAGGCTTGGCGACGAGACTCGAGGAGAAAACGAGAAATGACCGAGGATTCGACAGTATCCCCCTCAAGCGGGCAGGGCCCCGAGCCCGAAGGCGATGCCCCGGATACCACCGCCTCCGGCCTGCCCAAGCGCGACCCCGCAGGCTCCTCCACCCCCGAGGCCGGATCCCAGCCCTTCGACGGCTTCGCCGCCTCCGCGGCTCCGCAGCCGGGCGCACCCGCCCCCGGCGGAATGACGCCACCGGCGCAGCCGGGCCAGCCCGCCCCCGCCGGACCGGCCGCAGCCCCCGGATCGGCCGGCCCCGCACCCGCGGCTCCCTCCGGATTCGGTGCGGCGCAGTCCTTTTCCACCGGCACCGCTCAGGGGCCGGGCCCCGGAGTCCCGGCCGGACCCGGTTCCGGCATTGCTGGACAACCGGTTCCGGGTCCCGCGGCACCGGGCCATCCGGGTGCCGGCGGCCCGGCCTACGGCGCGGACCCGGCGACCCAGATCCTGCCCGGCGCGGGTTACGGTGCGCCGCAGGGTGCCCCGGCCTACGGCGCGACTTTCGGTGGGGCACAGCCCTATTCGGCGCAGTACGGGGCCGGGCAGCATCCGACCGAGGAGATTCCGGCCGGCCTCTACGGTCAGGCGTACGTGGCGTCGGGGGCCGGGTACGCCACCGGACAACATCCGACACAGGTGATTCCGGGTGCACCGGGCATGCCGGGCGCGCCGGGGATGCCCTACGCGGGCGCGCCCGCGCCCAAGCGGTCCGGGCGCACCGGTCTGGTCGCGGGTGCGGTGGTGCTGGCGCTGCTCAGCGGCGGTATCGGCGGCGCGGTCGGCGCGCTGGCCACCCACCACAACGACACCCGCTCCACGGTGACCAACGCGCTCGATCAGCCGGTCGGCAATGGCAAGACCGCGCCCGCGCCGGAAGGCTCGGTGCAGGCGGTGGCGCAGAAGGTGCTGCCCAGCGTGGTCATGATCCGGGTCGCCGGCGCGCGGGCCGAGGGTGAGGGGTCGGGCGTGATCCTGTCCTCGGACGGCCTGATCCTCACCAACAACCACGTGGTCAGCGGCGCGGGCCAGAACGCCAAGATGGATGTGGCCTTCAGTGACGGCACGACCGCCCCGGCCACCGTGGTGGGCGCGGATTCGGTGTCGGACATCGCGGTCATCCGGGTCACCGGCAAGACCGGTCTCCAGCCGATCGATCTGGGCCAGTCGGCGAACCTGCAGGTCGGCCAGGGCGTGGTGGCGATCGGTTCGCCGCTGGGCCTGGCGGGCACCGTGACCAGCGGCATCGTGTCCTCGCTCAACCGCCCGGTCTCCACCAGCGGTGAGCCGGGCTCGCAGGGCACCGTCATCGACGCCATCCAGACCGACGCGGCCATCAACCCGGGCAACTCCGGCGGGGCGCTGGTCGATATGAGCGGCAAGCTGATCGGCATCAATACCGCCATCGCGACCATGGGCACCGCCGAGTCGGCGGGCGCGCAGAGCGGCTCCATCGGCCTCGGCTTCGCCATTCCGGTGGACACCGCGCGCCGGGTGGCCGACGAGCTGATCAAGAACGGCAAGGCCACCTACGCCCAGATCGGGGTGACCGTGCGGGCGCAGGACGAAGTCAACGGCGCGCGCGTGATGGACGTGTCGCCCGACGGCCCGGCCGCCAAGGCGGGCATTCCGAAGAACGCGATCATCACGAAAATCGATGATCAGATTGTGGATTCGGGTAATTCGCTGATCGCCGGGGTGCGCTCGCACCGGCCCGGCGACAAGGTCAAGGTGACCTACACCGACGACCAGGGCAAGAACCCCAAGACTGTCGAGGTGACCCTCGGCGAGGCAGCTGCGGAGGGCGGCCGATGATGATTCACGAGAGCGGTAGAGAACCGACCCCGGCGATTCGCGTCACCGGGGACGGGGGATGGGAGCTGTTGTCGGACAAGGGCGCTACGGTGAGCACCATGGAAATCGATACCGCTGTCGCGGGCCGTGCTCTTGTCGTGGTCGTCGACGATCGAACCGCCCATGGCGGGGTGGACTCGCTGGGTCCGCTGGTCACCGAACTGCTCACCGAGGCCGGGTTCCTGGTGGACGCCTCGGTGTCGGTGCAGGCCGATGAGGTGGAGATCCGCAATGCGCTCAATACCGCGGTGATCGGTGGTGTCGACCTGGTCATCTCGGTCGGCGGCACCGGCATGTCGCCGCGTGACGTGACCCCGGAGGCCACCGAGGAGGTGCTGGACCGGGTGCTGCCCGGCATCAGCGAGGCGCTGCGTTCGTCCGGACTGGCCTCGGGTTCGCTGGACGCGGGGCTGTCCCGCGGTCTGGCCGGGGTCTCCGGCAGCACGCTGGTGGTGAACCTGCCGGGTTCGCGCGCCGCGATCCGGGACGGCATGGCCACCCTGGGCCCGCTGGCCAGCCGGGTCATCGACGAACTGTCCGGTCTGTCGGAATGATCGACGCCGAGCAGCCTTCCGAGTCATCCGAGACCTCAGGGTCATCCGAGACCTCGGAACCACCCCGTCCGGCCGAGCGCCGGGCGGGGTCTCGTCGTTTGACACCCGCCGAGCGCGCCCGGCTGGCGCGCATCTTCGGTGACGAGCTGCCGTCCACGACCACGGACGAGCGCACTCCCGAGCCCGAATCCGGCCGATCCTCCGATGATTGGCTGCGCTCCCAAGTTCCGCCACATCACGGCTGAGCCTGCTGCCGTATCGCGGTCGAGCCGCGTTCGCGACGTATTCATATCCGGCTATACGCCGTAGATCCCGCATGCCTGTTCACGGTCCGACGGTTCCATTCGCCAGATAATTGCCACGTCCCCTGTTATCTGACTTGATGCGTCCGTTATAAGATTGTTGCCAGATAATAGCTGTCATGGCTAAAGCCTCTCGCTGGTCACTAAAGATGGCGTTCGAGCGAGTTTGAGTTGCGTGCTCGATCGTTGCTTCTATCGGATTCCTGTGTCGTATTAGGCTCTTCAGCCCCAGTGGTCGGGGTTGTCCGCAAGCAAACTGATGAGGGAACTATGAGCGAGAACCGGAACGCCGGTTTGCGTCGCGCCGCCCGTGTCGCGGGCGTTGCCGCGGCGGCCTCCGTGGCTTCCGGCCTGCTGTCGACCGGCGCCGCCAATGCCGACACCTTCGTGCCGCTGCCCGGCGGCTCCATCACCGAGACCCTGGACGACGGCGCCGTCGTGACCATCACCATGACCGGCGAGTCCGCCAACATCAACCCGTCCATGGGCGCCACCCCGCTGCACCGCAATGCCTGGGTCTCGGGTGGCGCGCAGGTGCAGCTGTCCGGCGCCAACAGCAGTGTCGGCGGCAAGATCGTGCCCGGTTACGTGGTCGGCTGCCAGGTCGACATCGCCGGTGGCGGCGCCAACAGCGGCCCCAGCGTGTGCGCCGACTACGACGGTTCCAGCCCGACCGCCGGCGCCAATGTCGGCGGCAACCTCACCCTGGGCCCCGGCCAGTCGAAGGCGTTCTACCTGCTCGATCAGGAAGCGCCGGACGACTACGGCCAGGAGGCGCACTACGTGCGCAACAAGTTCCAGGGCAACTCCGGCTCGGTGACGTGGTCCGACGAGACCATCAACCTGAGCGGCTGCGGCGGCTACGCCCAGGCGCGCTCGTTCGTCGCGGTCCAGGTCGAGACCGACAACGTCATCACCGCCTACCCGCTGTGGGGTCAGCCCTTCAGTCTCGGCTGATCAGTTTCCGCCCAGCGGATTCCGAAGGGGTCCGGTGCGATTAGCGCCGGGCTCCTTTTGCTATCCGCGACTTTCTCGACATACCTGCGGGTTTGTGTTGGCCAGTGGTCAACTCTGTTCGCTCACGTCTCAGAGCCCACTCCTGTGATGTAAAGTGCCCTCCGTCGCTACGCCAAAAGAATTTGTGACCAGTAACACGGTGGCAACAATGTGGCGACAAACTCAACCGGGGATTCGGAAGGGTCCCATTTCAACCTCGGTGGTCGAGGTTGAACTGCTTGAAACCTGATGAGGGGAAGTATGAGCGAGAACCGCACCCACGGTGCGCGTACCGCTGCCCGCATTGCGGGCATCGGCGCGGCTGCGGCCGTGGCCTTCGGCCTTTTTTCCACTGGTGCCGCTAACGCCGACACCTTCGTGCCGTTGCCGGACGGCCAGAAGGTGAACCCGGCGGGCACCGTCACCATCACCCGCACCGGTGAGCACGCGATCGTGTCGCCGTCGCTCGCCGCCAATGGCGCGGGTCGTGTCGTATGGGTCAGCGGCGCCGCGAGCGCCGTCGTCGACACTCCGGATGGCACCGTCGGTCCGTGGAACGGCCCGACCAACAGCCCGGGTTCGAACAATTCGTCCACCCACGGTTCGTCGATCATCAGCACCGGCTACATCGTCGGCTGCCAGATCAGCATCGGTGAGGACGCCATCTCCGCCGGTATCTCCGGCAATGTCAGCCTGAACAGCGCGGGCGTCGGTGGTTCCATCGGCGTCAACCTCGGCCCCGGCCAGGTTGCCTTCGTTCAGATCGACTCCAAGGACATCACCAAGTCCGGCACCTACTCGGTCGAGTACCGGGATGCGGAGATGCAGATTCAGGGTTGCGCGGGGTACGCCCAGGCGCGTGCGTACACCACTGTCGAAATCATCGGCAACGACTACTCGAAGACCACGCTCTACGGACAGCCGTTCAGCATCGGCTGACCGTGGTCTCGACCCGCCAAATCCTTTCTCGCATAAGCGAATTCGACCCACGAGGGACAAACAGAAATGAGTATCCGTAAGACCGTGGCGCGGGCGGCCGGTGTAGGTGCCGTTGCCACCGCCGCCCTTGGCCTGCTCTCCACCGGTGCGGCGAACGCCGACACCTTCGTGCCGCTGCCGGGCGGCGAAATCACCCAGACCCTGTCCGACGGCACCGTTGTCACGGTGAAGCTGGTCGGCGAGTCCGCCAACATCAGCCCGTCGCTGGGTGCCACCCCGGTGCACCGCAATGCCTGGGTCTCGGCGTCGGCGCAGGTCCACATCGACGGTGACACCACCGCCACCGGCGGCAAGATCTACCCGGGTTACGTGGTGGGCTGCCAGGTCACCATCGATGGCGGCAACGTCAACGGTGGCGCGACCGGCGGTGCCAGCTGGGACAACTCCGGCAATGTCACCCCGCAGGCCGGCGCCAACACCGGCGCCAACCTGACCCTGGGTCCGGGCCAGGCCAAGTCGTTCTACATCCTCGACCTGGAAATGCCGGACGACTACGGCAAGGAAGCCCACAAGACCCGCAACGCCTTCAAGGGCACCGACGGTTCGGTGACCTGGTCGGATGAGACCATCGGCCTGAACGGCTGTGCCGGTTACGCCCAGGCGCGCTCCTTCGTGAGCGTCGAGGTCGAGACCGACAACGTCATCAGCTGGGTCACCCTGTGGGGCCAGCCCTTCAGCCTGGGGTAAAACCCGCTAGCTGGTAATGGCAACGGGCCCGGCGCTTTTCGCGCCGGGCCCGTTCGCTGTATCCCGCTCCGATATTGCTATGTCCCCGTTCACATCTCGTGCTTGCCACCCGCGCTGCGCGTGGCCAGCAGGTCCCGAATCTCGGTCAGCAGTTCGGTGTCGGTGACCGGGTCCTCCGCGGTGCCCCACAGCTTCTTGGCTCTGCTGTACGGCAGCACCAGGACGAAGTAGAGCAGTGCCGCGATGATCACGAAGTTGATGGCCGCGGTGATGATCGGGCCGACGGCCACATAGGTCGCCGGTTTGTCGGCCACCAGCTGGAAGCCCAGGCCGAGCTGGCTGGTGCCGCCGAATGCGGCGAGCAGCGGGGTGATGATGCCGTCGCTGAACGCGGTGACGATGGCGACGAAGGCGGTACCCATGACCACGGCCACCGCCAGGTCGATGACATTGCCGCGCATCAGGAAATCCTTGAAACCCTTGAGCATTGCGGAAGCTCCTCTACCTGAGGGATCGAACGCAGAGTAATGGGGGTATACGGGATGCTAGTTCACCCGCGGGCCGGTTCAGTGGAACACGACGGTGAGTGCCGTCCGCAGCGAGGCCGCGGCCACCGCGGCGGCCCGCCGGGAATCCAATGCCACCAGCACGATCCGGTCGGTGCGCCCGCGCGAGTTCTCCGTCCCCGACACCAGCACCACGGCCGCGTCGGCCGCGAGCAGCCGCGCGGGCCGCCCGCCCCCGCCCGAGTCCTCACCGGCCACCACGTCCACCCGGTCCCCGGCCCGCAGGATTTCGGCAACGGCATTGTCCGCCAAGCGAATCGGGACGATGCGCGCATCGGCGGACTGCGCCGCCACCGCCGCCAGCCGCGGTCCCACCACCCGGACCTCGGTGACGATCTCACCCGCCGCCAGCGCGCCCGCGAGCGTGGCGCCGCGCAGCCGTGCGGCCTCCCGCACGACGCCGGCGGGCAGGGTCGCCGTCTCCCGCGCCGCGATCCGCACATCGCCGTCGCCCAGCACCTGTCCGGGTGGCAGATCCCGGGTGGCGACCAGGACCTGGGTGTGTCCTGTCGCGGGGTCGGCGCGCATGGCCAGAAACCCCGCCAGAACGAGCAGCGCGACCGCCCCGGCCCGCCGCAGTAGCACCGCGTCCGCCCAGATCAGGCGGCTACGGAACTCCTGCAGGATGGCTCGATACGGTCGCGTCATGCGGGGCAGCGTACGGTCGCCCCGGTACCGACAGGCCCGGGCGGAACCCGGGCTGTGGATAACGAAAAGCCTGTGGAGAAACTCGGATCAGGCGGCGGAGGTGCTGGAGCCGCTGGTCGACGCGGCCGAGGTCGAGGAGCTCGAGGCCGTGGAGCTGGAGCTCTCCGAGGAGGTGGACGAGGACTTGGCCGGCTCGGAGGAGGTCGACCCGTTGCGGCTGTCGGTGCGGTAGAACCCGCTGCCCTTGAAGACGATGCCGACCGAGTTGAACAGCTTGCGGAGCTTGCCGTTGCACTGGTCGCAGGTGGTCAGCGCGTCATCGGAGAAGGACTGCACGATGTCGAACTTGTTGTCGCACTCGGTGCATGCATACGAGTAAGTAGGCATCGGGAAACCTCCACGCTCTTCGTCGAATTAGCACTCTACAGCTGGCAGTGCCAACGCTGCCAATCGGGTGTCAATTCCCGACCCGATCTTCGAGCCGTCGCAGGCCCCCGAGCGGGGTCAGTGCCCACCCCATTCGGTGGTCGTGCGACTCTTCCGGCAAACGCTCCACCAGTTCGTCGTCGCGCACCACCGCGATCAATCGCGCGTCGGCGCGGCAGGCGCTCAGACTTCGATCGTAATAACCGGCCCCGCGCCCCAATCGAACCCCGCGGCGGTCCACCGCCAATGCCGGAACCAGAATCGCCGCGGCCTTCGCGATCCCATTCGCGACCGGCGCGCCTTCCGGTTCCCGGAGTCCGAACCGCCCGCGCCGCAGCCCCGCCGGACCGGTGTACTCGGCCCATTCCAGCGGACCGGGTTCGCCGGTGACGGGCAGCAGCACCCGCGCCCCGGCGGCCCGCAGCGCGTCGAGCATGGCGAGCGAGCCGGGCTCACCGCCGACGGGCACATAGGCGCACACCCACTCCGCGTCGGCGAGCGCCCCGGCCGCCGCGGCCAGTGCCGCCGCCTCGCGCTCCCGGTCGGCGGCGGGCAGTGCCTTGCGCCGCGCGAGGATCTCCTCGCGCCAGGCGCGCTTGTCCCGCTCGTCGGTCACGCTTCCACCCTAGGGCGGGCGGGTCAGCGGTCCGAGCGCGGCCGGGTGAGGGTGAAGGTGTCGATGGCCTTCAGGTCGCTGGTCGGCCCGGTGAGGGCGTAGTAGGTGCCGGTGATGGTGGTGTTGCCGCCCGGCTGACCCGGGTCCACGTCGAAAGCGCAGAAACCGTAAGGGTGTTCGGCGTCCTTGAAGGCCGACCAGGGCGCGTCCTCGAGGACGTACACCGGCGCCTTCTTGCCGGTGGCCGGATCCACCTCGCCGACCGCGGTGATGACCCGGCACTTGTCACCGGGGAAGAACAGCTGATTCGACGGCGAGGAGGTGCCGCCGCCGCCGATCACCAGGTGCACGGTGCCCTTGCTGGTGTCGACGACGTCCTTGCGCGTGTCGGCGGGCCTGGGGGTCAGCGTCTCGGACCCGGTCACCCCGCGCACCGGATGCGAACGCTCGTAATGGTGTTCGTGCCCGCACAGCACCAGATCGACCTGGTATCTGTCGAACAGCGGCAGCCAGTCCTGCCGGATGCCCAGGTCCGCGCCATTGAACTTGTCGGCCGAGGAGATGGCGACCTGGTGCATGAACACCACCACCCAGTCGATGCCCCGGTCGGCCCGCGCCCGGGCCAGTTCGCCCTCCAGCCAGCGTTTCTGGGCGCCGCCCGAGTAGCCCCTGACGTAGGAGTTGCCGCCGTCCTGCAGGCAGATGTCGTCATTGGCGACCGCGATCACCCGCACGCCGCCGACGGTGAACGAGTACCAGAGGCCCTTGGCGTGGTCCTCGCTACCGGAGTCCGGGACGGTGAAATAGGTCTGGAACGCCTGGTATCCGATGGGCCCGTTGCCGAGCTCGTTCTCGTGGTTGCCGGGCGCGGGCATCCAGGGCCGGTAGCGGGCGGAGCGAGAGTTGTTGGCCCACCAGTCGTTCCAGGTGCGGATGCGGTCGGTGGCGATATTGGCGTAGCAGAGGTCGCCGTTGACCAGGTTGAACAGCGGGGCCAGCGATTCCACCGCCGAGGTGACGTCGCCGGCGTACTGGGAGCCGAGGTTGTCGTTGAGGGCCTTGCCGTCGACGATCTTGCCGACGGTGGGCGTGCCCTGGTCGCCGAAGCTGGTGAACCGGAACTTGGCGCGGCCCGCGGGCGCGGTGCGGATGGTGCCGAGTTCGGGCGGCGCGCCGTCGTGCCCGGCGGCGTACACGTAGTCGGTGTCGGGGGACAGGCCGGTGATCCGGGCGTGGTGGGCCTGAATCTCGATGCCGGACTTGGCATCCCGGTAGGTCCGGGTCTCGGCCTGCACGCTCTTGCCGAAGCCGGCGTCGGCGGTGCCGTAGCGCACGGTGGGCTTGGTGACCGATCCGGTGGTGTGCCAGCTGACCACCACCTCGCGGGTGGTGTCGGATCCGAATTGCAGGTGCAGGCCCGCGACCCGGGGCGCGGCCGCGCGGTCGGGGGTGGTCACCAGTTCGGCCGAGCGCGGCCACGCCTCGGCGTTCGATGCGCCGCCGCGCAGCGCGACCGTTCCGCCGGTGCCGACCGCGAGCCCGGCCAGACCGGCCACCGCGGACGCGCCGAAGAGCCGGCGGCGGCTCAGCCCGCGCGCGGCGTCGGGCGAGTTCGCAGCGGATGCGGCCGGGTTGTCCGAGGTGGAATCGGGGCTGTGGGAATCCTCACGATCGGTCATAGGTGTCAGCTAACAACCGTTGGGTACGTCAGAGGTCACAGTGCGGCGAACTTGAAATGAAATGAACAGGTCGGTCTGCCAGTTCCGCTCCGGTCCGGCGTTCGGTGGGCTCCCGACGCTCCCGCCCCTTAGGCTCTCGGGGATATCGAGGCGGCCCTGAGCCGGTCTCGGGCGTGTGACGGATGGATAGGGTGAATTCATGACAGCTAATGGCGGCGGAGCCGAGTCGTCGAACGGCGGCGCAGCCGAGTCGTGCTTCCGTACCGCGGTGGTTCCCGCGGCGGGGCTCGGCACGAGGTTCCTGCCCGCGACCAAGACGGTGCCCAAGGAGCTGCTGCCGGTGGTCGACACCCCGGGCATCGAATTGGTCGCCGCCGAGGCCGCGGAGTCCGGCGCCAATCGGCTGGTGATCGTGACCTCGCCCGGAAAAGACGGTGTGGTCGCACATTTCGTCGAGGACCTGGTGCTGGAGAGCACCCTGGCCGAGCGCGGCAAGTTCCATCTGCTGGAGAAGGTGCGCAAGGCGCCCGCGCTGCTGGACGTGACGTCGGTGGTGCAGGAGGAGCCGCTGGGCCTGGGTCACGCGGTGGCACAGGCGGAATCGGTGCTCGACGCGGACGAGTCCGCCATCGCGGTGCTGCTGCCCGACGACCTGGTGCTGCCCGGCGGCGTG
Source organism: Nocardia sp. NPDC059154 (assembly GCF_042755705.1). NCBI lineage: Bacteria > Bacillati > Actinomycetota > Actinomycetes > Mycobacteriales > Nocardiaceae > Nocardia > Nocardia sp. NPDC059154. The sequence goes on from NZ_JBHZCS010000006.1 coordinate 135,990, forward strand.
CTCGAGCTGATGGCCAAGGTGCGCAGCACCTACGGCGGCTCGGTGCTGTGCGCCATCGACGTGCCGAAGGAAGAGGTCAGTGCCTACGGCGTTTTCGACGTCGAGGAGCTGCCCGGCGGCCCGCAGGACGTGCTCAAGGTCAACGGCATGGTGGAGAAGCCCGCCATCGCCGACGCCCCGTCCACCTTCACCGCGGCCGGGCGATACCTGTTGGACCGCGCCATCTTCGACGCGCTGCGCCGCATCACCCCCGGCGCGGGCGGTGAGCTGCAACTGACCGACGCCATCGCGCTGCTGATCGCCGAGGGCCACCCCGTACACGTCGTGGTGCATCGTGGGTCGCGACACGATCTGGGGAACCCGGGCGGTTATCTTCGAGCGGCGGTCGATTTCGCTCTGGAACGCGAGGAATACGGTCCCGCCCTGCGGGAGTGGCTCGAGCAGCGGCTCGGGTCCGGCTGGAATCCCCAGCTGACCTCGTACGAATAGCCGCAACGGGCAGAAGTGAAGGACAGGCGCCGGGGTCGCGTGGGCGGCCCGGCGGGCGACACGTCGACGGCGGCGGGCGAGACAACGGAAGGGCGGCATGCGCTCGGTTGAGGATCAGCAGATCAAGGTGACCGCTGCGGCCGTGGCCCCGCGGCCGGTCCGGGTCGCGATCAGCGAGGCCCAGGGACTGCTGTGTGCCGAGGACGTGGTGACCGAGCGTCCACTGCCGGGCTTCGATCAGGCCGCCATCGACGGATACGCCGTGCGCAGTGTGGATGTGGCCGGCGCGGGCGCGAATATCCGTGACGAGGACGGTAATTCGGTGCACCTGAGCCTGCCGGTGGTGGGTGAGGTGGCCGCGGGCTCGCGGCAGCCGATCCGGCTGCAGCCGCGCCAGACCGTGCGCGTGGACACCGGCGCGCCGCTGCCCACCCTCGCCGATGCCGTGCTGCCGCTGGAGAACACCGACGGCGGCCGGGCCCGGGTGAAGGTCTACGAGTCGGTGCGCTCCGGTGATTACGTGCGCCGCATCGGCGACGATGTGCAGCCCGGCGATCTGGCCGTGCGCGCGGGCACCATCATCGGCCCGGCCCAGGTGGGTCTGCTGGCCGCGGTGGGCAAGGACAAGGTGCTGGTGCATCCGCGGCCGCGGCTGTCGGTGCTGTCGGTCGGCGGCGAGCTGGTCGACATCGACCGCACCCCCGGACCGGGCCAGGTCTACGACGTGAACTCCTACGCGCTGGCCGCCGCCGCGCGCGACGCGGGCGCGGACGTGAACCGGGTCGGCATCGTCAGCTCCGATCCCAAGCGGCTGCGAGATGTGGTGGAGGGCCAGCTGGTTCGCTCCGAGGTGGTCGTGATCGCGGGCGCGGTCGGCGGCTGGGCGTCGGAGCAGGTGCGCGAGGCCCTCGAGGGCCTGGGCGAGCTGGAGATCACCCGGGTGGGCATGCATCCGGGCTCGGTGCAGGGTTTCGGCCTGCTCGGCCGCGACGAGGTGCCGACCTTCCTGTTGCCGTCGAATCCGGTTGGCGCGCTGGTGGTTTTCGAGGTCATGGTGCGTCCGTTGATCCGGATCGCGCTGGGCCGCCGCCATCCCATGCGGCGCATGGTGCGGGCGCGCACCATCCTGCCGATCGCCTCGATTCCGGGCCGTCGCGGGTATCTCCGCGCGCAGCTCATGCGCGACGAGCAGACCGGCGACTACCTGGTGCAGCCGCTGGGCGGCCCGAACGGCGCGTCCTCGCATCTGCTGGCGACCATGGCGGAGGCCAACAGCCTCATCGTGATCGATCCCGAGGTCACCGAGGTGCGCACCGGTGACGAGGTGCAGGTCGCGTTCCTTGCGCAGCGAGGGTGAGGCCCGACATGATCGGTCAGGGCCCGGAGGCGGCAGCGAGCGTAACCATGGAGGGCCTCCGAGCATGTCGAACGGGCACAGCGTGAATGTCTTCCGGACCGCCCAGCATCCGGGCTGGCCGGCGCATCTGGGGCCGGTGCGGGTCGCCGCGGGCATCGTCACGCTGCGCCCGATCCGTTTGCGTGATGCCTCCACCTGGAGCCGGATTCGCATCCGGGACAGAGACTATCTGGAGAAGTGGGAGCCGACCGGCCGCGGCCCGTGGGAGGCGCGCAACCACTCGAGCAACTGGCCGGCGCTGTGGTCGGCGCTGAAGGCCGAGGCCCGGCGCGGCGCCATGATCCCGTTGGTCATCGAGGTCGACGGCGTGTTCAGCGGGCAGCTCACGGTGGGCAATATCGTGCGCGGCGCATTGCGTTCGGCGTGGATCGGCTACTGGGTGTCGAGCGAGCTGAGCGGGCAGGGCGTGGCCACCGCGGCGCTGGCGCTGGGCCTGGACCACTGCTTCGGTGAGGTGGGCCTGCATCGGGTGGAGGCCACGGTGCGGCCGGAAAACCTTGCGAGCCAGGCGGTTCTGCGCAATGTCGGCTTCCGCGAGGAGGGCCTGCTGGAGCGCTACCTGGATGTCGACGGGGCCTGGCGCGATCACCTGCTGGTCGGCATGACGGTCGAAGAGGTCTCAGGAACGGTGGTGGACAGGCTGATTCGCGCCGGACGCGCCACCAGAGCCTGATAACTCGCTGTGTATTTCGGCGGCCCGACTACCGCCTCTGCCTGCGCCTCACCGGAATTGCCCCGCGAAATCGGGCTTCCGGGGCCCGACCCGGAGAACAACCGAAGGGTCGGCTGTTACTAGTGTTACTTGTGTGGTCGGCGCGCCTGTGGGGAATTACCCCGGTGTGGAATTAACCTACGGACGCCGGTGGTGCGTCTGTGCACCCACCGGTAGGCGCTGCGGTGCACGTCGAAGGGACTATGAGCTGGGCGGGACGGAGGTGTGACGGCAATGCCGAATTCGATCTTGTGGATCGGTTTGGTGGTGCTCTGGGTCTTCGTCCTGTTTCCGATGCTGGCCAACCGTCATCCCCGTATCCGGCAGCACACCGACGCCGCGCTCTCCACGCGGATCCTGCATCGCGGTGGTGCCGCACAGCGCACCAGGAAAGGTCCGGCGACCGGACATGACACCGACCCGGACTACGTGCCGGTTCGCAGAAAGCTTCAGCACCCGAGCGAGGATCCGGAGGATCGGATGACCAGATCGGACGACGCCGCTGCATCGGACGAGAAGGAAGTCGACACCGAGGCTGCGCCCATCGCCGAAGCGCAGACGCCGACCGCCGAAGTGCCCGGGCCCGAGGGGGATTCGGCCGACCGTGTCGAGGCGGCGGATATCGCGGCCGAATCCGAGTCCGAGCCGGCCGAGTCCGAGACGCTCCCCGAAACCGCCACGGCCGAGGGTGAATCCGAGAACGATGGGGCGGTGGCAGACGACGCCGACCGCGAGGCCGAGCGCGAAGAACGGCAGGAGGCGCCCCAGCGCGCCCGCACCCCCGCGCTGCGCGAGCCCGATCCGGCACCGGAACCGGAGCCCGAATCCGACGACGAGGATGCGGATTTCGTGCCGTCCCGGCGTGGCCGCGGCGGTTTCGACCCCGAGGCCGACGCCGCCGCCCGGGCGGCCCGCTACACCTTCCGTCAGCGCGCCGTGCTGGGCCTGGTGCTGTCCACCCTGGTCCTGGCCGCCGCCGGTGTCGCCGTCTCGGCGGTGCTGTGGTGGCTGTGCGCCCTGTCCAGCACGGTTCTGGTGGCGTACCTGGGCTACCTACGCAGACAGGTCCGCATCGAGGAGGACATCCGCCGCCGCCGCGCCGCCCGCCTGGCCCGCAAGCGCGCCGAGGACGACGAGGAGGAGTCGCGTCGCGCCGAACGCCCACGCCCGGATCGCGAGCAGACCCGTACCCAGCTGCGCCGGGCGGTCCTGGTCGAATCCGATGACGAGGACCCGCTGTTCGAGCACCTGGAGCTGTTCGACGCCGCGGCCGCCCGTGCCACCCGCCAGCGCGCCGCCGGCGCCCGGGAACGCCACGCGGTGGGCGAGTAGACCTACTGGACACAGTGCCAGGGCTCCCCGAGCGATCGGGGAGCCTTTTGCTATGCGGGCAAGTCTTGCTGTGTGGGCAAAGTCCACGTTAATAGGTTTTTACTATTTCAGAAAGACTCTGTTCCTATCGAATTCGCGGTGGCGGGCGCGGACATCGAAAAGGCCCGGCACTCGGCCGGGCCCTTTCGACGATGCGGAGCAGCGCTGTGACGATGCGGAGTAACGCTATTCGGTGTCGGGCATTCGCCCGGCAAGCGGAATCTGGCGCTCGATGAGTTCGGCCAGTGTCCGCAGTTTGGCCGCGAATTCGCGGGCCGCGACCGGGTGGTCGGTGGAGCCCTTGACCACCTTCTGGGTGAGTGCGGTGAGGCGCGACTCCACCGAGCTGAACAGATCGGGTGTCTGCGTCTGCTCCTCGATGAGCTCGCCGCGCAGCCACGCCCGCAGCCGCTGGACCACCGTGCCCTCGTCGTAGTCGTCGGGCAGTACCGCGACCGCTTCGCGCAGCTTGCCCGCGGTGACCTTCACGTCGGCGGCCAGCGTGGTGTAGACGGTGACCGCCGCGTCCTCGCCGTGGGCCGCGGCCACCGGCAGCAGCTCGCGGATCTGTCCCTCGTTGATGGCGGGCGCGAGCGGGTGCAGGCGGGAGGCCAGCGGCCAGGCCCGGATCAGCTTGTGCGCGTAGGACCGCTGCATGTCCCACCGCTTCTCGACGTACTCGTCGAAGGTGGCGTGATCGGCGCGGTAGAGCCGCCCGTCGCGCACGATCTGCAGGGCGCGCCCGGCGGTCCAGAAGGCCACCCGCAGCGCGTCGATGGAGGACTCGCAGAGCTCGAGCTGATCGGATTCGGTGCGGCTGAGCGGTCCCTCGCCACCCGCACTGGGCAGCGGCAGGTCGAGCACGCTCGGCGCGGGCTCGACCTCCGGCGGGGCGACCGCCCGGACCGGCGCGGGGCCGGATGGTGCCGAAGCGGCCGGGGCGGCAACCGGTTCGGGTGCGCTCGCCACCGGTTCGGGCTTTGCCGGTGCGGGTGCGGCCCGCTCCGGAGCCGGTGTCGACTGCGCTGGTTCCGGTGCGGATATCGCCGAGTCCGCCTCCGGCTGTGCGGGTTTGGCGGGCGCCATGAGCACCGTGGTCGCGGCCTGGGACAGTTTGGGGGTCCGCGGCCATTTCGCGTCGCGCAGCGGCGAGACCGGGGGAGTGTGCTCGGCCTCGTCGGAGAGCGGGTTGCGGCCCAGGCCCCCGCCGATGGAACTCTTGCGGCGCTGGGGCGGCATCAGGCCGACACCTCCGCCGGCATGCGAGCGGACTGCGCGGCCTCCAGATAGGGCCGTATCAATTCGTCACCGACGGCGCGGTATTCGCCGAGATCCTCGATCGGATTCTCGGCACCGTCGCCGACTTCACCGTCGGCGGCTTCGCGGTACCACTTCCAGGCGCTCACATAGGATTCGAATACGTCGTATTCGGCGCCCTCCAGATTGGCGCGCTGCGTGCGGTATTCGGTGGAGACATTGACGCCGTTCTTCATGGTGACCGGCACCTTGGTCATGAGCACCCGCACCCGGATGGCCTTTTCGTGTTCGGCGGCCGCCTCTTCCGCGGCGCGATAGGTACTGGGCACGCGTTTGACCTCCGACGGGCTGACGCTGGTGACGAGAACGAGCTCATCGCTCACCGGGACGGCGGCCTTGAAGATGTCGGCCGATTCACCGCCGGCGTCGACGATGATCACGTCGTAGTTCGCGGAATTGTCGGTGATGCAGTCGTTCACGTGCCGGGACGGGAAGGCGAGCAATTCGAAGGGAATGCCGACCTCGGCCCGCTGTAGCCGCCGATACCAGGAGTAACCGGTCTGGCTGAGCGGGTCGGCGTCGATCACGAGCACCCGAAGTTCGTGCACGGTGGCGAAATACGAGGCGAGAAAGAAGGCGGAGGTCGTTTTACCCACGCCGCCTTTGAGATTCCCCAGTGTGACAACCAGGGGCTCGGGAAGATTCGGTAGCGCACCGGATTTGGTCATCGATCATCCTCCTGATGATGGGGAGGGCTGTTTTTCCGTCGATCAGTCTCACACGGGCGCGCGTCCAGGCGCGCGAAGGCTCGCGCGATGTCGTCGAAATCGATGAAAATCGGCTGTGTCCAATTGGACACAGCCGTCAATGTTTACTGTTTCGTTATCGATAACACGCATGTCACTCATTGCACCCTGTGCAATTCCGGCGAAATATGCACTCTCGGATCTGCTGCAGTACCGAAGAGTTCGATTGTGATGGACGGAAACCGAATAGCTTTCACGGCTTGATCGGAGGACGACCGCTCATGGAAACCAACGGTGATAGACAGAAGGTTCGAGTTCTACCGCGGCTGAGCCTGCGGGCCCTGGCGACAGGAGTCCTCGGCGCGGCAGCCGTCGGAGCAGCCCTGCTGTTCACAGCGGGCCAGGCGCACGCAGCGCCGGTCTCGGTCCCCGGTATCGGGGAGATCGAGATTCCCACCGAGATCGCGACCCAGCTCGGCCTCGCTTCCGTGCCGAGTGTGGATATCACGCTGCCGAATGTGGATATCGCGCCGCCGAGTGTGGATATCGCGCCGCAGCCCGCGGTCGGCGAGACCTCCGCCGTCGGCGCGGCGGATGCCTCGCGCATGGTCGGGATTCCGGGACATATCACTATCGCCCCGGCCGACCCCGTACCGGATCAGATTCCGGTCCAGGCGTTTTCGCCCGTGCCGCTGTACCCCGTGATCCCGGCTCCGGAATCCCGCTCGGTGGTGGTGGCCGGTCTCGGCACCTTCGCGGTGCCCAGCAGCCTGCCCCCGCTGGTCGGAATACCCGGCGTGACCGATCCCGCGGCGCCCCGTGCGCCGGTACCCGCGGCCATGCCGAAGAAGACCGTCGGCGAACGCGCCGTGGATGCGGCCCGCACCAAGCTCGGCGCAACCTACAGCATGGGCGGTGATGGCCCGGACACCTTCGACTGCTCGGGTTTGGTGCAGTGGTCGTATCGTGAGGCCGGAGTCGAAGTGCCGCGCACCAGTTATTCACAGTTGGCCGCCGGAACGCCGGTGTCGGTGGACGATCTGCAACCGGGTGATCTGGTCTCCTATTACGGCGGCGGCCATTCCGCGCTGTATCTCGGTGACGGAAAGGTCATCCACGCCAGCGATTACGGTTCCGGCGTGAAGGTCTCACCGCTGACCGCCATGCCGATGGCCGGCGCCAGACGCTTCTGATCAGGGCCATCCGACCGCGGACGCGCGGCCGAGGAAGTCCGGATACCCGATCCCGCCGGTGCCCGCCCACAACTGCTGGGCCATGACCGGCAGCCGGGCCCGCAGCGGAGCTGCGATCTGCTCCGGAGTCAGGGCGGCAGGATCATCGCACCAGAGGAAGAGCATGGAGCCACGCAACAGCGGGCGATCGGAATCGGGCAGCCGCTGCCCGTTCACGAAAAGCCCCGGGTCCCAGGCCCACAGCAGTTCCGGTGGAGCATTGAGCGCAGCGGCCGGCCCGCCGGTCGTGAAGTACGTGGGCGTGAAGGCCGCATTGAGGACGGGATGCCCGTCCCGGGTGAAGTCGGCGGGTGTGCGACCGCCGGGCAGCCACGGCAGCCCACCGGCGCCGGCCGACCAGTACTGCACCACCAGTTCGGGTTTCGGTGCCAGGACACCCGGATGGTCGAAGCCGTCGTTCCAGACCCTCGGCGTCTTGCCGAGCGATTCGACGAGATCCGCTGCCCAGTTGGCGAAGTCGATGATGATATCGCCGGGTGCGGCTCCCGGGCCGAAAGTCCGTGTGGCGTAGTCACCCAGCTGGGGATAGCGCGTGTAGTCGGAAATGTACTCGTCACAGCCCAGGTGCCAGTAGCGCCCGGGGAACAGAGGTACGAACTCGTGCAGAATGTCGCTGATCAACTGGTGAGCACCGGGATTGGTGAGATCGATCTTGCCGCCGGCCCCGCCGCCGATCGCGCTGTCCAGTACCGCGTCCTGCGGTGTGGTGCGGGCCGGGCGCAGAACCAGGTCCTGATGCTGGGCCAGGATGGCGTTCATGTGGCTGGGCATGTCGATTTCGGGCACGATCTCGATGCCGAAAGATCTTGCATAGGAGAGGATTTCGCGAATGTCGTTGGCGCTGTAGTGCTCGGGCGAGGTGATCTCCGGGTGCATGACGCTCGCCAGCCGGAAGCCCTGTGAGTCCGACAGGTGCAGCTGCACCAGGTTCATCCGGAGGTACGCGGCGTCGCGGATGCGGGCCTTCACCCAGTCGACGGGAAAGAACTCGCGCCCGGTGTCGAGCATGAGCCCGCGCTCGCTGTAGTCCGGCCGGTCCTCGGCGACGCCGCCGGGCAGGGTGCTGGTCTGCCGCAGCCATTGCAGGGCGGTCTGGGTGCCGTGCACGATGCCGGTCGGGCTGTCGGCGGTAATGGTGAGCCGGTCGCTGACGGCGATGCGATACGACTCCGCGGCCGGGTCGTCGATATCGCCTGTGCGCAGTACGATATCGCCCGGCCGGTCGCTTCCGGTGGCCAGGGAAATCGGCTTTCCGGCCCGGATCAGGTCCTCGGCAAGGTGTTCCGCGATTTCGGTGGAGCCGCCGTCGGCGATAATTCGGGGTTCGGAGCCGAGAACGAATCCGGGCTTATCCGATCCGGTCGAAGCCCAATGCTGAATACTCGGGACAGTTGCTGGAAGTGGTTGTGCTGCAACAGCGTCCGCGTGAATCACGGACATATGGACGAAAGTCCAGGAGGTTGCCGGCGCGAGACCGGCGGCGAGGCGGCGGAAATCGCGACTGGGGCGAATCGAAATCCCGGGCACGGCCACAATTGAACCCTCCGAACCCCTGATACGTCATACGATGCAGGGATTTACCGGCCGACATGGACGAGGTGCGACATGGGGATCAGGAAACCCGCTGCGCTCGCCTGCGCGATGCTCGCCTGCGCGGCGCTGTCGTCTTTCGCCGCGGCGCCGGCCTCGGCCGCGCCGGTCTGTCCCGGCGCGGGACAGCCGACCGCGGTGGTGGCCTCGCTGCCGGGCACCGCGCTCGAGGGGCTGAGCATCGACCCCGCCGGGCGGGCGTTCGTCACCGATCTGGTCAGCGGGCAGGTCTTCCGCATCGACGCGCCGGGTGCGCCCGCAGTGCCGATCGCCAAGGTGCCCAGTGGCGGCGCGGGCGCGCTGGCCTGGCTGCCGGACGGCCGGCTGCTGGTCGGCTACGGCGCGGATCCCCGGGTGTTCGTGGGTGATGCGTTGCGGCAGGCCGGGATCGTCACCGTCGACCCGGACACCGGGGCCGTGGCTCCCTTCGCGACGGGCCTCTCGGCGGCCGACGGCATGGACGTGGCGCACGACGGAACCGTCTATGCCACCAATGATTTCGGTTCCCTGGTGGGCCGGGTGTACCCGAATGGCGTGGTGCAGTCGAACTGGGCGAGCTTCCCCAGTGCCAACGGCGCGGTGCTCGATCAGGACGACTCGTACCTCTACGTGTCGCGCACCTTCGTGAACCCGGGCGTGAGCCGGATCCCCACCAATGCCCCGTGGGCCCCGCAGTCGCTACTGGACCTGCCCGGCGGTGACTTGCTCGCCGCGCCAGACGGGCTGACGCTGGATTCGCTGGAACGCCCGGTGCTGCCGTTCAATTCGTCCGGCCAGGTGGTCCGTATCGACGCCCCGGGGCAGTACTGCGTGCTCGGCTCCGGGCCGCAGCTGACCAGTGAGGTGCAGTACGGCCGTGGCGGCCAGGGCTTCTCGGCCGGGCGACTGTTCGGCATCACCTTCAGCGGGATGGTCTACGAGATCCCCGGCGGCTTCGACCCGGATGCCCGGACCGCGGCGTCCTGACCGACCGGTTCGGTCAGTAGCCCGACGATCATGGCGATGATGCTGTCCCGGGCGTCGGCGCGCTCGGCCGCGGTGGGCAGGTCCTGGCGTTCGTAGTCGGCGAGCAGGGCGAACATGACGGTGGTCATGGCCTGTAGCCGGTACCGGCGCTGCGCCGGGGTGCTGTCGGGCATGGCGCGGTAGAGCCGCGCCACCAGGACTCGTGTTGCGGCCCAGCGCTTCTCGTGCAGGTTCGGTCCGGTCACGGCGGGATGCGCGCGCGCCTGCTCGAGGAATCGCGCGTAGTGCGTCGACCCCTCGGCGTAGGGCACGTCGAACATGGGCCCCACCAGAATCGCGACCAGCGCGGCCACGCTGTCCGGCGCACCCGCGGCCTCGTGCTCGGCCAGCAGTTCGGTGCGCCGGGATTCCAATGCCGGTTGATGCCGTTCGATGATGGCCGCGATGAGCCCGTCCCGGGAACCGAAGTGGTAGTGCACGGCGGAGTTGTTGCGCTGTCCCGCCGCCACCGCGATATCGCGCAGGGCCGCGTCCGGTCCGCGTTCGGCGATGGTGCGCTCACCGGCGAGCAGGATCAGCTCGCGCGCGTCAGGACTGTTCACCGGGGTCACTATAGGGCGGGGCCGGGCTGTAGCGATTTCCCGGTTCGCGGCGAAACGGTACTATCGTGCCCCTTCGGCATGTACCGCCCCGTACCGGGCGGACGCAGGCAGCGATGACGGTGGTGATATTCGATGACGCGACGGGATTTCCGGTCGCGCCGGGCCACGGTGGACCTCGCGCTGGTGGTGCCGCTGAGCGGTCCCGCGGGCATCTTCGGGCCGTCCTGTGAGGCCTGTGCGACGCTCGCCGTGGAGGACATCAATGCCGTCGGCGGCATTCTGGGCCGGCCGGTCCGGCTGCACCCGGTGGACGCCGGCGCGCCGCTGCCGGTGCTGGCCGCGCAGATCGACCGGATGGTGAGCCGGGGCATGATCGACGGGGTGGTCGGCTGGCACCTGTCCAATGCCCGCAAGGTGATCACGCCGCACACCGCGGGCCGGGTGCCCTACGTCTACACCACCTTCTACGAGGGCGGCGAGGATTCCGACGGCGTCTACATGGTGGGGGAGACGCCCGACCAGCAGTTGTTCCCTGCGCTGCGCTGGTTCCGCTCCGAGCTGGGGGTGCGGCGCTGGTGCGTCGTCGGCAACGACTACGTGTGGCCGCGTGAAACATCGAGGGCCACTTGGGAATTCGTGCGCAGCACCGATATCGACGTGGTCGGCGAGGTGTTCGTCCCGCTGGGCGGCCGCGATTTCACCGCCGCCCTGAACCTGATCCGGCGCTCGCCCGCGCAGGGGGTGCTGGTGTTCATGGTCGGCGCGGACTGCGCGGCCTTCAATCAGGCGTTCGCGGCGGCCGGGCTGGACGACGGGCGGCTGCGGCTGAGCATGATGATCGGCGAGGACGTGCTGTACGCGGGCGGTCCGGACAGCGCGCGCGGATTGTTCACGGCCTGTGGCTATTTCGAGAGTCTGGTGTCGCGCGAGGGCATGGCGTTCGGCGGCCGTTACACGGCCCGCTTCGGGCAGCTGGCCCCGGCGCTGAACAATATCGGCGAATCCTGCTACGAGGGCCTGCTGCTGTTCGCCTCGCTGGCGGAAGCGGCGCGCAGCCTGGATGTGCGGGTCATCGAGCGCGAAGCGGCGCGGGTGAGTTACGGGGGTCCGCGCGGCGAAGTGCGGGTGCGCGGGGCGCACACGACCCAGCCGGTGTACCTGGCGGGGACGGATGTCATGGACTTCAGCGTGATCGCTGATCTGACCGGGCTCTGAATCGGCTGTCCTCGTCCGCCGTTCGCCCCGGGGCGGCTCGTTCGAATGAGGGCGAACGCTACGTTGCGTTCACAACGATGGCAATGCGGAGATGCCGTCATGGACAGGATAACGACTGTGTTACAAGGGAATTCGTGTCTCGCCGCGACCATATCCCAGGCCGATTCTGCACGTGGTGTGTTGCAATAGGGTGAGCCGCGCCGCCTCGGCGGCATCTGACGAAGGAGCCGCTTCCGATGCCCGGAGGAAGACTCAGCCAGGAGGATCGCCGTCTCATCGCCGCGGGGCTGGCCCATGGGCTCGGCTATGCCGAGATCGCCCGCCGCCTCGAACGGCCGACGTCCACCGTGAGCCGCGAGGTGACCCGCAATGGCGGGCCCGGTCGCTATCGCGCCGATCTGGCGCAGGCCGCCACCGTGGTGCGCTCACGCCGGCGCGTGTCCCGGCCCAGACCCGTCGAAAAGCCCGCTGCCGTCGATGAATACGGCCGCAACCCGGTGTTGCTGTCCGATTTCAGCGCCCAGTTCGCGGCGCTGTTCGCGCAGTCCGGCATGCCGCGCATGGCGTCGGCGGTGCTGGCCCGCCTGTACGCCGCGGACTCGGGCAGCCTCACCGCCGCCGAGCTGGTGGCCCGGCTGCGGGTGAGTCCCGCGACGGTGTCCGCGGCCGTGGGCTACCTGCAGGAGCAGGCGCTGATCCGGCGGGACCGGGATCCGGGCAGTCGTCGCGATCGCTATGTGATCGACGAATCCGCCTGGTACCGAGCCACTCTCGCGGGTGCGCGCACCAATGAGCGGCTGGCCGCCACGGCGCGCGACGGCGCCGACGCACTGGGCTCGGCCACGCCCGCCGGGGTGCGGCTGCTGGGCATGAGCGAGTATCTCGAGCGGGTGGGCCTGGATATGGTCCGCTCCGCCGAACGCTGGCGCGCACACCTGGCCCGGTGAGCCGCAATCGAGGCCTATCGGTTGAGCCGCAATCGAATCCGGCCCGGTAGCCGGCCTAGAGCGCGGATGCTCCGGGTGGTGAGCCGCGAAATGGATTCGCGACGGCAATTCCCGGGAATCTGCGGTGAATGCGATCCACATACCGGCGCACCGTGGAGAGTTCGGCACTGATCGACTGCCGGGCTTCGAGGGTGGGTGCGGTCTGCAATCGCCGGGTCAGTTTGACTACATGCCTTTCCAATTCGTCCAGGAAGATGCGGGCCTGAGCTAACTCGGGATCCTCGCCGGCGTCGGGATTGTCGAATCCCCTGTACTGCATATCGCGGAAGTATTCCACGCAGCCGGGCTCCGCGTCGCGCAAATGGATTGCGTCTAGGCCGAATTCGCGGCGCGGAGGAATGCGTGCGCCGCATCGAATACCCCGGCGGGGTCTTCGAGCTGCGGCCAGTGCCCGATCCGGTCCAGGCTCACCACATCCGGGTCGGCGACCAGTTCGCGGTAGCGGGCCACCATGTGCGCACCGGAGTTCGGGTCGAGCGGGCCGTTGATCAGCCGCATCGGAATCTCCTTGCGCAGCAGCGGTTCGACCCAGCGGTCGCGGTAGGTGGTGCGCTCGGCCACGAAGCGGCCGACCAGATGATTGACGAAGCGGCCGTTGCCGTAGAACAGCACCTCCTGCAGTGTCCGCATCTCGTCGTCGGTGGGCTTGGTGTCCGGGCCGAACACCTCGCGCACCGCGGGCGCGATGACCCCGCCGGTCATGAGCGGGCCCACCAGATGACCGAGGGGTGTGCCCAGCAGCTTCTGCACCAGGCGCGGGCGATACGCCTCCACGAACAGCCCGCCGTTGAGGAACACCACGGCCCGGATGTCGGCCGCCGCGGTGCCGTCGAGGCGGCGGGCCAGCAGCTCCTGCGCCACGCTCACGCCGAGATCGTGTGCCAGCAGCAGGGTTTCGCCGATGCCGAGCCGCCGCAGCAGGGCCTCGTGCATATCGGCGTGCTCGAGCACGCTGTAGTGGTGGCGAATGGGCTTGTCGGAGAAGCCCATCCCGAGCATGTCGGGCGCGATGACGTCGTAGTGGGCTGTCAGATCCGGCCAGATGCGATGCCAGTCGTAGGAGTTGAAGGGATAGCCGTGGATCAATAGCAGCGTCGGTCCCTTCCCCTCCCGGATGTAGAAGATCCGATGCCCGTCGAAGTCGAAGTAGCTCCCCCGCGACATCCACTCCGTGAGTTCCGCTCGCATTTCCGTCTCCCGCCCATCGCCGGTATACCGATCGTTCTCATCCTGCCGCATCCTCCGCCGATCCACCACGTGTGCGCATGCCGACACGGCATCGAGTAGCCTCGCCAAGCGAGCTGCCCCGGCGCGATCACACAATGCCCGTGTATCGGCCCGGGGTGTTCGGATCCCCGCACCGCCCCCGACAGGAATTCGAATGGCCATCAGTTACCTGGAATCGATCATCGTCGGCGCGCTCCAGGGGGTGAGTGAGCTCTTCCCGGTATCCAGCCTGGGACACAGCATCCTGCTGCCCGCCTGGGTCGGCGGTAAATGGGCCGACGATCTGAGCATGTCCGCCAAGGACTCCCCGTATCTGGCACTGCTGGTGGCCATGCACGTCGCCACCGCGCTCGCCCTGGTGATCTTCTTCTGGCGGGACTGGGTACGCATCGTTCAGGGGCTGTGGGATGTGGTGCTGACACGCCAAATACGCACGCCCGAAGCGAGATTGGGCGTACTGCTGGTGATCGCCACGATTCCGGTCGGCCTGGCCGGACTGCTGCTGGAGAAGGCGGTCCGCAACTATCTCGGCACGCCCGTTCCGACATCGATCTTCCTGGCGATCAACGGCTTCGTGCTGCTGTCGGCCGAGCTCATGCGCAAGCGTGAACACGAACCCGAGTTCCAGCTCGCCAGCCCCACCGGCCGCACCGGCGACCTCTCCATGGAGGACACCGTCGTGCTCCCCATGACCGACCCGGCCCGCGCCTCCGATGTCCGGCTGTCCCGCCTCGGCATGCGCGACGCCACCCTGATCGGCGCCGCGCAGATCGCCGCCCTCTTCCCCGGCATCAGCCGCTCCGGCAGCACCATCGTCGCGGGCCTGTTCAAGGGCATGCGTCACGAGGATGCCGCCCGCTTCGCCTTCCTGCTGGCCACGCCGGTGATCCTGGCGGCGGGCGTGCTGAAGATGCCGGAGCTCTTCAAGCACGAGAACCACGCCATCCTCGGCCCGGCCTTCGCGGGCAGCGTGGTCGCGGGCGTCCTCTCCTATATCTCGGTCAAGTTCCTCACGGCCTATTTCGAGACCAAGACCCTGACCCCGTTCGCCATCTACTGCCTGGTCGCGGGCCTGGGCAGCCTGGTCTGGTTCACCATCCGCTGAGCCGGAACCGGCGAGCTCCTTCGGAAACGAGCATGCGCTGGGGCGCCACCCTTCCGGGTGCGCCCCAGCGCATGCTCGTTTCGCCGGTGGCTCAGTGCGTGGGAGTGGTGGTCGGCGGTGTCGTGGTGGTCACCGGGGGAGTGGTGGTGACCGGAACCGTCGTGGTGGTCACCGGCGGGGTGGTCGTGACCGGCGGCGTGGTCGTCGCCGGGGTGGCCGCGTCCGGGGTGACCGTGGTGGTCGGCGGCGTCGCCGTCGTCGTGGTGGCGGGCGTCGTCGTGGCCGGGGTGGTGGTTCCGGCCGCCGGTGTCGTGGAACCGGTTGCGGGAGTGGTGGTTCCGGACGTGGCGCTCGTCGGCGCCGCGGCCAGCACGTTGGGGGCCGTGGTGGCGGTCGGGGTCAGCGTCTTCGGGTTCAGCTGGCCGGCCTGGGCCTCCTTGGCGAGCTCGGTGAGCCACGCTGCGGCGTACTCCGCGGAGGTCAGGGGCTTGCCGTTGTCCGGGTTGGAATCCCGCCAGTAGTCGAAGTGGTGACCGGTGCCGTTGGGGCCGAGGGTCAGGTTGTACGGGTCGTTCAGGAGCACCGGGATGGTGTTCTGGTTGGTGGTGATCAGGCCGACGACCTCGTTGAAGACCTTCTGCGGCAGGTACGCCAGCGGCGACATGGTCTCGGCCTGAATCGAATCCGCGGCCACCGGGGTCGGGTTGTCCTGATTCGGCTTGTAGCCCGGCTGCGAGACCTTGAGCAGGACGTCGAGGAAGGTCTCCTTGCTCGTCCACCAGCCCGGGTCGTGCGCGATGTCGGCGAAGGCGTCACCGGCGATCTTGCCCAGCACCACCGCCACATCCATGCCCGTGGTGGGGGTGAGGCCGTCGCTCTGCATCTGGTCGGCATTGATCTGGCGGCCGACATTGATGGCCAGCTGGAGCAGCGAGATGTTCTTCGGCGCGGCGCAGGTGAGGTCGCCGTCGGAGCAGAAGGAGGCGATCCGGCCGTTCAGCGCGCCGAAGTCACCGGACTGGTCCGGCAGTGCGCCCTGGCCGCCGGCGACGTCCTTGCCGGTCTGATAGCTCTGGTTGAAGTTGTCGGGGTGGCTGGGGTCCTTCGCGCCCGGGAACGGACCCTCACCCGCTGTCCGGCCCGAGTCGGCGAGAATGACGACACCGGCCACATTGCCCGGATCGACGATCCCGTACTTGCCGTCCGCCCCGGCGCTCTGGTGCCCGACATCCATGGCGACCCGGCGCGCGACATCCGCGCCCTCGCTGTAGCCCACGATGGCGTACTTGGTGTTGGGGCAGGCCGCGGAGATGTCGCGCATCACCTGCTCGGTATTGGCGACACCGGTGTTCACGGCGTCCTCGTAGCTGTTCAGGTTCGCCGGATAGGAGACGTACACGGCCCAGTACGAGTTGGAGTCGACCGATCCGCCGGGCGCGTTCACCACCGGATCCACCCAGTGGCTCTGGTAGTCGTCCGACAGGGCCGCGGGCAGCTCGTTGCCATTGGCGTCGACCAGCATCTTCGTGGTGCCCTGCTGCGGCGAGTCGTTGCGCCCGGCCACCGAGATGGTCACCATGTCGTGACATTCCGTGACCGAGGCCTTCAGCGCCGGATCGGCCTGCTTCGAGTCCGGCGACGACGTGATCGCGAACGTGGCCGCGACTGCTACCGCCACGCCCAGCGTCGCCGGCGCCGCCACCGCCGACGCGATCTTATGTCGTTTCATGAAGCCACGAATATCCATGCCCGAATCCCCATCTCACCCCGACAAGTGAACTGTCAGGCCCTGCGCGCACCCGGGCCGTCTACCACCGGAGACGTCGTCACAGGAGATTCGAACGTTACTTGATCGAATGAGTCGTTACCGCACCAGGACCTGGGCCGGGCCCGGCGCCGGGGCTGGACCAGCGAAAACGCGGTTACCCGCACCCGGTTCCGGTGGACCGGTCGGGTGCGGGTAACGGGTGTGATCCCGGCGTAATCGGGCGGGACTAGGGCGCGTAGCGGAGGACGGCCGCCGCGTGTGCGCCGTCGGGAATGTCGTCGCCGCGGACGGCCAGCACGCGGCCATTGGAAAGGAGCACGCGCCTGGAGATTTCGTCGAGGACGCCCGGGGCCTCGCCGTCGCCTGTGGCGGCGGCGAGCGCGCCGTCCTGGGTCACGGCGCCGGGAACCGACGCGTCGATATCGACGAAGAGGGTGTGCACGATGCCGTAGGTGGCGGCGCGGGCGATGTCGGAGAGATCGATGACGCCGCGGCCGTCGCTGCGGCGCTTCTCGAATTCGCTTCGGACATCGGCCAATTCGGCGGCGTAGTGCTGATCGAGCAGCTGCCGGGCGCGGGCCGCGAGGTCGCCGTCGGAGAGGTGCTCGGGATTGCCGGGAATGCCCTCGGCCAGCAGCAGCGGGTAGCTGTCGACCGAGCGGTACAGCGAATCCGTCGGTTCGGCGGCAGCCAGGATGAGCGGGATGTCGTGACCGGCCAGCACCGGCCGCAGCGCCTGGTCGACGGCCCGGCAGAACTGCCGCACCCGCACCTTGCGGCCCTCGCTGCCCTGCAGGCGGCCGTGCGGGCTGCGGCCCAGCGGCGGCAGATCCAGGTACTTGTTCAGATCGGTCGGGAGTCCGGCGACCGCCACCTCCTGGGCCGGGCCTTCGGCCGCGACCTCCACCAGCCGCACCGCGTTCTCGGACAGGGCCAGCACGAAGGCGGTTTGCGGGAAGGTCACCGCCCGCAGCAGCGGTTTGATGTAGAAGCGGTCGCCGAGGGTGGCGCTGGGTTCGAGCCGGTTCGGCAGGCGGTAGGTGCGCATGCCCTCGGGCGTGGCGTGCACGGCCAGGGTCCGGGACTGGAAGCGCCAGTAGTCCTCGTCGTCGACGAGGTCCGCGAAGGCGTCGGTCAGCGCGATCCGGGCCTGCTTGTCGGTGACCCGGTCGAGCACCTCTTTCACCTGGTTCTCGAAGGCCAACCGGTTCTTGTCCGGGGTCGGGGTATCCGCCTCGGTCGGGGTGTAGACGGATACGCACCACGGTCCGGTGGTCGACGCCAGCGCCAGTATCTCGCCGCGCGTGGGGATATCTGTATGCAGCATGCTCACCCTCCACGGAGTCGATTTCCTCTGCCCAGTCCAAGGTAGCTGACACATTGCTACACCTGGACTGGGCCCGCACCGCCGGCGTCGGCCGGGCCCCGATGGGCCGGGTCGGTCAGGCCCCGATGGGCTTGCCGAAGAAGGAGGCGAAGGTCTCGCCCAGGGTGTCGCCGAGGGTCTGCAGCTCGCCCGGGGTGCCGAGCATGGACGGCATGTCGGTGGTGGAGCAACCCGGTTGCGCCGCAACGCCGTTCAGCCGATCGAAGAGCCACATGAGAGCTGCGGGGCCGCCGGTGACCTCGGCCAGGATGTGCTCGCTGGCCCAGTCCCGGGTGTAGGTCACCTGCGCGTCGGGCTGCTGGCAGTAGGTGTCGACGAGCTGGTTGGTCGAGGACAGCGGGAGGATCTCGTCCCAGTGCGAGTGCCAGATGAACAGCGGCATATCGGGCAGGCTCTTACCCAGGCGGGTGTCCTCGAGCATGGCCTGCACCGCCGGTTCCTGCAGCGGGTCGGGCGAATTGATCATGCCGGTGATGTTCAGGAACGGCAGCAACGCCGTCTGGTACTGCACGCAGAACGGGGCCTTCACCGTCCGCAGCAACTGCCCGAGCGGATTGAGCTTCTGATCGAGCAGGGCGTTGAAATCCGGATACTCGCGCGACAGGCCCAGCACCGCGCCGAGCACCAGGCCCGCGGTCGCCTGGTTGTTGGCCATGAGCAGGGTCGCGCCCAGATCCGCGCCGGTGCCGCCGGACGCCGCGCCGACGATATTCAGTTCCGGCGCATAGGTTTTGCGCAGTTCGGCGGCGTGCATGGTGGGCATGGATCCGCCCGAGTAGCCGTAGAGGGCCACCGGCGCGCCCGCGCCGACCTCGAGCGGCGCGAAGGAGGTGGCGGCGCGAATGCCGTCGAGGGTGATGCGGCCGCCCAGCGGGCCTGCCGCATAGGCCGAATTCGGGCCCTCGTGATCGGGGATCACCACCGCGAAGCCCTGCTGCAGCGCGGCCTGCGCGAACAGGAACTCGGCGGGCGCGACGATCTGCCCGACGAACGGCGCGGCCGAAAGATGTTGCAGCGCATAGGAAGGACTGCAGTATCCCTGGGTCGAGTCCTCGGCGATCTGCACCGAGAGCAGCTTGCGCGGCGCCGGCGCGACCCCGCGCGGCTTGATGAGGGTGGCCACCGCCGGGATCGCCTCGTCGCGACCGTTGTTGGAGCGGTAGGAGACCTGCCAGGCATCCACATTGAGCGGGATCAGGCCGAAGTTGGCGAGGTTGACCTGCCGGGCGGCGATGATCTCACCGGGTGCGGCGGCCGCCACCACGTCGGCGGGCGGCTGGTAGAAGCCCGGATCGAGTTCCGGTGGCAGCGGCAGGATCTGCGCCGGCTGAATCGAGGGCAGGACGGGCGCGGCGGGATCGGCCGGCGCCGGTCCCACGGTCAGTCCCGTCACCACCAGTGCACTGATGGACACCGTCCCGAGCCGCAGTAACCGCCCGGTCAGTCGCCTGGTCTTCATCGACCCACTTCCTCACCCTGATCCCCATTGTGAGACCGAATAGTCTCAATATTGCCGAGCTCACTTTGCCACAGTTGTGACCCGGCTCGCAATATGCGCGCGTGGCGGAATCGGCATATATATCCGGGCGCAACCATCTCGACCCTTGCTTGGAGTGCACTCCAGCTGTTTAGGGTCGGAGAACATGAGCAAAGTGTGGTTCATCACCGGTGTATCAAGGGGTTTCGGGCGGGAATGGGCGCTCGCCGCACTGGAGCGGGGGGACCGGGTCGCGGGTACCGCGCGCGATCTGAGCACCCTCGACGAGCTGGTCGCCAAGTATCCGGAGACCTTCCTGGCGCTGCGGCTCGACGTGACCGACCGCGCGGCCGACTTCGCCGCCGTGCAGCAGGCGGCCGACCATTTCGGACGCCTCGACATCGTCGTGAACAATGCCGGCTACGGCCAGTTCGGCATGATCGAGGAACTCACCGAACAGGAGCTCCGGGATCAGCTGGAGACCAATGTGTTCGGCGCGGTGTGGGTGACCCAGGCCGCGCTGCCCATCCTGCGCGCGCAGGGCAGCGGCCACATCCTGCAGGTCTCCAGCATCGGCGGCATCTCCGCCTTCCAGAATCTGGGCGCCTACCACGCCTCGAAGTGGGCACTCGAGGGCCTGTCCCAGTCGCTGGCCCAGGAGGTCGCGCCCTTCGGCATTCATGTGACCCTCATCGAGCCGGGCGGCTTCGACACCGACTGGGCCGGTCCGTCCTCGCGGCACGCCACCCCGAATCCTGCCTATGACGGTTCCCGTGAGGCCCGCGCCGCCCAGCGTTCATCGGTTCGCCGCGGTGACCCCGGCGCCACCGGTCAGGCCATTCTCGCCGTGGTCGACGCCGACGAGCCCCCGCTGCGCATCTTCCTCGGCGAGATTCCGCTGGCCATCGCCACCGCGGACTACGAATCGCGCTTGGAGACCTGGCGTAAGTGGCAGCCGATTTCGGTTGCCGCCCAGGGCAACTGAGTCGACGAACCCGACCCGGCCGGTCAGGCGGCCGGGCCCATCCTCCGGAGAGGCATCTCCGGCGGGGCCCGGCAGCTGACCGGCCGGCCTTGTCCAGCATGGCCCGAGCCTTCGCGGTGCGATTCGTTGAACGGAGTCTCACCGCCGGATAACTACAGTGAGTCCGATGACAGGTAAAGGGATGACGAGAAAGATCGCGACTCTTGCCGTGGCCCTCGCAGCGGTCGGCCTGCTCGGCGCTTGCAGTAGCAACAGTAGCGAGCCGATCCCGGCCACCACCTCCGGTGCGGCGCCCACCTCGGCATCCGCGGCGGTCACGCCGGGCTCGCCCGCCGCCATACTGGCCGCCACACCCTGGGAGACCACCTCCGCGACCGACGCCCACGGCGCCGCGGTCCCCCTCACCGACGACAATGTCAAGAACTACGTCGGCTTCGCCTACTTCAAGCCCGACGGCACCTTCACAATGTTCAACCTCGACGACACCCCGAAAATGCACGGCGACTGGTCCGTCTCCCCGGACGGCAGAACTCGCACCATCATCGCGAAAAATGATGCGGGCCGAGAACAATTCACCCGCGTGGTCGACATCGTCACCTTGAACGACAAAGACTTCACCTACCGCGTCTATCCCACGGCCGACGACAAGACCGTCTACTTCGACATCGTCCACACCCCGACGACCCACCCCGAACCCGCCAGGTAGTCCGCGGTCCGGCCGACGAATGCCGCCCGCGTCGTCTCTTGATGCCGCGGGCGGTGCGGTCGATTCGGACCGCTGTGTGCCCTATCGGGACGTCGTTGCCGCCCAGCAATTCCCGTGCCCGGTCCGCCGGTTCAGGTCGGCGCGGAAGGACTCGATGACCGGCGCCAGCTGAGGGCGCGGCACCGGCGTGGATGCTGGAAGGCGAACTGCTGGGCCAGCGCGCCACCCCAGGAGAGGCCGAGGACATCGACCTGCCCGTGGATGCCGAGTTTGCGCAGCAGCTCGCCCAGTACCGCGGCGAGATACGGAAATCCGTACGGCAGCGGCGAATCGGGCGAGCCGCCGGTGCCCGGCACATCGAACCGCACCACGGTGGTCCGGGGGTCGAGGGCGGCGACCAGCGGATCGAGCACCTCGAACGCGGCCCCGATCCCGTTGCACAGCACCAGCGGAACACCCTCGCCCCAGTGCACCCGGACCCGAATCTGCTGTCCCAGTGCGGGAATGAGCCGCTGCTCGACGTCGTCGGCGGGCATCGGCGTGCTCACGGGTAGAGCACCACGACATCGGCGACGCAGGCGGGGCGGTTGCTGCCGTCGATCTCATAGGTGAGGCCGAACACCGCCTCCACGCCGGAGGTCTTCCGCTGGGCCGTGTTCAGCGTCACCACCGCCCGAATCTTGGACCCCACCGGCACCGGCGCGGGGAAGCGGACCTTGTTCAGGCCGTAGTTCAGCGCCGCGGTGAGGTCGCGGATCTCGAGGACGTCGGCGATCATCACCGGCGCCAGCGAGAGCGTGAGATAGCCGTGCGCGATGGTGCCGTGGAAGGGCCCGTCGGCGGCCCGCCGCGGATCGGTGTGGATCCATTGGTGATCGCCGGTGGCGTCGGCGAACAGCTGCACCTGTGGCTGGGTGATCTCGATCCATTCGGTGGTACCGAGCTGCTGTCCGGTCAGGCCGATCAGGTCGGCGGGTGAGTCGAGTCGTGTTGTCACGGTATGCCTTTCAGTGAGTGAGCACGTAGGTGCCGGGGGCCGGGTCCTGCGCCGGCAGATCGGGGGCGCCGAGTGTCGCCGGTGCGTCCCTGTCCGGTCCGCTGCGTTCGGCGAGCCATTGTGCAAAGTCCGGCCACCACGAATCGGCTTGCTGCGCAGCGTTGTCCACCCAGGCGGCCGGATCGGCGTCGTCGGGCGCGCCGACGCGATAGGCGGCCTTCGGATTTCCGGGCGGATTTACCAGCGCGGCGATATGGCCACTGGTGGACAACACGAATCGGCAATCCTTGCTGCCCAGCAGCCGGGCGCTGCGATAGCAGGCCTGCCACGGCGAGATGTGGTCGGCGAGCCCGGCCACCACGTAGGTGTCCACGGTCACCCGCGACAGGTCCACGGGCGTACCGAGCATGTGCACCCCTCCGGGGACGGTGAGCGAGTTGTGCACACCCATCAGCACCATGTCGCGGTGCAGGGCGGCGGTCATGCGGGTGGTGTCGGCATTCCAGAACAGCACATCGAAGGGCGCGGGCGCGCGGCCCTGCAGATAGTTGTTGACCCAGTACCGCCAGACCAGATCGGTGGGCCGCAGCCAGGCGAACACCTCGGCCAGCGCGCGGCCGTCCAGGTAGCCCCGGCGCTGCGAGACCGCGATGGCCGTCTTGGCGGTCTCCTCGTCGATGGCGGCCGCGGCGAATCCGGCGCGGGCCTGGTCGAGGACGGTCACCATCAGGGTCAGCCCGGCCAGCCGGTGATCCTGCCCGATCTCGGTGAGGTGGGCCGCGGTCATGGCCGCCAGAATGCCGCCGGAGCACGACGCCTGCAGGTGGGTGCGCTCGGAACCGGTGATCGTCTCGACGGCGCCGAGCGCGTCGATGATGGCCTGGCCGTAGGTGTCGAAGCCCCAATCCCGTTGCGCAGCCGAGGGATTACGCCACGATATGGCGAACACCTGCTGGCCCTGCGACAGGAAGTACTCGATCATGCTGCGGTGCGGCGCGATATCCATGATGTAGTACTTGTTGATCACCGGCGGCACCATGAGCAAGGGGACCGTATGCACTCGCGGGGTCTGCGGTGCGTACTGGATCAGCTCGAAGACCTCGGTGCGCAGCACCACCGAACCCGGCGTGACCGCGACGTTCTCGCCCACCGTGAAGGCGTTCGGCTCCACCATGGCGGGAACCCGGGGCGCCCGGGCCATATCGCCGACGAAGCGCCGCAGTCCGCGCACCGCGCTCGCCCCGCCGGTGTCGACCAGTGCCCTCCAGCCCAGCGGATTGAGCAGCGGATTGTTGCTCGGCGACACCCCTTCGAGGACATTGTCGATCACGAAGCGCATCCACTGCTCGTCCTTCCAATCCAGGTGCGCATCGGTGAGCAGTTCCTCGGCGGTGTCGCTGGCGGCCAGATACGCCTGCATGCTGCGCTTCAGGATCGGATTGCTCTGCCAGGCCGGATCGGCGAAGCGCTTGTCGGCCTTGGCCGGAGCCCGTTCGGACCGTCCGCGCGCGATATCCGTCAGCTCGTGCCGCAGCGCCGACACCCGCCCGCCCACCGCACGGGGCCGCCGGGCCAGGTGCACGGCCAGCCGGCTCCAGGAATTGTTGGGCAGCATCCGGCGGCCGATGCCGACTGCCGAGCCGGTCAGCAGTAGATCCAGCGGCGCGGCCAGTTCGTCGGCCTGTGCGGGTTCGGCGGCGTAGTCGGAATTGGTCACCATGAGTCACTCCTCGTGGAATTGGGGGAATTCATGGCAAGGAAGGTAGGCCGCCGGCGCGCCGCTGCCATTGTGTCGCGGAGACGAAGATGAGTCGCGGTCTTGTCCTCCGCGTGCGGCGGCCGCTCGCGATCTCAGCCCTGCGGGTGCAGCACCGCCGGGCCGTACCAGTGGCAGGCCAGCAGGGCGAGTTCGACATCGAGCCGATCGCCGGTGATCGGCCGGCCGCGGCGCTCGATGGCCCGGCCGACGCGGTACTTCACGGAATTGAAATGCAGATCCAGTTCACCGGCCGCGGCCTTGAAACTCGAACCGCTGCGCAGGAATACGCGCAGGGTCTCGCGCAAGCGTTCGTCATTGCCGGTGTCGCAGGCCAGATTTCCCAGCACCTCGCCCACCCACTCGCGGGTTTCGCCGAGATCGCCGCCCAGCAGCGCCGCCGCCGCGAGACCCGGTTCCCACGCGGCCAGCAGCGGATTCGGCAGTCCGCGGGCGAGCGCTACCCCGTGGGCTCGCTCGGCCTGCCGATGGGACGCCCGGAAGCCGTCGAGGCCCGGCTGGGCCGGACCGATGGCGATACCGGGCGGGCCGGACTCGGCGGAGACCCGGGCCCGAATGCGCGCGACGGGATCGCCGGGATCCGCGCGATAGGGCAGCCAGGCCCACGCGCTGGCCGGATCGGTGGCGACGAACAGGGGATTCGCCTCCACGGTCAGCTCCTGCCCGAGCTCGCGGGCGAACTGCTGCAGGCGGGGGATCTCGTCGTCCTCGGAGTCCGAATACCAGAGCACCAGCGCCACGTGATGCCAGCGCAGCGGATACCGGAGGGCGGTGGAGACGGCGTCCACGTCGACGGTCTTGCGGCTGGTCAGCAATTCGCGGACGCGTAGCGCGCGCAGGCTGTTCCGGCTCTCCAGCCAGCGCTCGCGCTCGTCGTCGTAGATCAGCACGACCTGCTCGGTGATGCGGTCGATGTATTCGAACAGGATCGCCGTGATGCGCTCGATGGCGGCGACACGCTCGGCCGCCGGAATGTCCATGGTGTGCAGCTCGGTGAACACCATCTCGGTCATCCGGCGCTGCCCGAGCCGATAGGCACGCACCAGCGCATTGGCCGGAACACCTTGCTGCGCAAGACGTCTGGCGTACTCGACGGCCGCGCCGGGGGCCTGGATGCGGTCCACCGGAATGTCGTGGCGCATGGCGTGCAGCACGGTGTCCACATTGGCCTCGACGCTCGCGCCGAGCAGGTCCACCGTGCGGATATCGCCACGCAGCACGACGATGTCGTCCTCCAGCGCGTCGCGAATGGCGGCGCTCACCTGCGTCACCCTGGCATTCAACCGGGCGGCGATCGCTTCCACATAGCGGCCCACCGCGACATCGCCGTCGCGCCGCGCAACCGTCACCCCTCCACGGTAGATCCGGGACCGCGCGGTGGCGGCCGATTCGCCGAGCGGGTTTGTCTCCCGGCGACAAATACGGTCCGGAACTTCGTTCACACACGACGGTGGCGCGGGGGCCGGCGATTTCTACCGTGGTCGCCATCACTTTTTCTCCCGCAAGGACATAACTCATGAACCTCCCGGCACTACCCGATCGCAGGGCCGCTGCCCGTCCGACCGCCCCCGCCCTCGCCGACGACTGGGCCGATCTCGACAACGCCCGGTTCCTCGCGGCGGTGCAGCGGGCCGCCGCGGCCCTGCGCGGCCACGGTGTCGGCGCCGGCGACGTGGTCGCGGTGCGGCTGCCCAATACCGCGGACCTGGTGGTGACGCTGTTCGCCGCGTGGCGGCTGGGTGCGGCGGTCACACCGGTGAATCCGGCGCTGGTCGCCGACGAGATCGCCTTCCAGGTGGCCGACGCCGGCGCGAAGGCGATGGTCACCGATGCGCCGTTCGATGGCCCCGCGTGCGCGGTCGTCCCGCTGGGCGAGCTGCTCGCGGGCCCTGGCATCGGCGTCGAGCCGATCGACGCGGACCCCGGCGCGCCGGCCCTGCTCATCTACACCAGCGGCACCACCGGGCGGCCCAAAGGGGTCATGCTCGACCACGCCAACCTGCTCGCCATGTGCGGCATGGTCATCGACGCGCTGGATCTCGACGAGAGCGACCACAGCCTGCTCGTCCTGCCGCTGTTCCACGTCAACGGGATCGTGGTGAGCGTGCTGTCCCCGCTACTGGCTGGCGGGCGCACCACCGTCGCGGGCCGGTTCGACGCGGGCAGCTTCTTCGACCGGATCGAAAAGGCGCGGCCCACATACTTTTCCGCCGTGCCGACCATCTACGCCTTGCTGGCCGATCGGCCAGTGGACGTACGCCCGGACACCTCGTCGGTGCGTTTCGGCATCTGCGGGGCCGCCCCGGCGAGTATCGGGATACTGGCGAAATTCGAGGCCCGCTACGGCATCCCGGTCGTGGAGGGCTACGGCCTGTCCGAGGGCACGTGTGCCAGCACGATCAATCCGATCGCCGGACTACGTAAGCCGGGCACGGTCGGTCTGCCGCTGCCAGGCCAGCGCATCCGCATCCTCGGTCTGGACGGTGAGGACGCGCCGGTAGGGGAGGCCGGCGAGGTCCTGATCTCCGGCCCGAATGTCATGCGCGGCTATCTGAATCGGCCCGAGGTCACCGCCGCCACCATCGTGGACGGCTGGCTGCACACCGGCGATATCGGGCGGCTGGACGAGGACGGCTATCTGGTCCTGGTGGACCGGGCCAAGGACATGATCATCCGCGGCGGCGAGAACATCTACCCCAAGGAGATCGAGA
Source organism: Nocardia sp. NPDC059154 (assembly GCF_042755705.1). Taxonomy (NCBI): domain Bacteria; kingdom Bacillati; phylum Actinomycetota; class Actinomycetes; order Mycobacteriales; family Nocardiaceae; genus Nocardia; species Nocardia sp. NPDC059154. Next base: position 162,755 of record NZ_JBHZCS010000006.1, read on the forward strand.
CCGTCGTCTACCAGCTGCCCGAGATCGCCGAGGCGGCCGTCGTGGGCCGGCCCGACCCGGTCTACGGCGAACAGCCGATTCTGTTCGCCGCCCTCACCACCGGCGCTGCCCTGGACGCCGACGGCATTCGAGAGCACGCCCGCCGGGGATTGGCGAAATACAAACTGCCGGTATCCATCTCGATTCTCGACCAGCTGCCCAAGAACGCGGTCGGCAAGATCGACAAACCCGCGCTGCGCCGACTCGACGCGCAAACGTTCTGATTCCCACCACTTTTCAGCAAGGAGCATCGTCATGGGATTCATCGAACCCGATCTGCCCGCCGTGGAGCCCGAGCACTTCCTGCGGCTGCCGCTCATGGAGCGCATGCGGATCCTGGCCGTCAACTGGGCCGAACACGGCTTCGGCTCGCCGCGCATGGTGCACACGATCTACATCCTGAAGCTGATCGTGCTGTACGCCCTCGGCGGCATCGTCGTCGCCACCACCACCTCGCACCTGCCCGCGTTCTGGCACGTGAGCGAGTGGTGGAACCAGCCGATCGTCTACCAGAAGGTCATCCTGTGGACCGTCCTGCTGGAGAGTATCGGCATCGCCGGCTCGTGGGGGCCCTTGGCGGGCAAGGTGAAACCAATGACCGGAGGCATCCGGTTCTGGGCGCGGCCGCGCACCATCCGGCTGCGGCCGTGGACGTGGGTGCCGTTCACCGCGGGCGACCGGCGCGGCTGGTTCGACATCACGCTGTACATCGCGCTGCTGGTGAGCGTCGCAGTCGCGCTGTTCTCGCCTGGCGTGCACAGTGATTCGCTGTCGGCGGCGGTACCGGGCAACACCTCCGGCCTGGTGAATCCGGCGCTGCTCATCGCGCCGATCGTGCTGCTCGTCCTGAACGGGTTGCGGGACAAGACCATTTTCCTGGCCGCCCGTGGCGAACAGTACCTGCCCGCACTGTTCTTCTTCGCGGTGCTGCCCTTCGTCGACATGATCATCGCGCTGAAACTGCTCATCGTCGTCGTGTGGGTGGGCGCGGGTGTCTCCAAGTTCGGCAAACACTTCTCGCAGGTGGTGCCGCCCATGGTGAGCAACAGTCCGTCGGTAGCGTTCACCTGGTTCAAACGAGCGCACTACCGGGACTTCCCGCGCGATCTGCGCCCGTCCCGCATCGCCGATGTGATGGCGCACGTCGGCGGCACCACGGTCGAGGTGATCACGCCGCTGGTGCTGCTGTTCTCCACCAACCGCTGGCTCACCCTGGCGGCCGTCGCGGTGATGGTGATCTTCCACCTGTTCATCGTGTCGACCTTCCCGCTGGCGGTGCCGCTGGAATGGAACGTGCTCTTCGCCTACGCGACGGTGTTCCTGTTCCTGGGCTTCCCGAACTGGCACGGCTACGGCGTCTTCGACCTCTCCTCGCCGTGGCTGGCACTCGGGTTGATCGCCGGGCTGCTGGTCTTCCCGATCCTCGGCAATTTCCGGCCCGACAAGGTGTCGTTCCTGCCGTCCATGCGGCAGTACGCCGGTAACTGGGCCTCGGCGGTGTGGGCCTTCGCCCCCGGCGCGGAGGGCAAACTGGATAGGGTGACGCGCTCCGCCAAGAACCAGGTCGACCAGTTCGTCGAATTCGGCTACGAGCCCGCGTGGGCCGAGGTGACCATGCAGCAGGTCGTCGCCTGGCGCACCATGCACAGCCAGGGCCGCGGCCTGTTCTCGGTGCTGCTGAAGAACCTGCCCGACATCGATGCCCGCACCGTGCGCGAGGGCGAATTCCTCTGCAACTCGGTGATCGGCTTCAACTTCGGCGACGGGCACCTGCACAATGCGGACTTCATCGCCGCCGTACAGCGCGAAGCCCGCTTCGAACCGGGCGAGGCGATCGCCGTCTGGGTGGAATCGCAGGCGTGGGGCAGCAAGGTGCAGCACTACCAGGTCATCGACGCCGCACTCGGGGTGATCGAGCGGGGCACCTGGAGGGTCGCCGACGCCGTGGCGGAGCAGCCGTGGCTGCCCAACGGCCCGATTCGGCTGGCGGTCACCTGGACCCGGCCGCAGCCGGAAGTGCGCGGCCCGGCGGAGATTCGCGACCAGCGGCAGCACGGTTACGGAGCGCTGGCATGACCACCGCGACCGTTGTCGGCGGCGGGCCCAATGGACTCGCCGCCGCCGTGGCCCTCGCCCGGGCGGGCGTGCGGGTCACCGTCCTGGAGGCCGACCAGGAGATCGGGGGCGGCACCCGCACCGTCGAGGCCATCGTTCCCGGACTGCTGCACGACCACTGCTCGGCGGTCCACCCGATGGCCGCGGGCTCGCCGTTCCTGCGTGAACTCGGACTCGACCGATACGGATTGTCCTGGCGCACACCGGAGATCGACTGCGTACACCCCCTCGACGGCGGCCGGGCCGGCGTCCTGCACCGGTCGGTCGAGCGCACCGCCGCCGGACTCGGCCGCGACGGGCAGCGGTGGACGTCGTTGTTCGGCAGGCCCGCCGCCCGCTACGACGCCCTGGCCGAGGACATCCTGCAACCCCTGCTGCGGGTGCCCCGGCACCCGCTGACCCTGGCCCGCTTCGGCGCACCGACCCCGCTGCCCGCCTCGGCGCTGGCCCGGATCTTCCGGACCGAGGAGGCGCGGGCGCTGTTCGGAGGTATTGCGGCGCATGCCTTCCGGCCGTTGCACCTGCCGATGACCTCGGCCATCGGCCTGGGCATCCTGACCGCGGGGCACCGCTACGGGTGGCCCGTGGCGGCCGGCGGCTCGCAGGCCATCGCCGACGCGCTGGCGGCCCTGCTCGCCGACCTCGACGGCAAGATCGAGACCGGCGTCCGGATCGAGACGGCCACCCATCTGCCGCAGGCCGACCTCACCATGTTCGATCTCGCCCCGGAATCGGTGGCCGAGATCCTCGGCGACCGGCTGCCGTCGCGAATCTCCCACGCGTACCGGCGATTCCGGCGCGGACCTGGCGCGTTCAAGGTCGACTTCGCGGTCGCGGAGGGTGTGCCCTGGACCAATCCGGACGCCCGCCGCGCCGGGACCGTCCATCTGGGCGGTCCGTTCGCCGAGGTCGCCGCTGCGGAGCGCGATATCCATGCCGGTCGGCTGCCCGAGCGACCGTTCGTCCTGGTGGGCCAGCAATATCTGGCCGACCCGCAACGCTCGGTGGGCGATGTCCACCCCGTGTGGGCCTACGCGCATGTCCCGCACGGCTATACCGGCGATGCCACCGAGGCGATCATCGGGCGCATCGAGCAGTTCGCTCCCGGCTTCCGTGACCGTGTCATCGGCTACACCGTCAGCCCGACCGCCGAATTCGCCACCCACAACCCGAACTTCACCGGCGGCGACATCATGACCGGCTCCAAGGACATTCGCCAGCTCGTCTTCGGCCCACGAATCACCTTGTCCCCGTATGCGATCGGGATTCCAGGCATGTACATCTGCTCCGCCGCGACCCCACCCGGCCCGGGTGCCCACGGCATGTGCGGCGCCAACGCCGCCGAGGCAGCCCTGGCTCATCTCGGATCCGTGTGAGGACTGCGACTGCGCCGACTACCGGGAGTTCCGCGTCGAACCGTCGATGCGGGCGATGACCGCGTCGAGCGCCAGATCGATCGCGTAGTCGAATTCCTCCCGCTTGTCGAATCGCGCCAGGTAGGGAGCGACTTCCGCGACGGCGGGCAGTCCCGACTGTTCGAGCGTCGCCCGGCGCGCGGCGATCCCGGCGATGTCGCTGGTTCCGTAGGTGGGGCCGGCATTGACTTCGCGCAGCAGGGTGCCGATGAGGGCGGCCACCATCGTCCGCATCAGATGGACCGCTCGACACCGAGCTCGCGTGCGACCGCGCGCATCCCGACAGCGTCGATTCCGTCGCCGTCGATCACCGTGAGCGTCGCAGCGACGATCCCCGCGCGGGTGAGCTGGAATAAAACCCACGCTGTGGATATTGGAGTCCGGCATGCGATCGAGCGGATCTATTTCGACCAGCTCACCGTCCTCGAGCAGCGCACCACGTAACCGATTTGAGCGATGCCGCCGAACAGTTCATCTCACTGCCGATGAAGCGAACGCGGCCCGGCAGCCGGCAGGTTTCGTCGAAAAGCCCCGCTACCTGCCCACCCACCGCGACCACCACCCGACCTTGGTCTGCCACACCCCCGGCGACGGCGATCCCTGGTACGGCTTCGCCGCCGCCAAGGAACTCACCGAGATCACCCCCGGCCTCGTCATGATCAGCCTGCCCGGCCACACCCGCGGCCACGCCGCCATCGCCGTCGACACCGGCGAACGATGGATCTTCCACGCCCGCGACTCCTTCTACCACCACGGCCAGATCGACGGCCTCACCCCGGTGCCCCTCGCCCTGACCGCAATGGAACGTTTTGTCGCACACGACATGAACGCAGTTCGCGCCAACCACGAACGCCTCGCCGAGCTATGGACCAGACAGTCGCCCGACCTGCTGCTGATCAACGCCCACGACCCTCTCCTACTGCGCCGTGCCCAGCAGATCGACACCGACGCCGGACGATGACATGCCGTCACCGACCACCTGGGCGACACCCCCGTCGTCGCGAAACAGACACACCCGCACCGGAGTAAAAGGAATGCGCTGACGCACCGCCGTCACGCCGCTGCCGGCCTGACGGTGCTGTCTGATTCTCGCCAGCCGTACGGGTGGGGTGTTCGTAGCGTCAGGAGTATGGAAACGGAACTGATTGCCGTTGAACGGGTTACGGGCCTGCGGACGCCGGTGGTGTGGTTCATGGCCGTCGCGGCCGCGTTGGGGACTGCCGGCATCTATCCGCTGCAACCGGCCATCGCGGCGGTGGCCCGGTCGTTCGGGGCGTCGCTCGCCGAGGTCGGGGGAGCGTTGGCGTGCGGGCCGGTGGGGTACATGGTGGGGCTCGCGCTGCTGGTGCCGCTGGTGGATCGGGTGGCGCCGCGGACGGTGGTGGCGGTGCAGTTCTGGGCGCTGGGGGTCGCGCTGGCCGGGGCGGCGGCGGTGCGGTCACCATGGCTGCTCGGCCTCGCCATCGGCGTGATCGGGGCGGGCTCCACGGTCGGGGCCCAATTGAGTTCGGTGGCAGGCCGATTCGCGGAACCGGCGCGGCGGGCGACCGTGCTGGGGGCGGTCACGGCAGGGATCTCGGCGGGAATTCTATTGGGGCGCATCGTGGGCGGGTGGCTGGCCGATGCCATCGGGTGGCGCGGCATGCTGCTTCTGCTGGCGGCGGCCTGCGCGGTGGTGGCGGTCGCGGCGCGCGCGGTGCTGCCCGCCGAAACCGGGAACGCCGGCACCAGCTACCTGGGGCTGCTGCGTGGACTGCCGGCGCTGTACGCGCGGTTCCCGGTGTTGCGGCTGGCGGCCGGGCGAGGTGCGTTGTGGTTCTTCGCCTTCTGTGCGGTGTGGGCCGGAGTGGCGGTGGCCCTGTCGGAACCGCCGTTCTCGTATTCCGCCGAGCGCATCGGGCTTTACGCCTGCGCCGGACTGCTCGGCATCGTGGCGACACGGGTCGCTGGGGCCTGGACCGATCGGGTCGGGGCACGCCGGGTGATCCTGGCCGGGCTCGGGCTCGCGGCCGCCGCGACCGTGATTCTCGCGACGAGCCTGTCGAATACCGTTGTCACGGTGGCGTGTTTGGGCCTGTTCGATGCCGGATTGTTCGCCGCGCAGGTCGCCAATCAGAGCACCGTGCTCGCCATCGATCCGGACGCGACAGCTCGCTTCAACAGCGCGTACATGCTGGTGTACTTCGTCGGCGGCAGTGTGGGGACCGCGTTCGGCGCGGCAGCGGTGAGCTGGTTAGGCTGGGCGGCAACGGCTTTCATTGCCGCCGGCGCGATCGTGGGCGCGGCCGCGATCACCGTGTCGGTGCGCGTGGCCCGCGCCTGACGCTCCCTTCGACGCGGGTCAGGTGGCAGGCGTCGTCGGTGCAGGAGCGTTGCAGGCGGCCTCGCGAGATCGTCTGCATCAGGCCGATCGCCCAGCACATGGGACAGCCGCGCAGGGCCAGGACACCGATCGGCAGCAGTAGCAGACTCGGTATGCCGAAAACCGGTGCCAGGGCGAGCGATCCGGCGAGCAGCCCGAATCCGATGACTCCTCGCGCCAGATGGGCAGGAAGGGACTTGCTGGCGAAAGACCTTTCACCGGAGGTGAGACGACTGGTCATTCCGCTGCCGCCTCCTTCCAGGCATCCAGTTCGGAGCGCACGGTGGTGCGGGCACGGTGCAGCCGAGACTTCATCGCCGCCGTGCTCAGCCCGACCGATTCGGCCACCACACTTCCCGGCAGGCCCTGAACGTCACGCATGATCAGTACCCGGCGCTGATCGGCGGGCAAGGCCGCGATGGCCGCGGCCACCCGCTCGATCTCCAGCCGCGCCAGCACGTCGTCCTCGGCCGAGGCGGTGCACGCCTCGGCACTCGTTTCGGAGCGCCGGGCCATGTCCGCGACTCGCCGCAAGCATTCGTTGCGCACGATCCGAAACATCCAGGAGGCCAGCGCACCCGTGGCCCGCAGGGTTCCGATCTTGCGATACAGCACGATCATCGCCTCCTGCGCCGCATCCTCGGCATCCTGGCTACTCGCGCACAGCGAATACGCGAACCGCCGCACATGCGGATGCGCACCGGAAACCAACGCCGCAATCGACGCCTCATCCCCGCCCTGGGCCGCGACCACAATGTCCGCCGCAGGCCACGAGGCCGGCGTGCCCCTACCCACGCGACCGCTTCCGATTACGCAGGAACAGCACACAACTACAAACCGACACAGCCGCAACAACCACGGCAACGACCACTACGGTCATGAGAACCCTTCCTCCACGTGCCGACCCGGATGCCCGCACCCCCATAAGAGCAACCAACCGCGAAAAGGATTCACCACCCACCCGATTCGATCGATCCATGCCGAGGGGCCAGGAGGTTCAACGTCGCCGCCGCTCCCGCCGCTCCCGCTGGCTGTCCAGTCGTTGCTGGATCCGTGGCCATACTCTCGGGGTTACGAAGCGTTGGAACCCTGCGACCAGTAGCCCGGCCAGTCCGCCCCACTCGTGTGCGGGGTCGTTGTCATTGTCGGCGACGTCGGCGCCCAGGCCTCGATTCCGGGCGGGCCACAGCCGCCGCGACACAGTGATCACCGCAATGCCCAGCAGCGCGATGAGCACCAGTTGCAACCACATTCAGCGCTCTTCTCAGAGGTATCGGTACAAGGCGGCGCTGTCCATTTTCACCGATAGCTATCGGCGGTTCAATCGCCCTGAACAGGACCCAGGGCGGCGATGATGGCCTGTGCGCCGGCGATGAAGCAGCTCACCCCTCATACGCCTTGCCGAGCATGTCCTCACTGTCGGCAGCGAACCGAGGATCGCCGGAATCGAACGACGACCACGGGCGGCCGGGGCGGACCGTATGCGCTCGCAACAGTACGAGGTCGATACCCTCGCGGATCAGATCGGCCTCCGACCCCCATCGTTTCGGCGGCTTCCTTCAGACGGGCGGCCTGTTCGCGATCGAGATGCACGCTCGTCTCGGCCTGCATCAACGTAGGGTATGGCGTAGGGCACACGGCCGTTGCCATCTCAATTCATGAACCACCCGATCCGCCCGGTCGCGGTGTTTCCGGCGGTTCGCTCGGCCGCGTTGGTCCAGTGTTCTCCAGCGCGGCCGCGGGATGAGCAGCAACGGTTTCCGGGGTGTGAGTTCGGTGGAATTCGGCTTCCAGAGTGAGGACGAGCCGCCGAGTCCGGCCTAGCTGGTTCGTCATATTCCTTGCGGCGCAGCGTATCTGCGCCGCGGTGTCGCCAGTGTCAGTGCGACGTTCCACACCTTTCCGCGAGTGTCATCGCGAACTTCTCGTGTGCTTCCGCGCCTCGGCGCGGGCCACCCCTTCCTTGATCGGAGAGCTATGTCCGCAACCCTGTCCAGTGCCCGTACCGTCCTCGTGACCGGGGCCGATACGCGCCTCGGTTTCGCGACGGCGCAGCGGGTGATCGCCGACGGCGATAGCCCTACTGGTGCAGCTGGCCACACCCAGCACGCCGGTCATGAACGGCGGCTACTACGAGGGCACGGAGCCTACGAAAGCTGCAGCGCTGGTGCGTAATTCGCGTGCCCGCACCCGGCTCGCCGCATGGAGCAACCAGCTCACCCACACTGCCTGACCCGGTCAGGGATCCTCCGGGAGGAATACATGTCCAAACGAGCCGGTAAGAAGCGCGCCCGCCGCAAGACGAAGGCGAACCACGGCCACAAGCCCGGCCAGCGCTGACCGACCTCCGGCGTAGCCCGTCACCGGCATGTCACGGGTGCGCCGAGGACAGGAGCCGCCGCGATCCCGAAAGGGCCGCGGCGGCTTCGTCATCAGGTCGTATAGATCCTGCAAAGAACCAGGTCGACAGCGCCAAGGGTGCGTCAAAGCAGCTGTTGCCACCGCCCGAACGCGCCTAACTTCCATCTTCCGTCCGGAGTATTTCCGGGCAACGAGGAGATGGTTCGAATGGTCGGCGATCACGATGACCCGATGCTGCTCGACGAGCTGGCAACCCATTGCCACGTCGTCGAGATCCTCGACATGCTTTCCGAATCCGGTTGCAATACAGCGCTGCTGCAGAGATTCGTGCCGGCGCAGGGCGTGGATCTGGCGTCGGCTCTCCGCCTGATCGCGGCGCGTGGACTCCTCGCCACAGATGACCACGGCAGTTGGGACGAGCCCCTGACGATTCCCGGGCCGCTGCGGCTGACCGACAGGGGCGAGGCGGTCGCACGAGCACTGTCGAACACCGCCGCAAGCAGGACTCCTCACGATGGTGGCCGACCTGCAGAGCATCGCTCGGTCCTGGGAAGAGCCGCCGGCCGAGTGCTGAGCTTGCGCCGCATCAGGGCGGGAGGGCTTGCCGCGACGTCTCGAGCTTGACCGTGGCACCACGGTCGCGTTGGCCGACACCCGTTTCGGCCGTTGCAGTGGTCACCGCCGCGCTGGAATAAGGGCGTGTCGGACGTCGTGCCCGCGAGCCGGTAACGTCCGGCACGATTCGCGGGCATCCGCACGGCCGCCCGCTCGGAGGAGGTACCACTGTGACCGAGCAGCGACCTACGGGGACAACGGGTGACACCCCCGCGCCGCAGTCGACACCGGGCATGTCCGCCGCGCACGACACGGCCCGGCTGGCGGTCGTGGTCGGTGCGCTCGGTGTGGTGTTCGGCGATATCGGCACCAGCCCGATCTACACCCTGCAAACGGTGTTCGATCCCGGTGACCCGCATCCGGTTCCGGTGAGCCGGGACAACGTGTTCGGTGTCGTGTCGCTGGTGTTCTGGTCGGTCATGATCATCGTCACCGTCACCTACGTCCTGCTGGCGATGCGCGCCGACAATGAGGGTGAGGGCGGCATCATGGCGCTCATCACGCTGCTGCGGCGCTGGGTCGCGCCGGGCGGGCGGCGCACGGCGCTCGCGCTGTCGGCGCTCGGAATCTTCGGTGCGTCACTGTTCTTCGGCGACAGCATGATCACTCCGGCGATCTCGGTGCTGTCGGCCGTCGAGGGTCTGAAGGTGGTACAGCCCTCGCTCGCGGAGCTGGTCGTGCCGATCACGGCGGTCATCATCATCGGGCTGTTCCTCGTACAGCGGCGCGGCACCGCGGCGGTGGGCCGCATGTTCGGACCCGTGATGATCGTGTGGTTCGTGACCATCGGCGCACTGGGCGTCACCGGCATCGCCGAGCATCCGGAAATCCTGAAGGCGCTCTCACCGACCTATGCGCTCGGATTCCTGTTCGGCCACTTCGGAATCGCGTTCTTCGCACTCGCCGCGATCGTGCTCGCGGTCACCGGCGCCGAGGCGCTCTACGCGGATATGGGGCATTTCGGCCGGCGCGCCATCACCCGTGGCTGGCTGTTCCTCGTCTTCCCGGCGTGCGCGCTCAGCTATCTGGGACAGGGGGCGCTGATCCTCGACGACCCGGCCAATGCCGGCGCACCGTTCTTCCTGCTCGTCCCCGGCTGGGGCCGGCTGCCGATGGTCGTGCTGGCCACCGCGGCCACCGTCATCGCCTCGCAGGCGGTGATCACCGGCGCGTATTCCGTTGCCGCCCAAGCCGCCCAGCTCGGCTACCTACCGCGGCTGCGGATCGCGCACACCTCCGAATCGACCATCGGGCAGATCTACGTGCCGTGGATCAACTGGCTGCTGATGGTGTCTGTCCTGACGCTGGTGTTCGCCTTCCGCAGCTCGGCCGCATTGGCCTTCGCCTTCGGTATGGCGGTGACCGGCACCATCACCATCACCACCCTGCTGTTCTTCTATGTCGCACGGGCACGATGGCATACACCGATGTGGCTCATTGCCCTCGGCGCGATCCCGCTGCTGATCGTCGACCTGCTGTTCGTCGCCGCGAACCTCACCAAGCTCGTGCACGGAGCCTGGCTGCCGCTGCTGATCGGCATTACCGCGTTCACCATCATGACCACCTGGCAGCGCGGCCGCGAAATCGTCACCACAGACCGTGAACAGCGCGAAGGATCACTGCGCGTGTTCATCGACCAGTTGCAGGACGGCGTACCGGCAACGGTCACCGTCCCCGGCACCGCGGTATTCCTCAACCGCGGCAAGGAAACCGCTCCCCTGGCCATGCGCGCCAACGTCGAGCACAACCACGTACGGCACCAGCAGGTCGTATTCCTGTCCATCAAAACCGAACCGGTCCCGCGAGTTCCGGTCGACCAGCGCATCATCATCGACCACCTGGACTACCGCGAAGACGGCATCATCCACGTCACCGCCCGCTACGGCTACATGGAAACCCCCGACGTTCCAGCCGCACTCGCATTGCTCGACCCCGCCGAAACCGAAGGCCCGCTGGACTTGGCGCAGGCTTCGTATTTCCTGTCCACCATCGAACTCCGCCCCGGCCCCGAACCGACCATGGCCCGTTGGCGCAAACGCCTGTTCATCGCCACCAGCCACATCACCGCCGACGCCGCCGAATACTTCGGCCTGCCCCGGGGCCGCACGGTCATCATGGGCTCACAGATCGAGGTGTAGGCGGGCCCGCGTGTGTCACGCGGCCGGCCGCCCCGACCAATCATCATGCTGCCCTTGATGTTCGATCAGATCCATCAGGGTGTCGACGGCGGCCAGGGAGGACCACTCATCGCGAGCGGCGAGACCGGGATGCCGATCGGACCGCGCGATGTACACCTCCTCCGTCGGCGACCACTGCACATGGAACGACGACAGGCAGACTTCCCCGCCGATGATGCCCATAACCTCGCCTCCAGCTTCGACATGGCCTGAGCTCCCATTGGATATCCAACCGATAGTCGCCCCCCGGTCCTTGACGCTTCCATCACTGGCGCGCGCACGAAATTGTCGAGTTCTTAGCAGCGGCAGCGCAGTCGAGGCGAATCACGATGCCCCGAGCCGTTCGTGGCGCAACAGGGTAACTTGTTCGTCCAGCACCCGCGATCCGGTCAATCGCAGGGCCGCACCGACATTCACATCGGTGAAAACGGGCTTGCCGCCGCCGAACAGGACCGGGTGCACGAAAATGTGGTACTCGTCGATCAATCCGTCGCGAGTCAACGACGACGCGAGTTCGGACCCACCACACAGGAGGAAGTTCCCCTGCTCACGAGCCGCCGCATCGGCCAGGGACCCGGAGTCGGAGAACACGCGGGTATTCCACGGCGCAGTGTCGAGCGTGCGTGATACGACGGCCTTCGGCTTGGCCAGCCAGACCGGCGCGAAGTCGGCATCGCCGGGATGGAAGGCGCATTGCTCGGCGCGGGGCCAGTACTCGGACATGAAGTCCCAGGTGACCCGGCCGTAGAGGAAGGTCCCCGCCGCGTCGGCGAGTCCGCGCCAATACGCGTCGACGTCGGAATCCATGGTGGGCCAGTAGAATTCACCGTTCGGCCCTTCTATGTAGCCGTCCAGGGACTGGTGGACGACATGAACGATCTTCCCCATCGGGTTGCTCTCCCTTCAGACTGCGATGGTCAGCTGCCGGTGTCGTCGCCCATGGCGCGCTCGATGGCGTCGACCAGCCGCTTCCGTTCGCGGTTGACCCACGCGTCCTCCTGGTAGTTTCGTGCGAACGTCTCGATGAATTCCACCGGGTCGTCGCCGACGACCTCGCGGATCGGGGTGCGATCCGCCGCACTCTGCTCGAAAAGATCGGCGAGGTCCTCGAACATGGCGACGCTGCCGCCCGGCCCGTACACCATCAGGTACCGCTCGAACGCGTCGATCGCCGTGCGGTAGTTCGCCGGAAGCCGTCGTACGCGCTCCTTGTACTGCCGCCACCGTCGCTTGTCGCCGAGGTCGCCGATCACCTTCGCGGTGAGTTTCGAGATACCCATGACTATTTGCCGCCTTCGTGGAGTTGTTCGAGCCGTTCGGAAAGGAAGTTCCAGCTCCTGCGGAACTCGTCGAGATAGTCCTGCCCCTGCGCATTGAGGGTGAACACCTTGCGCGGCGGCCCCTTCTCCGAGGCGACCTTCTCGACGTCGACCAGACCCTTCTTCTCGATCCTGATCAGCAGGGCGTAAATGGTGCCCTCGGCGATATCGGAGAACCCCTGGTCCCGCAGCCACGCCGTGATCTCGTACCCGTATGCCGACCGCACGGACAGGATCGCCAGCACAATGCCTTCCAACGTGCCCTTGAGCAGCTCCGTCATCTGCTTGCCCACGGATCACCTCCTCGTACTACTCAGTGTCGCTGACTACTGGTAGATAGTATCACTGAGTAGTGAACCTGCAACCCCGAAGCCGCGCTGCCCGTTTGTGAAAAAGCTTCTCGCTGGAATCTGTTGTGATGGACCATTGATGTTGGGTCGGGGCACAGCCCGGCTCGCAGCACGACAATCACGCTCGGACGACCTCGAGTCGGCAACCGCGATCCCCAACAGCCCTGAAACGACGATCGCCCGCGACCTCTGCCGAGGTCACGGGCGGTCGTTCGGGAGTGGAGCGGATGCGAACCTACTCGAATCGGCGCACCTTGGATGGTCAGGCGCACAGGGCGCGGGTGGAAGGAACGACGTCACCGATCCAGCGGTGGAGTTGGGTATCGTCGGCGGACTCCGGCCAGTACACGAAGGTGTCGAAGCCGGTTTCCGTGGCGAGATCGGCCAGAATGCGGGCCCAGCCCGCAGCGTCGGTGCGAATCGGTTCCTCGCCGCGGAGTGTGACCGGCCCCGGAGTGTCGGTAATCGTTCCGACGAGTTGTGCCATCCGGGTGATGTCGGCCGGTTTACGTCCCGCGTCGATGGCGGCGGCAGAGATGATGTCCTGTGTCGCTTGCCATTTCTCGTACGGTAGGTAGTGCGGGATGGGTGCCGCCCAGCCGTCGGCGATGCGCCCGGTGAGCGCGTTGGCCTTGGGGCCGACGCTGCCGAACCAGATCCCGACCGGATGCGCGGGCGCGGGTCCGGACTGCACGCCCTTCACGGTGTAGTGCGTGCCTTCGACTTTCGCCTTCGTTCCCGGATGCCACATGGCCCGAATGATCGCCGTGGCCTCCTCGAGCGCCTGCAGCGCTTCGGGATTCGACCGCATCGGGCCGCCCATGGCGCCGATCGCCGGCCAGAAAGCGCCCGCGCCCAAGGCGAGTTCGAATCGTCCGCCGCTGAGGAGATCCAAGGTCGCAGCCTGCTTCCCGAGCATTGCGGGCCCGCGCAGTGGCAGGCTCGCCACATCCGGAAACACCCGCAGCCGTTCGGTTTCCGCCAACACGGTGGCGATCACCGCGAAGGTGTCGGCCAGCCCGCCGGAGTACGGGTGGTCCTGGATGCCGAGCAGATCCAGGCCTTCCCGGTCCGCCACCTTGGCCATCGCACGCAGCTGAGACAGCTCGGTCACCGTCGGCGCCAACTGAATACCGAATCGTAGGTCCACCCCGCGATCATGCCAGCCGTGTCAGTGGACGGTGACCCTCGTTGTGCGTGGACGTGTCGTTCGATCTGGTCGCGGATGGGGCCGGACGGCCTTGAGGTTCTGGCCCGCAGGGTCGTCGAGTTTCCAGTCTCGGCAGGAGATGCCGGGGAAGTAGGGGCAGGCTATTGGTTGCCGGGGCGGACGGGCAGGAGACGTTGGCGCTCGGATATCAGGTGGTCGTAGGAGTCTCGAACGTGACGGACGAAACGGTCGGCGGGGTGACGGACCAGCGGCGGTGCGGTGATGCCGTCGGATTCGGCCGCCAGGGCTACTTCCAGCGATGCGACGTGGGCACAGAAGTCACGGAGATCGGGAAAAGCAAGAGGCCGGTCCTCTGCGAGCAACCGGCCTTCACCTGCGGTGATTGTGGAGCTGAGGGGAATCGAACCCCTGACCTTCTCGGTACCGCCGAGGATGACTACCGCGAGCAACCGCCGACCGTCAATAGCATGCGAGAAAGGTGCTCTGAGCAGGCGTTAGGTCAACTATCAATGATCTTCGACAACCGAACATGTCTTCGATGGCCCTGTGTGCTCAGATGATTTGTTAGGACTTAGTTGGACCCCCGAGTCTTCTTCGTCCGGCGTGTCGGTCGCTGGACACACCGGACAGCGAAATCCGCCAGTGATCGTGTGGCCCGAATCCGGATGTTTTCCGAAAGATTGGTGATGCTCGATACGGCCGGCGAACAGTGGTGTCGGTTAGAGGCGTGTCGCGGTGTGGACGAGGTCGGCAACGGCTTTGGATCTGCAGTGTGGTGGCCAGGCGATGACGGTCGTGACGGCCGGTGCGTCTGGCACCGGCACGACGGCATGATCGTCGCGTAGCTGGGTTCGCAGCGACTCGGGCACGACCGCGCAGGCCAGTCCGAGCGCGATCAGTTGGAATAGTTGGGTATGGTCGCGCACCTGCGGGCCGGGGCCGTCCGGATAGCTGCCATCCCGTCCAGGCCAGCGCGGCAGGGGCAGGTTCGTCAGGGTGTTGACCTCGGCCAACGGCACTTGCGTCCGGTTGGCGAGGGGATGACCCGCAGGCAGGACCACGACCTGCTGTTCGGTGTGCAGATCCTCGGTGTCGAATCCGGCTGTCGTGTCGTAAGGCCGGTGGAGCAGAGCAACGTCGGCGCGCCCGTTGCGCAGCAGACTTTCCGGCTGGCCTGGCCCGCACAGCATCACCTCGACTGCCACGGCGCCCGGTTCGGCGGCGTAGGCGTGCAGCAGCTTCGACAACAGTTCGCTGGACGCTCCGGCCTTGGTGGCCAGCACCACACCGGGCTGGTCGGCCGCGGCACGGCGGGTTCGCCGCTCGGCGGCTTCGACCGCGTCGAGCGCGGTCCGGGCCTCCCGCAGCAGCACCGCCCCGGCCTCGGTCAAAATGATTGCGCGAGCGGTGCGGTGCAGCAGGACGACTCCGAGCCGCCGTTCGAGCTGCTGGATGGCTCGCGATAGTGGTGGTTGCGCGATCGCGAGCCGTTGTGCCGCCCGCCCGAAGTGCAACTCCTCGGCGACGGCGACGAAGTATCGCATCTCCCGCGTCTCCACCAGGTCATGGTATCCGGCGATGACCACGACCAATACCCGTGCGGTATCGCCGCCCACCCGATCGGTCTTGGACGCTGCACCCGGAGCCGCAGCAGGATCGGAGGTGTGAGTGAACAGACGATTGCGCTGGTGACCGGCGCGAACAAGGGAATCGGATACGAGATCGCCGCTGGCTTGGGCGCGCTCGGCTGGCGAATCGGTGTGGGTGCGCGCGATCGCCAACGCCGCGACACCGCGGTGGAGAAGCTGCGCGCGGCCGGGACCGATGTGTTCGGTGTGCCGCTCGACGTGACCGACGACGCAAGTGTGGCCGCGGCGGCCGAATTGATCGCCGACCATGCCGGAGGGCTCGATGTTCTGGTCAACAACGCCGCGATCACCGGCGGTATGCCGCAGACACCGACCACGGTCGATCCCGCGACCGTGCGAGCTGTCGTGGAAACCAACGTGATCGGGGTCATCCGGGTCACCAACGCGATGCTGCCGATGCTGCGCGCCTCGGCCTCACCGCGAATCGTCAACATGTCCAGCAGCGTCGGCTCGCTCGCCCTGCAAACCACGCCCGGCATCGACATGGGCCCGGTTCCCGCCGCCTACTTGGCCTCGAAGACCTTCCTCAACGCCCTCACTATCCAATACGTCAAGGAACTGGGTGATACCAACATCCTGATCAACTCCGGCTGTCCCGGTTTCACCGCCACCGACCTCAACGGCTTTCGCGGCGTCCGTACACCGCAACAGGGTGCGGCCATCGCGATTCACCTCGCGACCCTGCCCGACGACGGACCGACCGGCGGATTCTTCGACGACGCCGGAACGGTGCCCTGGTGACGGGCACACCGGCGCCACCATTCCCGTTCTCGAGATCAGCCGCGCGTCACATATCGGAGGACAAGAAAGAGCATGGCAAAGGCAGTCAGATACGACGAGTTCGGCGGAATCGAGGTCTTGCGGGTCGACGATGTCGACCGCCCCGTACCTGACGACGGGCAGGTCCTCGTTCGGGTGAAGGCTGCCGGCATCAACCCCGGTGAGGCGGCCATTCGAACCGGCGCGATGGCCGGCATCTTTCCCTCGACGTTTCCGTCCGGGCAAGGCAGCGATCTCGCCGGGGTTGTCGCCGAGGTCGGCGTCGGAGTCGACCGATTCTCGGTCGGCGACGAGGTGATCGGGTTCTCCGAGAAGCGGGCCGCCCAGGCCGAGTTGGTCCTGGTCGACGTCGACAACCTCACACCCAAACCGAACGGCGTCCCTTGGGAGGTGGCTGGCGGCCTGTACGTCGCCGGGGTGACCGCTTGGGGGGCAGTACATTCCGTGCAACTCGACAAGGGGGAGACCGTTGTCGTCTCCGCAGCAGCCGGAGGAGTCGGCTCGCTCGCCGTTCAGCTCGCTCGCCGTGCCGGAGCCACGGTCATCGGCCTGGCGAGCCATCACAACCACGAGTGGCTGCAAAGCCACGGCGTGATCCCGGTCGCATACGGTGACCACGCCATCGACCGGATCAAGGCCGCCGCACCGGGCGGCATCGACGCCTTCATCGACACCCACGGCGGCGGGTACGTCGAACTGGCCCTTGCCCTTGGCGTCGCGGTCGAGCGGATCGACACCATCGCCGATTTCGCAGCGGCCGCGAAGTACGGAGTCAAGACCGAACCCGGAACCGACGCCAGGCCGGGCGCCGAGGTACTCGCCGAATTGGCCGCCCTGATCGCCGAGGGACACCTCGAAGTTCCTATCGCGAACGTCTACCCGTTGACACAGGTCCGCCGGGCCTACACCGAACTCGAACGCCGACACACCCACGGCAAAATCGTGCTCGAGCCCTAACCTGTACCAGCACAATGCAGCCCGCTCCAAGAACCGCAGGATGAATCCCGTCGGGACTGTCCAGTCGGCCACCCTGGGGACCGCTACAACCCGACGACCGGTACGACGTGCGAACTGTTCAACACCGCGTTCGGTGAACGCCGACTCCTGGAGGTCACCACCTCGTCGGTTGAGGCGTTTCTGAAAGACCTTGGTGTGGCGAAAGGTCCGTCGTCAATGCGGACGGGCCGCAATGTGCTGTCGGGAATGTTCCGGTACGCGGTGAACCATGATGGCCAGCGGAATTAGTTGGGAGTTAGTTGGAAGATCCGGAAAAGCAAGAGGCCGGTCCCTGACGAGGAACCGGCCTGCACCTGCGGTGATTGTGGAGCTAAGGGGAATCGAACCCCTGACCTTCTCGATGCGAACGACGGGCCGGGGCGTTTTGCCTGGTTCGGGTGGGAGCTAGCCGTGTTGGATGTGTGGGCTGACCAGGCGTTCCGGTTGTTGGTGGTGTTGGCCGGAATCGGAGCGTAACGGTCCTGCTGCGGACGGACTGCGGACGGAACGGCCCCGGCCCGGAACCGCTCCGCACCGCCGCACCGAGCCTCCGCACCGTACGCACCGAGTGCACCAACGCTGACGAGAGCGGATACAAAGCGCTTTGCGACGCGGCCGTGCGTACTGGGGTTGCCTGTATCTGAGCACTAGCTGCTCATGAGGTTGGTGGCGCGGGCCGGGTCGGCAGTTCGTCAGCAGTGGATCCCGGCGACGGTGCATCGGGTGCTCGTCCGGCAAGGCTTGAACCGTCTCGCGGCGCTACGAGCATCCGGAACCCGCCGGCTGGTCTGCGTCGAGCCAACGACGGATAGTGAACCCAGGCAACTGCAAACGAATTTGCGGTCGTTTCACAAGAAATGTCTGTAAACTACATGAGTTCAGATCAGATGCATTTACTTTCATTAGGAAAATCATGAACGTTGCGTCAAATGAGAGCCGATGGTCGACTGCGCTTTCCTCTGAATTTTCAGCCTCTCGCCTAGGCGCTCTGAGCTTGATTATTGACGACGTAGCTGAGAGGGAATTTAGCGGTTCAATAGGCACACCTCCAGACACGCGCTTTGACGCCAAGAAAGGAGGGGAAACCAACGGTCGAAAAATTGAGAATGTTGCACGAAATCAGATTCTCGCCGACGCGGCAGATGATTTGCGATTGATGCGGAAGGATATCAGATCGCGGGCCAATCGTTCGTTCGACTATATCGTTGCATTCAGTGCAATCGCCACCATTACCATTCTTGTTTCAATTGGATTCTCAATTGCTGGCGCTGTCCCAGCAGCCTCGTTGAGCGCTGTGGCTGCCGTCCTGTCCGGCGGTGCCGCCTCAGCCTTTTGGAAGGTTTATCAAATAGAGACTAGACGAGCCGATAGTTTGATGACCGACCTTCAGAAGATCGAGGTCGCTAGAGTCAACTATCTGCTCGCGGAACGTGCAGGCAATGGCGCTAACAGGATCTTCCTGGATCGACGAACTTCCGAGTCGGAGTAGCGGTCATGATAATATTTCCCGAGATTGGACAGCTCTGTTCTGCAGATAACGTTCAGGAAGTGCTCGCCTCGTTCAACGCGGCCACAATGGGAATCCATTTCGATGGCAGATATCTCGGTCCGGGCAACCATTCCACGTCAGCTGACCCCCGTACGCTGTTTTCCGAATGGGTAGGCGGAAATGTTCCACATGGTATTATGGCGCATGAAATTGCCCATTTGTATCACACAGCTACTACTTCCGTAGGGCTGAAGACATTCTTTAGCTCATTTCTTTCGGAGTATCTATCGCGGCGTGTATTAACCGAGGCTGCGGATATCGGACTGTCTGTTCCCGAGGGTGGTATCCGTCGATCTGGGCAGATGAATCCAGCAAATCCTAAACTGTGGCACGCATATTCGGATTCACATAACTTCAACGCAGCATTGGCATTGATTGCTGGCGGAGTCGAGTTCGAGCAAGGTGTTCCGGATTTGTCACAGTTCAGTGACACTCCATTTCGAGACTTGATGTTCTACTCGCGGGAAGACTGGCCAGCTGAACGATGCGGCGTCCTTGGCACGAAGCATCTTTTCGAGGGATTCGCAACAGCTGTGGAGCTAATGTGTAGTCCACCCGTCACGGGAGTATCAGATCTGCCGCCGGCGGATCCCTATCTTGTTTGCATTAGGTCCTATAATAAGTCGTGTCAGTCCCGCGGCTCATCTGGGTCACTGCTCCAATTCGCTGCAATCATCGATACCGCACTTATGATGGACGCATGGACTTGGAGCAACGAAGAACCGAATATTCTACCTTTTCCAAATTTCATTAAATTGGTAGATATTGTGACTGAAGACCCCCAGCTGCTGCGATCTCCGGTATTCGATCGCGAATTCGAAGGAAGCGCGGAGGACGGCGTTCGGGAATTCCAGGACAGCCTACTTGAGAGCGCGGGATTTTCAATTCCGTCAGTACGTAGGATCACTGAAAATATGATCGCCCGTGTTCCCCACTTGAATACTGAAATAAAGCTGTACGCGATGCTGCCCGGCAGTATCGTAGATGAATTCACCGATCTAATTTTGCTGCTACTTAAGATAAGGCTTGAATTATATGGCGGCGGCTGCCCGCTTGGGGGATACGCTAATAAAGAATTTTTGGTGAATATTCTTTCCCGATTACCGACTGTTACTTCCGGATTTCCGGTGGTAGGTGATTTTAAAAAGAGTGAACAGGCAGACGCCAAGATGTTGATGACATTCGGTTCCGGCTTCCATAAAATCGCTATTGATGAACTGGTCTACGGGCGTCGTCAATGTCCATCTCGGGAAAGTTGCCATCTTACGTATCGGCCTGCATGCGATGGTGTGACAATGATGTTGCGCCCGGAGTTGGAGCAATGCGCGCGGGAGGTCGCGGTCGATTATGTTTTGAGCCTGCGCTAGATGTGGTGACTCATGACGTTGACCCTTGGGGTTGATGCGTACGCCTCAATGCTGTTAGGGCGTACGCATCAACAACGATAGGCTATCGATGAACGGGGCAGCGGCCCATCGTATTCGAACATCCACTATCGAGCGCTCTGGCTAGCCTACTGTGTCCAGGAAGCCGTTGATATCGCAGGTAGCCTGAGCTGGATCAGTCTTCGGGAGCCGGTACTTTGGGAAGTCCTTGTGGATAGCAAGGGCGCTAGTACGTTGGACGCTGCAATCAACGACTGTGGGTTTCGTCGCCTCCTGCTTGTCATTATGGGCTATTACGGCTCCGGCGAAGGTCAATACGGCGGCAGTCACCGCCGACAGGAATGGAGCGATCACCGCCCACTTTGACTTCGACCAATCCTTCGGCTGTGCGGTCTGCGGGTCGGGTTGAGGTGGCATGACTGGGGCGGCCGGCTGAGCTGGTGCCTGGGCCGATGGCTGAGCCGGGACGATGGTGCCCGTCGTTGGCAGGTACAACCCGAGTGGCGTCGTTACCTGGTAGTAGACGGGTGGATCTTGCCTCACGCTATCGCTCCCGGCGGCGCTATCGCTCCCGGTGCGCGAGGGGGAGAATTCAGCTCCCGGGTTTTATCACGGTCGTGTATTAGGTCGAAAAGTTCTCCTGCGTAGAAGTAATAGCCAAAGGTTTCAAAAATTCTGAGTATCTGAATGATGCGGCTTCTGCTCTCCAGCCAACGATCCTCTGCCTCATCAGGATCTTCAAAACGGCGGGACATGGAGACGCTGAATGCGAGACTTCTAGCCTCAAACATGAGCCATTCAGCGTTCGGGTCTATGTGGCCGCGCTGGGGGCGACTCCCTGATCGGCTTGTCAACCGGCGGAGAATTACTTGCCGGTATGACCACATCCCATAAAAGAGTATCAGGTAGCTGATGGCAAAGCTTGCCCCAATCAGTAGCACTGTGACCGGGTTAGCCCAGATGTAATGGCCAAATTCAATTATTGCATAAATATTCGCGCCAATGATGAGAAGGGCAAGGGTTAAAGACGCGAAGGCTATGGGCCGCGCATCCGTGCCTGTATTGTCATCCGGCGTGTAAGGCTTCAGATGGATTGTCAGGGGCGGTTGCGCCTCGACTTCTCCTCCTAGTTCATTCGGCATGGGCAAACAATACAGGGGAACCGAACTCGTGGCTGTGGAACTGCTTGGCAACACAGCTATTGATCGGTGTTTCGCCGTTTGACGAATCTCTGTTGCGGTTCAACTACCCGAGGTGCGATAGCTCAGGGCCTACCAGGTAAGGCGTGTCGCTACTCCCAGGTGAGGGGCGACCGGATGAGGTCACACCCCAGCGGCCTGGTTCAGCTCGGATTGCGACCTAGGGTTTTGTAGCCGATGGGAGCGTTGAAACACAGCGCCGACCTGCGGATTGTCCGTTGGTCAGGTTTGGCAGATCGGGGCGGTTACTGAATCCGCTGTGTACTCGGTGCGTACCGGATCAGCTACCTCGCGCCCCGGCGGTCCGCTCGGCCGACTTCGGACCCAACACCCACTCCGGCCACTTCGACGGGAACCGGTAGTGCGAGCTCCATTCCGGTGGTCGGCGGCCTTCTGATCGGCCTGTCGGCTCAGAAGTAGCACCACTCCGTTGAAAGCCCCGACTTGCTCCTTACCAGTACGCGTAGGGGCACATCAAGGCATGCTTACTACATGAGCGATCTCCCTTCGCCAGACCCTGTTACCACCTCGGTGCTGTGGGACTCAGTAGTTGGCACTCAGTTGGAGGAGTTGCTGTACGGACTCATGGAGGCGCTGGGCGCGCACGACCTAGTTTGGCGATCGGGGTCGAACGTCGGCGTCACTGCATCTGACGGCGGGCGAGATCTTGAGGCGACGTTCGACCGAGCGACGCCAGACGGTGAGTTGGATCGCACGCGTTGGTGGATCGAAGCGAAGGGCCGAGAACGCACCGTAGCCAAGGCTGACGTTATGGAGTCTGTACACAATGCGGCTGGTAGATCCGATATCGACGTTCTAGTGTTCTGCACGAATAGTCGTTTTTCGAATCCGACCCGTGACTGGGTTGCTCAATGGCAGGTCAATCATGCGCGGCCGAAGATTAGGCTCTGGGACCGGGATAAGTTGGCTAGCCTCGTAAGGGAGCATCCTACGGTCGCTGCACGTGTACTTCCCGATGCATTGGATGATTCGATTCGACTAGCGCTATTGTTAGGTCGTTTCCGGCGCCTTGGGGAGACTCCGACTGAACTTGATTTAGAATATTTCTGGGAACGTCAAGAGATAATATACGGCAATAATAAAGTCCACTACATAGTGGCTATGTTTGCATACGCTGAGGTTGGGACTGGGTTAGTCGATAGGCCATGGTGCTCGTTGATACCTAAAGGTCCCATACAGGCGATCTGGACCGTTCATAATGCCATCTTTGACCTACCGGCGATCGCATTTGCACCCTTGCCGCGGCCGCTTAGCAGTGCGCGTGTCACCGAGGTGGCGGCATATCTGATATTGTCAGCTATGCCGGAACTTTCTGGTGAAATGTTGTACGATGTCCTGACTGATCCGGGTAAAGTGATAGATGACGATCGCTTGCGGCAAATGGGTAAAGGCTCGGTCTGGTTCGAAGGTGTGACGGCCCCCATATTGGGCAGGGTTCAGGCCGAACTTGGCGATATCTGTGCGGCTGACTGTGTTCGAGTGTACGCCGACCCGAAAGTCCTACCTATCCCGCTTACTGGTAAAGAATATTGGCGCCAGTTTGGCATCGGTGATCCAATAAAAGACCCTGGGTTACTCGTCGCGGAATGGTTTGGTCGGCCATGTGCAGTGGGCTTCGATCTTGATGAAGATATCCGCTGCCCGCTATTTTTAGAATTAGAGTCTAGTGTGGATATGCTCCGGAAATTGCGGCAGGTTGTAGAGTTTCGGCGCAACCATCCGGACGGCCAGTACAGACTTTTGAATGATCCGGATGATGAAGTTAATCGCCTTGCACGCAAAGTTATTCCCGACCTGTTCTCGGACAGAAATGACATCTAGATGAGTCCGGTGTCTTTTCGGGGGCACATGTTGCGCTGTGGGCCGCGGTCAGTGATGGCGGCCGCTATCACAACGGCAAGTACAAGCAGATCGCCGAGTAGATCGGCCTCATCGCCGAGCGGCATCCCTGTACGGGCTGGTCGGTGACTGTGCTGCTGGAAGGGACGGCGGGCGAATCCCGGCGCGAGATCGGCATTTTGGCAAAGGCGATCGTGGCTCACCGCCTGCCGGAACCGGCTGCCGAGGCTGCTGACCCAACTGACGAGGCTGCCGAGGGCCTCGACGGCCCGCTGCCGGGTCCGAAGTCGGCTGATCGCAACGGCGGCCCCAGACCTGCCGGTGCGACCCGCCGCGCGCACAAGAAGATCATTGCTGCCGGGCCGATCCTATGTGGCCTGTCCCCAGCGTCCGTTCGCCTAAGAGCTCAGCCTCCCCCGCGTAGGAGGTGAATTCCCTGCCTACGAGGGAGCTGACTCCGCTGGAGCTGGGACGGCGTTGTCAGCGTTCTGGCCGGTTCGGTCAGCGCGGAATTGCAACACATTCAATCGGCAAGGTCTTTGTGTCCAAGACGCTGCAGGCCGGACTGCGTCCGCAGCTCTTCTGCTTCGGCACCGCGACCAAGAGCTTCCAGAATCTCGGCCAAGCTGCGAACGGAAGCAGCCAATTGAGTGGCGAAGACCAGGGGGTGAGCCCGGTGAAGGCGACGATGAATTTCGACCGCCTGCTGGGCTGCGCTGAGAGCGTCAGGGTGGTGTTCTGCGACGGTACGCCGCGCCCTAGCGTAAATCCGGAACGACTTAGCGAGGTCGGGTTCGAAAGCCTCCGGGTTGGCTGCGGCCAGCTGGCGTCGGATATCTACAGCTTCCTCTGTCGGCGCTAGCGCCTCCCTGCGTCGTCCCTGTGCCAGCAAAATGACCCCGAGGTTGTGCAGCGCGCTCGCGAGGTCGGGTTCGAAGGCGGTCGGGTTGGCCACGGCCAGTCGGCGTCGGATGGCAACGGATTCCTCGCCCAGTGCCAGTGCCTCCTCACGTCGCCTCAGCTCCGACAACAGGGTCCCCATGTTGCTCAGCGCCCTCGCGAGGTCGGGTTCGAAGGCGGTCGGGTTGGCCACGGCCAGTCGGCGTCGGATGGCAACGGATTCCTCGCCCAGTGCCAGTGCCTCCTCACGTCGCCCCAGCTCCGACAACAGCACCCCCCAGCTGTTCAGTACCCTTGCGAGGTCGGGTTCGAAGGCGGTCGGGTTGGCCACGGCCAGTCGGCGTCGGATGGCAACAGCCTCCTCGGTCGGTGCCAGTGCTTCCTCACGTCGCCCCAGTTCCGCCAACCGGATACCCAGGTTGTTCAGCGCCATCGCGAGGTCGGGTTCGAATGCAGCAGGGTTGGCCGCGACCAGACGACGATGGACAGCAACAGCTTCCTCGCTCGCTGCCAGTGCTTCCTCACGTCGCCCCAGTTCCGCCAACCGGACGCCCTGACTGTTCAGCGCCATCGCGAGGTCGGGTTCGAAAAGGGCTGGGTTGGCCACGGCCAGCCGACGTCGGATAGCAACAGATTCCTCGCCCAGGGCCAGTGCTTCCTCACGTCGCCCCAGCTCCAACAACCGGTTCCCGAGGTTGTTCAGCGCCATCGCGAGGTCGGGTTCGAAAACGGCTGGGTTGGCCGCGACCAGCCGTCGATGGACAGCAACGGATTCCTTGCTAGCTGCCAGCGCCTCCTCACGTCGCCCCAGCATCGACAGTTGGACCGCCAAGTTGTTCAGCGCCATCGCGAACTGAGGTTCGAATGCAGCAGGGTTGGCCGCGACCAGCCGCCGATAGACAGCAACAGCTTCCTCGCTCGGTGCGAGTGCCTCCTCACGTCGTCCCACCTCCGACAACCGGATTCCCAGGTTGTTCAGCGCCCTTGCGAGCTCGGGTTCGAAGGCGGCCGGCCTGGTCACTGCCAGCCGTCGATAGACAGCTACCGCTTCCTCGGTGGGTGCCAGCGCTGCGACACGGTGGCCGGCGTGGGCTAATCGCGACGCATGTTCCAGTTGAATCTGAGCACGTTGGGCGGGATCGTCGGAGTGGGCCAGTCGATGTTGAAATAACGCTGAGCTTATCGCCGCTGCGGCGACATCGAGGTCGGTATGTCTGGTCCTTGGCAACGCCGTGTCTACCGCAGTCAGCGTGGTCACAGCAATTCCAGGAAGGTCTACCAAGCGCAGTAGTGCAGCGCCGCCGGAGCCTACTACTGACGCAGGATGGGCTCGTAGCAATGGTTCGAGCACGGTCGAGGTGATGTGGGGGGCATGGTGGGCAGCCTCGACGAGAACGATGACAGCATGCCGCTGATATTCCGGCACCGCCGCGAGCGATTCGTTGGTATCTCCGACAGCCAATAAACGCCTGGGTATCCGGCTTGCCCAAGGATCCCCCGAGGATGGAATGCCAGGGTCAGGGATGATGCGGGCAAGGAAGTCTTCGGCCAACCGGTCAGGCAGTAGCGATTGCAGCGCGGTCCCGGACAACAAGGGGGGATAGCACATTCGGTGATCGTCAACGAGTTGATCGACTGCGTCGGTGGCGAATCCGACGCGGCTCAGAACGTCGGTAGCATCGTCGTAGGCGACAGCGCCGACCAGCGCCGCGACTGCAACAAGTCGCGCCATCTGCGCTGTGCTGGTGGTGATGCGATGGTTGTCGAGCATCGCCGCCCAATGATCGACTTCCCGATTGAGCAGGTATCCCGACAGATCCGCCGGGCTGCCGGGCGGGGTGATGCCGCGGCCAGCGGCGTCGACAACGACCAGGGCGGCCATCTGCACGGTCAACGTGAGCCGGTAGGCGGGGTCGGTCAGGAGCCCGATGGGCCGAAGTCGCTGCGGTTCAGGAACGTTCCGAAGTTCGGCGAACCGGTCACGTGCGGCAGCGAACAAAGCCTGCCGATCGGCGATGTCCGGTTCGGTCAGCACCACCTCGTCGACGGCAAAGCCGAGTTTGGACAGCGGGTTCGCCAGCGACGTCCACCACAGCCCGGAAGGCCGGGCCAGCAAGAGCACTCGTACCGGCACGATATGTTCCGGCGATGCGCCGGGCTGGTTACAGGCAAAATCACGAACCAGTGATTCCAGATCATCCCGCCGCCAACGTTCGGCGTAGTCGACCAGCAGCAGCAGTCCTCGTGCCGTCACCGCGCCGGTCGGGGTCACCGTGGCGGGTTCGCTGTGCTGATGCGCGACCGCGACCGCCCACCCGTTTTCTTGACTCTCGTAGGCAAACTGCATCGCCAGCCGGGTCTTGCCCATCCCACCAGGACCATGTAGCAACCGAATCGAGCGCGCAGTGTCCAGCGCGTCACGCCAGCGCACCAGATCTGCCTGCTCCTCTAAGCGGCCGACGTAGGGGACGATCTGAAAATGTGCCCCTAGCAGTGCACTGACACCCAACTCATGCAGGTGCTCAAGCGACGGAGGAGGCGGCGGGCTCAACGGTTCGGTCCAAAACCTGGCCGTGAGGGCAACCAGAGTGACCGAGAAATAGTTCAGCTGGAACTCGGGATCGCCTATTGCCCCAATGTTCGCTCCACGGGCATCAACCGCAGGGCGTTGTGGACTCGACTCCGTCTCGGTCACAGTGGATTCCAATGATGCATGGCGTCAGCTCTGGGCCGGCGGTGCCCCGAAGACGTTGTGCTGCTTCGCGTGGTCGCCGATGGCGCCCACGTTCGCGCCTCGGGCATCGACCATGTACTTGCCGGACTGGCTGCCTTGCGGGTCGGTCAACTCCAGCAATCTCTGCGCTGCGGTGACGACCTGATCGTCTTGCCCTGCACCGCTTTCCCGCAACGCGGCAAGCAGGGGTGCCTGCCAGATGTCGGGATCGGCCTCGTGTTCGGCCAACACCAACTCCGCGCGCGGGTCCGAGTTGAAGCGTCGAGTAACCAATGCCTTCAACCCCTGATATGCATCCGCCACCGCCGCGGTTGCCGTTTCCCCGACGCCCTTCAATGCTCCCGCCGCCAACGCCGCAGCGATGATCGTCAACGGATCCACCCCATTTACCTCCCGTCCAACACAACCTCTCGACCGAGAGGCCCCCCAACTGAACCAGGCCTCCCGCCAGCGAGACAAGAGCACGAAGAAGCGAAACAGCAGGTCTCATACCCCGACGTGCCAGGGCCAAGGCACATCGTTCAATGCTATACGGATACCTGGTACGTGCAGCCGATGACTCGCCGCATAAGAGGTGATCCCCTCGTTGCAATCCTTCCCTGTACGTGCCTGCATCGCTCCGACGCCTGTGCTCTCAACCCCGCGTAAGAGGAGGAGATCGGACTCATCACCGAGCGGCATCCCCGCCCAGGCTGGTCGGTGACTGTGCTGCGAAAGGCAGCATAGGTGAATACCGTCGCAAGATCGGCATTCTGGCAAAGGCGATCGTTGCCCACTGCCTGCCGGGACCGGCTGCAGAGGACGGCGACGGTACGGCGCCGGGTCCGAAGTCGGCCGATCGCACCGGCAGCCCACTCATCTGCCGGTGCGAGCCGCCGCGCCGGATCCGCGCGCACAAGAAGATCATCGCCGCCGGGCCGATCCTGTGCGGCCTATGGCCAGCATCCCTTCGTCCAAGAGCTCTGCAGCACAGAGATGTTCGCCCCGCTTCGGGGCGCCGCGTTGGACTGCGGCCGAAATTTTCGTGCGTACTGTAGTGATGTCTGCTACCCATGAGCGAATGTCTACCAACTCGGATGAGAGCGTCTCGCAGCAAGCCCTTTTGGCTGTTCAGGAGATGCTGCTCAATTACAAGACCGGCGGCGCGTTGGACCGGATCGACCAGCGAGCAGAACGTGGAGGCACGCTGCGCCCGTGGGGCGTAAACATGCATATGCCGGTACCCGGCAGCGTGCTCGCCGATGACGATACCTTCTTCCGGTCTACCTACCCGGATGCGGACTTAAGCAATACTCCGGTTACTGCTGCGGCCCTGTTCCCGATAGCGAACGCGACCGAAAATCTCGCCGCGGTCGGGGTTCTGGTGCAGGAGCGTAAGAATCGCCAGCTGTACTCAAGCGCAACGATGCAGTTGTGCCGGTCGGCGATGGAGGGATCGGCACGAGCGATCTGGTTGCTCGGCGACACCTCCCGGCAGGTACGTGTCGATCAATGCCTTGCTCTGCTGGCTCAAGAGCTCGGTGAACAGAAGAGGTTCGTCGGCCTTCAGAAGGCTTCCATTCACGCGGCTGCGACACCACCGACGCCTGAGGAACTCAATGACCTGGCCGATCATAGTCAGAAAGTCGACCAGTTCCTGACCGACCTCAATAAGACGTACACCGTTCCGAAAGCCAAGGGGTACACCGAGACCGTCAAGCTCGCGGCGACATGGATCGATGACAATCGGCCAGCGCATGCCACAGGCGATCTGGCATCGATATCTTTTGCGCCGATCGCGCGGGAGTTCTACTCATACGGCTCGAGCTTCGTGCATGGGCTTCAATGGGCGGTCGACTACGGGCTTAATGACCGGCTGTACGGCATGATCGCTGACGGGATCTTCAGCGCGCTCATTATGACCGAATGCGCGGTCGCGCTCTTCGAAGCACTATCCCGCGATCCCGCGGACGCCGGCACCTCGCACAAGGATGCTCGCGTGCCCGCCCATCTGGAACCGACGATCCAAGCCTGGGCGCAAATGTACGACGCCCCCTAAATCCACTTCCCCTGTTGTGGTCTAAATCCCCTGCGTCCCCATGTAAGCGGTAACTTCTGCTCACCTCTTACGCGGTAACTCCGGTCCAGGTTTCGTAACAGGGCATCGCTGCTGTTACAGAACTCTCGGGTCGCCACATATGAGGTGAGTTGGTTCCCTGCGCAAGAGGCGAGATGTCTTCCCGCGTAAGAGGTGATCCCTTCGTTGTGGTCCCTCCCTCACACGCACCTGCATCGCATCGTGACTTGCGCTCGCAACCCCTCCCCTTGTGGTCACTCTCCCAACGCAACCCACATGCCAACGCAACATCCGCGCCCAACGCACCCCCTTGTGGTCCTCCCTTGTGGTCCTTCCTTTATCGCCTGACACTCCCAAATCCCTTGTCCTCCATCACACACCCGCCCCATCTTTTGACTCTGGTCTGGTCTGGCCGAGACTATGTCCTCCGAAGGCGGAGGTAGTTTCGGCCAGACCAGA
>NZ_JBHZCS010000006.1:192255-217337 GCF_042755705.1 Nocardia sp. NPDC059154
AGGGTTTTTTCGAGGTTTTGGGTCTTTTTTCCCCCCCCCCCTCCTTTGGGTTTGCTCTTTGGGAGAGGGGTTTTGTTTTGTTTTGGCGGAGCCTCTCTCCTCTTTGGGGGGAAGGCTTCTCGGCCAGACCAGACCAGAGTCCTGCGCCGAAGGCGCAGCTCAGGGGATGTGGTGGAGGACAACAGGCTCGAAACTTGGGAGAACCTTTGGTCCGGGCACTGTCCGGGCACTCTCCGAGCACTGTCCGGGCAGTGGTCGCGCTTCAAGTCAGCCCGAAAGCCGTCGATCCTGGCGTTGCGAAACGTCAGGACCGACAGCCAACTTCGGTAGTTATGCGACCAATCCGAGCATCTGTGACGCTTCCCGATTGAAGTCCTGAACCTGCTGAAGAGCCACGTAAGGTTTCAGCTGTTTCTGAAGATCGCTCACCGCTCCAAGGCAGCGGGATGAGTTGACGGTGGAGGTAAGGCGCACAACGATTCTTGCGCGCTCGGCGGCTGCCTCGATCTCGTTACGTTGAACATGGGCGGTTGCTACAGCTGCTTGGCTCAGGCCGCCACGTCGTGCTCGCTTCTGAGTCAGGCACTCATCGATCGAGATTCCTGCGAACCGATCTATCTCGACAGGTTGTTTGAGGTCACGGAAGATCTGTGCGGCCTCGCCGAAGAAGTAGGCTCGGTCGATAAACCGAGCCCACTCAGGCTCGGCGTCGTGGTCGACGGCCTCGAAGATCTGTTCCGCGCGGGTAAGGGATCGCGTTGCCGCGGTGCTATCGCCAATCCGCGCCAGAGCCCGGGCTTCCAGGATGCTCAGGTCTGCGAAACATGCCGGTGAGCTTTCTGGAGCGATGCCGTGAAGGCCAGCCCGTGCGAGTGCCACGGCTTCATACGAATGACCGAGTAGGTTCGCCTGGTCGGACATGCCGGCCAGCACGTGTGCTCCAAGAACGGGGTTCTCCGCCGCTTGTGAGAGGCGCAGAGCTTGGATCAGGTACCTCTGCGCGAGTCCGTGCTCGCCGTCGTCGTAGGCCATCCAGCCGATGAGATACGCCTGTTCGGCAGCCGCGTCGTAGAGAGCCGCCTGCACGTCGGGTTCATGTTCTCGCCTGATCAACGGGATAACGGTCGAGTTCATGTAGCTGATTAACGCGGTGCGAGCGTGGCCTCCGCCTCGCATGACGTCCATCTCCTGGAACAGGCTGAACATGTTGCGAATGCCAGCTACCTGGTGCATGCCGATTGCCCGTGGCCCTCGATCAGTGCTGAGTTCTTCGAAGGTCGCCAAAAGCCAGTCACGACTCGGAGCGGCAAGTGCCGCAAGGATGAATGGTGCACTGAACTGACCGCTGGTGTGGGCGGTGCCGAGATCGCGAATCGTCTCCAGAGAGGACTCGGGATCGTGGGGGTACTGGAGACCACGTGAAGCCAAGGACTCGAATCCTTCCATCCCAATGTCTGCTGGATTGACCCGCCGACCGAGCCGCTCGGAGAGCACTCGACAGATAAGACTAGGCGTAATCCCTCTAGGCTTCTGCCCCTTGTTAACCCAGCGATGTACTGCGGTGTAGTCGTAGCGGAGGGCTAGCCCTTCGTCGGCTCCAAGATCATTGATACGCTTCGCAAGGCCAGCCCAAGAGATCCCAGCATCGGTGATCAGCTCGGCCAGCGCAGAGTTCCGTTCGGTCACCAGGCCCCACCTCTTCGTTCGAGAACCCTGATCTGCGCTGATGATACGCCCGCTGTGCTGACTGGTGCTGGGGATGATTTGCTACATCGAGTAGTGCTGTCGCACATGGGTTTTCACATGGTGTGTGAACTGCCGCCTGTCGGCTTTCCTGGAGGTATGGACAGGGAGGCAACAGGTTTCGGGCGAACGATCGTTCTACGCGTGCTTTTCTGTGGATGCATTTCGGAGCTCACGGAGCTGTTCGTACAGTTCGGCCACCTGCGACTCCAGTGCGGCGACCCGCTCTTCGATCTGGGCCTTCTGTGCGACATCGGTGCTAACCACGAAGGTCCCGACGCCGTGGCGTGTCTCGACCAGTCCGCGGTCCCGGAGTACATCGAGTGCTCGATCGACCGTATTGAGTGCCGCGCTGAACTCCGCTTGGAGGTCCTGTTTGGTGGGAAGTTGGCCGCCGATCGGTATGGCGCCCGAGACAATCCGCTGCTGTATCTCGCTGGCGATAGTCAAGTACTTCGGCGCGCTAGCGGGCTCGCTCATGGAGGCAATGATAAGGGGGTGAGCTAGCAGTCATCTAGGCGACTCCTTGCCGCAGTCAACTGAGTGACATAGGATTGAATCAGTTGACTGCGTTGAGGCGTAGCAACAAAGACTCCCCGGTAGTTAGCGCTACCGGGGAGTCGGTACCGAAGCAGTGTCCGCTGCTTCGGCTTTCACTTCAGGTTCTGAAAGGCCACTGAAGCATGTCCAGTGTAGAACGCTGTGCCCGGGTGCCGAACCGGGCGCTATCAGCGGTGATCTCGAATCCTGCGCCGTCCGTGCCCGCTCGTCGGGAACGGTGGTGGGTTCGGTGAGGATCAACGGGAAGCGGGTCGGGCCGCTGTCGAATGTCATTCCGTTTCCTGTCCCCGCGCAACCGCTCCCGGTGCCGGACTACCGACGCGGCGCGGAGGTTGATGCTCAGCCGAAACCACAACAGAGGGAGTTGGTTCCGAACGAGCATCTGTCGCTGTTGATGGAGTCGCTCGGGATCACCAACCAGGGCCTGGCGCATCGCATGCGTGCGGTGAGCGAGAGTGACGGCGGCCGACCGGTGCATCTCAAGCACACCAATATCGTCGGGTATCGGGACGGGTTGCATCACCCGAAGCCGCGGACCCTCGATGTGATGCTGACGGCACTGTCGCTCAAAGCGGGTCGCCAGATCACTGCCGAGCAGATCGGTTACGCCGCCCCCACACCGGCTGAGCTGCGGTCGAACACCTGGAAGCAGTTCGACGAGTTCACGGTAGGCGAACCGCATTTCGACACACTGCGGACCAGGGCAATGGTTGTCGAGTCCGCGGCGCCGCGTCCCGTGTCGACGGCTGATCGGGAATCGGATGCGGCTACGGCGGATCGGCTGCGGTTGATGCTTGCGATGGCTGAGGCCAGTGCCCCGCTGAAGGAGCGCGACATCCACGGCGATGACGTTCGCGGCCTTTCGGTTGAGGCGCCGGCGCGTCCGGCGGTGGATCGGAGGCGGTCACGGTGAACCGCGACGCTGCCCGCGACACTGATGGCGGGACGGAGTTGAAACGGCTTCTGCGGGAGAAGCATTGGGATACCCACAAGGTGTTTCAGCGCGAGTACAACAGGGCCGCGCGGAAGATCAATCGCAACATGGGAGGGTTGGACGGTCCCGCGAAGGCGCAGTTCTACAAATGGCTCGCCGGTGACCTGAAAGGGCTGCCGCGGCCGGATCATTGCGCGGTCCTGGAAGCGATGCTGCCCGGCCACACAGCAGAGGGACTGTTCGCGCCCGCTGCTCTGTCGCTTGAGGTCCAGAAAACTGGACAGAGCCTGCCTGTCTCGCCGGAACGCCCGGTGTCGGTCGGAGCGATCGAAACACCCACTACTGCACGATCTTTGGATCGAGAACTGCGGATCGCGGCTCACGTAGGTGTTCCAAATGGATCACCTGACCGGTTGGTCGGTTCGACCGGTGATTCAAATGAATCACCTGACTCGGTGGTCGGTTCTGGTCGTGTCCGGGATCAGCGGGAAGTGACGGCCGTGATCGATGCTCGGGTGCGGTCACTGATGTCCTGGATCGGGGCGGATACCGCACCTGTGAAGGAGCGCGACGTCCACCGCGACAACGTTCGCGACCCTTCGATTGACGCGCCGACGCGTCCGGCGGCGGATCGGCGGCGGTCGCGATGAACCACAACGAGGACCGCACCGATGCGGACGCGTCGGGTCGGACGCGTCGATTGGGTCCGGGTACGGAGCTGAGAGCGCTTCTGAAGAAGCGGCATTGGCAGACTCACAGCACGTTCCTTCGTGAGTACGACAAGGCGGCCAAACGGCTCGATCCTGATTTGGTCGGGCGTGGTCCACTCAAGGCCCAGTTCTACCGGTGGCTGTCCGGTGAAATCAAAAGCCTTCCGTTCCCTGATCATTGCCGGGTTCTGGAGGAGATGCTGCCCGGCTACACCGTGGACGAACTGTTCGCACCCGCCACCCCGCTGGTCAGTGTCCAGAAAACTGGACAGCACCTGCCGGACGATCGGCGGCAGGTGGTTCACAGTGAACCACCTGAGCCATCTGACTCACGTGACTCGGTAGTCGGTTCTGCAGGTGAGTCAAATGAATCACCTGACCCGGTGGTCGGTTTCCGGGCGAGGTTGTCGCAGCAGGAAAAGACGGCGGCGATCGATGAGCGGCTCCGCTCCCTCATGAGCTGGATCGGGGACACCGCGCCTATCAAGGAGCGCGATCAGCACGCGCGACCTGTGCAACGTGACCGCCGAATGGTGGATCGGCGGATGTCGCGGTAGGGCACGCGCCCCGGACGAAGGGGCGCACGCCCTGCCTGTGCGTGTGCCCCCCGTGTGCGAAATGTGCCCCCGTGTGTGCCCTGTTGTGCCCAGCCCTGCGTGAGTTGTGCTGGAGCGCAGCACCTTTCAGTAATCGATCGAAGGGAATACCTGATGAATCGGAACAACGACGGCCCGGGCGGCCGCTACAAGCATCTGTCGGGCGCCGAGCGCGACACCATGATTCGCAACCTGCGCGAGCTGGGCGAGGACTACCGGCAGATCGCCAAACGGCTCGGTATCACCGCCCGCCACGTCGAGACCGTGCTCGGTGAAATCGCGGCCCTGCGTTCGGCCGGCCACCCCGATGCCGAGATCGGACGCCGTGTCGGGCTGCCACGCTCGACCGTGCAGCGGCTGCGTGGCGGAACCGAACCGCGGTCGGACCTGCGCAAGGCCACCGCGTTGACGCTGCTGTCCCAGCACGGCGGAATGCAACTCGACCTGCTCGGACAGTTCCTGGGGCAAGGTGCGAACCACACCTACGTTCTGGTGCGGCAGCTGCGGGCCGACAATCTCGTTCGACCGCTGGAACAGGTGCAGGCGGGGGACAAGTGGGTGGTCGCGACCGCGGCCACCGCGTCCCGGTTCCTGGGCTGGCCGGTGCAGAACTGGCGGCCCACCCTCGGGCGTGTGGAACATCATCGCGCGGTCGCGCAGGCCCGGCTGATGCTGGTCGGCGCCGACCTACCGGCGTGGGTGTCCGAACGAGAGCTCTGGCACCGCGCACAGCGGGTATCGCACCAATCACGGTCCAAGAGAGCCGAATTCGAGACAGGCCGTGTGCACGTTCATGACGCCCTGTTCCGTGGGCGGCTCATGGGGACGCAGGGTTGGTGGGCGCTGGAGGTCGAACTCACGCGCAAATCAGCGGCCTCGATGGATCAGGCACTGCGCGGCGCGATCCGTGCGGCCCGCGAGATGGAGCCCGAGGAACTGACTGGCCTGCTGTACCTGTGCCGCACCGCCCGCGTGAGTGATGGCGTGCATGCGGCCGCCGAGCGGCTCCCGCCCGAAATCCGAAGCCTCGACCTGGCCCTGGTCGTACGCGACCTCGACGCCGACTGGGGCCGATACCTCGCCAACCGGACGACGAAAACCATTGGCCCCCAATCTCATATCTCCTCCTTCAAGGACTTCTCATGATCAGATACTCACGGCTCACCCCGCGTGGCGTCCAAGCGCTGGTCGGGCTCACCGAAATGCGTGCCATGCAAACCGATGTTCTGGCCGAGTTCCTCGGCGTCGGTGTGGCCCAGACCTACCGGCTGGCAAGCCAACTCGCTGACGCCAACGCCGCCGAACGGCTTCCCTCGGTGCGAGGAGAGTCGACGTGGATCGTGCCCACCCGCGCGGCGGCAACCTGGGTGCTGGGGTGGCGACCGGGAGAGTGGCGGCCTCGATCAAATTCCGCTGTGCATTGCCGGGCGGTCGCTCGTACGCGTGTCGCACTCGGTGCGTGTGCGACAGATCAGTGGGTCAGTGACCGCGTGCTGCGACACGAACTGCCCGGTCCGGGCCTCTACCCCTACGACGGCATGCTGCTACGCGCCGCTATGACCGCGGTCGCGGTAAAGGTGGACACGAGTGCGCACGTCACCGGTGCGCAGCTGACGCGACGGCTCAATCTCGTTGTGCGACAGGCGCGACAAGACGAATGCGCAGAGATCCTCTACGTCTGCGACGGCAACCTGAGCACCGACGACGTTGCGACAGCAGCACAGCAAACCCTCCCGGACATCCCTGACCTGGTTCTGCGCATCACTCGCCTCGACACCCTCGTCTCCGGCAAACACCCTTACCTGCGGCCGGTTGACGGGTCATGCGACAG
Source organism: Nocardia sp. NPDC059154 (assembly GCF_042755705.1). NCBI lineage: Bacteria > Bacillati > Actinomycetota > Actinomycetes > Mycobacteriales > Nocardiaceae > Nocardia > Nocardia sp. NPDC059154. Next base: position 198,631 of record NZ_JBHZCS010000006.1, read on the forward strand.
CCCGCGACAGCGTGCGACAGGCGGTGCGCACTAATGCGACAACCCACCCACCCCGTACGCACCGTGCGACAGGCCGATGGTGCGCACCGCGACACCTCCAACGCATCGTGCGACGGCGCGTGCGCACCCTGCGACACCACCTGCGCACCACGCGACGGCGTGCGCACTGATACCCGAACCCGCTCTACCCGAGGAGATTCCATGCCCACCGACCGCTACCTCCAGGCCACCGACTGCGAAGCCATCACCGGTATCCCCGCCGCCACATGGCGGTACTGGGCATGGGCAGGCAAAGGTCCGAAGAGCTTCAAGCTCGGGCGCCGGCGCGTCTGGCGCGAGAGCGTCATCCACGCCTGGATCGCCGAGCAGGAAGCCGCGTCCGACCGCGGCGGGGTCTCCTGAAATGGGTGGGCGACGCAACCGCCGCAGTGGGGTAGAAGACCGCTGGTACAAGACCGTCACCACCACCGCCGAGTACGGCGCGAAGACCAGCGAGAGAGTCCCCTCGGCCAACCATGGGTGCGCCAAACGCTGGCGGGCCCGCTACGTCGACGACAGCAGCCAAGAACACGCAAAGTCCTTCACCCGCAAAGCTGACGCCCAAGCCTGGCTCGATGATGCGACCAGCGCGCTCGTCACCGGCACCCATGTCGCTCCTTCGGCTGGTCGCGAAACCATCGGCGATCTAGGTCGCCGGTGGCTCAAAACCCAAGCCCATCTGAAGGACACCACGGCATTCAATCGGAGCCATACCTGGGGGCTCTACGTCGAGCCACGTTGGGGCAGTACCGAAATTCGCAATGTCCGAACAAGTGAAGTCCGTGCATGGATCTCGGAGATGGTGGCTGCCCGGATGGGCGTGCCGACCATTGAGAACGCGGTGGGGGTGCTTCGGATGATTTGTGGTGCCGCCGTCGAGGACCGCCATATCGTCCGTAACCCCTGTGCCGGAGTGAAATTGCCGCGCCGTACGCACCGCGCCCGCGGCTATCTCACTCATGTTCAAGTCGAACAACTTGCGCGTGAGGTCTCCGAGGCACCCACAGCCATACGGCTTTTGGCGTACACCGGTTTGCGATGGGGTGAGATGGCCGCGCTGAAGGTCTCCAGTTTCGACATGCTTCGCCGCCGAGTGAACGTGTTGGAGGCCGTTGCCGAGGTTCAAGGCAGGATCGTTTGGTCAACTACGAAGAACCATGAGCGTCGTTCGGTGCCGTTCCCGAAGTTGTTGGCTGACGAACTTGTCTCGCTGATGAAAGGGAAAGATCGCGACGCACTTGTGTTCACCTCCCCAGAGGGCGCGGTGCTGAGAGTGTCTACCTATCGCAAACGGGTGTTCTCGCCTGCGGTTTCTCGCCTACGGAACCCAGGTCGGCACGTGGATGGTGTCAGCCAGGCTCGGGGTCACCGTGGAGACAGCAGCCATCGTCTCGCTGTCTCCTTGATTGATGAGGGGGACAGGCAGGGAGACACCCGGGCGACAGAGCGTTTCCCATACATCAGCCCTCACGACCTCAGGCACACGGCCGCATCCCTGGCGATCAGCGCCGGCGCGAACCCAAAGGCGGTGCAGACCATGCTCGGTCACAAGTCCGCTGCGATGACCCTTGACACCTACGCCGACCTGTTTCCGGACGACCTCGAATCCGTTGCGGATGCTCTCGACACTGCCGCGCGGTCCGCGCTTGCGAAAGCTGCGGACGCACTGCGGACGGGAACCGGCGATCACCAATCCGAATAGCCCCGAAAACGCAAACCGCCCGTGATCTCTTCCGAGGTCACGGGCGGTTTTTCGTTATGTGGAGCTAAGGGGAATCGAACCCCTGACCTTCTCGATGCGAACGAGACGCGCTACCAACTGCGCTATAGCCCCGCGGGGACGTTTCCGACCCGCGCTGGAGAACTTTAGCAGGTGGGGTGGGGAGTCGACGAATCGGCTGGTTGGAGACGGTTTCTGGGGATGTAGGGGTGGGCAGGGGGCCGGCGATCGGCTCATCGCCGAATTCCGTTCGGGCCTGAGGCGCTGAACTGAGCCCTCAGATGGGCTCGCTGTAGGAGTCGAGCACTCGCAGGAACAGGTCGAGGCGGTAGTCGCGCACTGCCGGGTTGTCCGGTTCCAGTAGGCACTGGCCCAGCGTGCCGTCGTGCACTGCAACCAGTGCCCGGCCCAGTGCCGCTGGATCCGGCACCCGTCTGCCGTTGCGACGCAGGAGCGCGACGACCACCGGGGTGAGTGCTGCAGCGATCGCCTCCTCTCGCGCCACCATTACCTGACGCAACGCGGGATTGCGCAGGGCGTGCGCGGTGAATTCCGAGGTGATTCGAAACCACTTGTCATCCACCGGAACTGCCGCCAGCACCTGCTCGACCGCCCGCTGCGGATCGGCGGCCACTCCGCCGGGCGCATCCAGCACCGCTGCTGCCTCGGCCAGCATCGATGCCGATCGCTGCTCCCACATGGCCAGGAACAATTCCTCCAGCGAGGTGAAATTCGAATAGAACGCACCACGCGTGAATCCGGCCCGCTCACACACCTGCTCGACCGAACACCGGCCGAATCCCTCTTCGGCGAAGGCCTCGAACGCCGCGTCCAGTAGCCGCTGCCGCGTCCCGGCCCGGCTGCGGCGCACCTTCACACCCCCGGCCGCCCCATTGGCAGCCGCCCCCTCCCGCTCGGATTCGTCATCGGCCCTGCTCACGCCCGCATCGTATCCGGTCCGGCGACCTCGCCACCGAGAGTGCGGCGCCCCTGCCCGGTGCACCGTCGCCGGCGACCTTCATGAATGCCGAGTCCGGACAGTCGAATCGTGCCGCCCGGCTCGGTGACGGCGATCTCGTTGGACGCCGAGTCCGGCCAGCCCGGACGAGTCGCCCGCTCCGAGGCCGGTGACCTCATTGAATGCCAGACGTGGATAGCCGAATCGAGCTGCCCGCTGCGGCCGGCCGGGTCTAGGGGCGGTGGACGGGGAGGCCGGCGGCTTGGGCGGCGTCGGTGAGGACCTGCTCGAGCATGGCTGGGGTGAGGCGGCCGGTGAAGGTGTTCTGCTGGGAGGGGTGGTAGGTGCCGAACAGGTGGAGGGGGGCGCGGCCGGGGACGGCTGGGGCCAGCTCGATTCGGGCGCCGTGGGAGAAGCGGGGCTTGGGTTTGGGTATGGCCCAGCCGGATTCGGCCAGGGCGGGCAGGAGGGCTTGCCAGCCCCAGCCGCCGAGGACGACGATCGCGCGGAGGGTGGGTGCCAGCAGGGTCAATTCGGTGGTCAGCCAGTGGCGGCAGGTATCGCGCTCGGTGGGGGTGGGTTTGTTGTCGGGTGGGGCGCAGTGGACCGGGGCGGTGACGCGGGTGCCGAGCAGTCGCAGGCCGTCGTCGGCGGAGACGCTGGTGGGCTGGTTGGCGAGACCGGCGGCGTGCATGCAGGCGATGAGGACGTCGCCGCTGCGGTCGCCGGTGAACATGCGGCCGGTGCGATTACCGCCGTGCGCGGCCGGCGCCAGGCCCACGATCAGCAGGCGGGCGTCCGCGGGACCGAAGCCGGGAACAGGCTTGCCCCAGTAATTCTCGTCACTGAAGGCGGCCCGTTTTTCGTGTGCGACCTGCTCGCGCCATGCCACCAGCCGGGGGCAGGCGCGACACGCGGTAAGTTCCGCGTCTAGCTGGGCAATTGTGCGGCACACAAGGGCGACTCAACCATAAAGCCGCTCCGACCGTGCGGCGGAGTGCCGGTGTGGCGGGCCGGGCATACTGTGCGCCGGTAGCCGAAAGTTAGCGATAGGAACGGAAGTGGCCACACGTGAGTGATCTCGTCGAACTCGGCACCCCTGTCGACGCGGTACAGAGTGTGGGAAACCTGCTGGGCGTGTTCGCATTCGCAGTGTCGGGTGCGCTGCTCGCAGTGCGTCGCCGCTTCGATGTGGTGGGCATCGCGGTGCTCGCGGTCGCCACCGCCACCGGCGGCGGTGTGATCCGCGACCTCGTCATCGGCCGCACCCCGCCGCTGGCTTTCGTCCAGGTGTCCTATGCCGGAGTCGCCCTGCTGGCCGCGGCCGTCATCTTCTTCTGGCACCCGCCGGTGCGGCTGGTCCGCACGCCGCTGAATATCGCTGACGCCATCGGCCTCGGCCTCTTCTGTGTGACCGGCACCGTGACCGCCTTCCAGCACGGCATGTCGGCGACCTCGGCGGCGGCGCTGGGCCTGGTGACCGCGGTGGGCGGCGGTGTGATCCGCGATGTCCTGGCCGGTGTCACCCCCAGCGTGCTCAGCGACGGCGAGTTGTACGCCGTGCCGGCCCTGCTCGGTTCCGTGGCGACGGCGCTGCTGCTGCACTACGGCCAATACACATACTGGACAGGCGGATTGGCTGGGGCGGGCGCGGTCGGCCTGCGCCTGATCGCGCTGTTCCGGCACTGGCACGCCCCGATGGCCCGCCCGCACCGCCGCCGCGACGGGTGAGCGACGCGCTCGCGCGCGGGGCAGGCGAGCGCCTCAGCCGTGTCGCCGGGTCCGGTCCGGGCTGATTGATAGCATGGCGAAGGCTTGGCCGACAGGCTGTGAATCACACCTCGAGAGAGTTTCCATCCAATGCAGTTCGAGATCGTCGAGCGGGACGAGACGTGGGTTGCCGGGTTGCCGGTGCGCAGTCCCAAACGTGCGCTCGGTGAACTGCGCGACCACGATCTGGAAGTGGCCTGGGCCGCGGTCCTGCACCAGGAACTCGGTGGTCCGCTGGCCTCGGCCTACACCGACTACGCGGCCGAGCTCGGCACCTTCAACACCCAGATCGTCGGCTACCAGTGCGGCTCGCTCGACGAGGTGACCCGCGGCCACGTGGTGGCCCGCCTGCCGCGCGGCACCTACGCCCGCTTCTCCTCGGTCGGCAACTTCCCGCAGGTGATGACCGATCTGTGGACGCAGATCGCCTACGCGGAGGAACACAAGCAGATCAAGCGCATTCACACCGGTGACTTCGAGACCTACCCGCACGCGTACAAGATCGATTTGTACCTGGCGGTCGAGCCGTCATGACCTATTCGATCGTGGTCCGGCCCGGTGGGGTCTACGGCGGCCTGGTGGTTCCGCGGGTGCGCCCCAGTTTCAAGGTCTCCAACAGCGAGCTCATCGAGTTCCTGCGCGACCGCCTGCGTGACCGGGAGGGCGCCGAGCGCCCGCTGGCCACCGTCTACGTTCCCGACCCCGCCGGCAACTACAACGTGCTGGTCTCCTACGAGTACAAGGGTCCCGACGACGTCCCGGTCGGCGACGTCCTCATCCGCGTCCCCAAGGGCGTCTACGCCCGCTTCCGGCCCAATGGCGATTATCACGATCCGGCCGAGGACGTCTGGGCCCAGGTCGACGACGCGACCGCTTCCGCCGAGATCACCCGCGCCTACCGCGAGGAGATCGAGATCTGGCACGGCACCGCCGAACTGGAACTTTTCATCTCCATCCTGGTGTGATTGCTCACTGTTAACCCAATGAGTACCAACCGGTCTTGTCGTTGTATTTCATGACTGATAGCAATGGTTTGACCGGGGGGATTACTGGAGTCACGTCTGGGTTTCGGAGCATTTGCCGGTTGCCTGGACAATTTCAGTTGGCTGACGGATACTCCCCTAGGCGCCCACGTCCGACGGCGGTTGATGCATGACTGTATCGGGCGAAGGCGCAGCAGTCGCGCGGGTCGTTTTTAGTGGAGTGGAACTGTATGGCAGTCGAACCGATCGAGCGCGTCCCGGCGCAAGGCCCTGGTCACGGCATGCTCCGATTTCGGGAGCCGAAAACGGGATACACCATCCTGGTGGGTCCTCCGGAGGCCGATCCGGGCCTGTGGCGCCAGAACATGGATGGTGCGCTCGAGGCATATCGGCGGTTCGGCGCCGAGGAGGCGCTCGAGTACGACAAGGTGATCGACGGCCTCTCCACCTCCCTCTTCCTCGTGGCGCTGGATGCCGACGGTCGGGTGGTCGCGGGGGTCCGGGCAGAGGGGCCGCACAAGCAGGTCGACGAGATGCGCGCGGTCGCGAGCTGGGCAGGGTTGGAGGGCGGCCCGGCCTTCCGGCGCCTGGTGGCCGACCAGATCCCTGACGGTGTGATCGAGTGCAAGGCCGGTTGGGCCGCTCGCGACTCCCCGCACCGCCATGCGCTGGCCGACTGGATGGCCAGGGCGTGCGTTCATGCCGCGTTGCTGCTGGGGGTCCGCTACACGAGTGCGCATTCGCCCGAGCATGCGCTGAATCTCTATCGTGGCAGCGGAGCGAATGTGGCCTGGTGGATTCCGCCGTCATCCTATCCGGACGATCGTTATCGTACGTTCGCGATCTGGTGGGATATGGAGACTTACGATTCGGTGGCCACCGAATCGCAGGCTCGGTTGCTCGATCTCGAATTGTCCCAATTGACGCAGAATGGCTTTTTGCCACGCGTTGCCTGGACTTCAGCCCAGGGCTCGGCCTGAACATGATCGAAAATGGAGTATCGGGCGAGTCTTATCGGCCGGTGCTGCTCGATGAATCCGATTCCGGGCAGGCCGCGCGACTTGCTGAACTGCTGGCGAATCCGGCCATCGAGTCTCGGGACTTGCGAGACGGACTGCGGGCCGAGTTCGCGAGCCTGGTGGCTCCGCCCGAATTGTCCGAAACATCGGAATCGGATCGCTGGGTTCATTACCCGTGGCGGCGGGCCGTAATCGCGCTGCCCGGCCCGCAACTGCTCCGCGCTGTCCGGCTCGACCGGAATCGCAACAACCTGACGCGCGCGGAGCAGCAGACCCTCGGCGCCCAGGCGATCGGGGTGGTCGGGCAGAGCGTCGGTCACGCCGTGGCTCATGTGCTGGCCATGGAGGGCACCTGCGGTCTGCTGCGGCTGGCGGACTTCGACACCGTCGAGCTCTCGAACCTGAACCGCCTCCCGGGCACCCTGTTCGACATCGGCGCCAACAAGGCAGTCGTCGCGGCCCGCCGGATCGCGGAACTGGACCCGTATCTGCCCGTGGAGATCCTCCCGGCCGGGCTCGACGACGAGAACATGGACGCCTTCCTCACCGGCCTGGATATCGTTGTGGAGGAGTGCGATTCGTTCGATATCAAGCTCGCCGTGCGCGAAGGCGCCCGTCGGCTCCGGCTTCCGCTGGTGATGCATTCCAGCGACCGCGGTCTGCTCGATGTCGAGCGCTTCGATCTGGAACCGGAGCGTGAGCCCTTCCACGGTTTGCTCGGCGGTGTCACCGCCGCTGAGCTGCGCGGGCTGTCCACCCGCGACAAAACACCCCTCATGGTTCGAGTTCTGGACGGTCGCAATCTCTCTGCGACGCTCGCGGCGAGCATGGTGGAGATCGGCCAGACCCTCAACAGCTGGCCGCAATTGGCGTCCGACGTGCAACTCGGTGGTTCCAATGTCGCCGCCGAGGTGCGCAGGATCGGACTCGGGCAGCCGCTGCGGTCGGGACGCACGCGCGTCGATATCGAGAAGAGCCTGGACGAGATCACCGAGCCCGAAGTGCGCAAGGAACTGGTGTGGCCGGACGAACCGGACGACTCTCGGCCGGAATCCGGCATCGCGGCGGTGCTCGAGTGTGCGCAGCGGGCGCCCTCGGGTGGTAACGCGCAGCCCTGGACCCTGCGCGCCGATTGGGCCGAGGTGACGATCACCCTTGCGCCCCAACACTCTTCGATGATGGACATCGGGTACCGGGGCAGCGCACTGGCGGTCGGTGCGGCGCTGTTCAACGCCCGTGTCGCGGCCGCCGCGCACGGTCTGCTCGGTGAGAGCGAACTGCGCACCGGCGATTCGGAACTGCTCACCGCCGTGCTGCGGTTGGGGTCGGGCACTGATCCCGAGCTGTCCGATAGCTACCCGGCGCTGCTCGCCAGGCACACCAATCGGGGCGGTGGGACCGGCGTGCCGATACCGGACGAGATATTGGACGGACTTCGCGAAGCCGTGACCCGGGCCGGCGCGACGCTGCACATGGTGACGGATCGGCGGCGAATCGACTCCGCCGCGCGGATCCTCGCCGAGTCCGAGCGGACCCGCTACCTGACGCCGGACATGCACCTGGAGATGACCTCCGAGCTGCGGTGGCCCGGTGATGATCTACGGACCGGGATGGATCTGCGCACGCTCGATCTCCAACCCGACGAGCTGGCCAAGCTCGAGATCGCCGTTCGTGCGGACGTGATGGCCCAGCTGCGGTCGTGGTCGGGTGGCACCGCGCTGGTGGAAGACGCGCTGGCGAAGGTGCAGACCAGTTCGGCCGTGGCAGCCCTGACCTTTCCGAAGCCGCCACTGGACCCGTCGGAACTCGCCGCGTACGCGCGTGCCGGCGAGGCGCTCCAGCGTCTCTGGATCGCCGCGGAACGGTATGGTCTCGCTGTTCAACCGGTTTCACCGGTGTTTCTTTATGCACGACGCCCCGAGGAACTACATACGGTTTCCCCGGAGTTCGCCGATACACTAACGTCACTTCAAGGCAGCTTCCTGGAGCTGTTGGAAGTGCCTGGGCACGAAACGATGGCGTTGGTACTGCGTCTCGGGTATGCGTCGGAGCCCGCGGTCCGCAGCAGGCGACGTCCAATACCGGGCGCTACCACGCGCGGCAAGTGAGATCGGAGAAGAAGTGCCTCGGCGAACGCTCGACTCATTGGTGACCCAGGTCGCCTCGGAGTTGATGGCGGTCGATGCGTCTACGATGGCGGCCGCGAGTGAACGGGTGCTGGCCTGGCTGGTGGAGCACTTCGATGTCGATTTCAGTTTTCTGCGCTTCACCGATGAGGCTCGGCTGGCATCGGTGCTCATTGCGGAGTGGCCGCATCGGGCGGTTCCGGAGACCGACGATCCACTGCAGGTGGCCAACCTCGACGACCCCACCGCGGCGCTGACCCGGTTCGGCGATACCACCGAACCGATCATCATCAGGCCCATCCCGGAATTCGCCGACTATCAACGTCTGATCCAGCAGGCGGCCGGTATCGAAGCCGTCTCCGCCGCCGCGGTGCCGCTGGTGTCACGCGGCCAGGCGACGGGGCTGCTCGGCTTCATCAAAGAGGGCGACCGCGAGTGGAGCACTCGCGAACTCAATGTCCTCAAGGCGATCGCCGCGCTGTTCGCACAGTTGCAGGCGCGCGTGGTGGCCGAGGAACGGCTCAGATATATCGCCATGCACGACGATCTGACCGGACTGGCGAATCGGCGGGCGCTGCTCGAGCACATGGAGGAGCGGCTCAGACCCGGACGGCCGGGGCCGGTGGCGGCGTTCTTCCTGGATCTGGATCGGCTGAAGGCGCTCAACGACTTTCTCGGGCACACGGCCGGGGACAATTTTATCCGCACACTCGCCAAGCGGTTGCGCGAGAATCTGGATCCGGGTGACGTGATCGCCCGGCTGGGTGGCGACGAGTTCGTGATCGTGCCGGCCAAGCCGATGGACGCGGCGGCGGCCGAGCGGGAGGCGAGCCGGATTCAGCAGCTCATCGCGCGGCGGGTGACGGTCGGCGAGGAGACGGTGAGCCGGGGCGCCAGCGTCGGCGTGGCGCTCGGTATTCCGGGCGAGACCACGGTCGCCGATGTGCTGCGGCGTGCGGATCACGCGCTGCTGTCGGCCAAGTCGAGCGGCGGCAACGGGGTCGCGGTGTTCACCGATGCCATGCGCGCGCAGTTCGAGCTGCAGGACGACGTGGAGCTGAATCTGCGCGGCGCGGTCGCGGACGGTTCGCTGGTGCTGCACTATCAGCCCGAGGTGGATCTGCGCACCGGCCGAGTGGTCGCGCTGGAGGCCCTGGTGCGCTGGCAGCATCCGACGCGCGGGCTGCTGCCGCCCGGTGCGTTCGTGGGTGTCGCGGAGGCCACCAATCTGGCGGGGGAGCTGGGTCGCTGGGTGATTCGCACGGCCGCCGAGCAGTTCGCGCAGTGGCGGCGGCGGGGGCTGGCGTCGAATGTGGTGATCCGGATCAATGTGTCTCCGGTGCAGCTGGTTTCGCTGGATTTCGTGGAGACCATCGAGGGGATCCTGCGGCGGTACGGCATCGACGGGTCGTCGGTGTGCCTGGAGATCACCGAACATGTTGTGGTGCAGGATCTTGCGCGCACGCAGGTGACCCTGCGCGGGTTGAAGCGGATGGGCGTGCAGATCGCCATCGACGACTTCGGGACGGGGTATTCCTCGCTGTCGCACCTGAAGGCGCTGCCGGTGGACGCGGTGAAGATCGACCGGGGTTTCGTGCAGCGGCTGGGCGCCAGCGCCGATGATCTGGCGATCGTGAAATCGATTGTGGGGCTGGCGGGTTCGTTCGGTCTCGGGGTGGTCGGCGAGGGTGTCGAGACCACCGTGGCGGCGCGCACCCTGGTGGCGCTGGGCTGCTACCGCGCGCAGGGCTTCCTGATCGCGCGGCCCATGCCGGGCGGGGAGGTCGAGGAGCATCTGGCGGCGGGGCGGATCGCGCTGGATCTGGACCTGCCCGGGACCAGCCGGTCGGTGCTGCCGGGGCCGTCCTGACTCACGGTCCGGCGATCCGGGGTCACGGTCCGGCGGTCCGGATGGGCACGACTCCCTAACGTCCCCGTACCGCGCGCGGAATCCCGGGCCGGGGTGCGTGCGCCCAGGAAAATAGGGGCGTAACGGGTACTCGCCCGACTCGCGAACAGGATTGTTCGCGTAGTAGCGTGCGGTCTGACAGGGCTGTCGAAGTGAGGGATGGATCGACGTGCGTGATCGTAGCCTGAGGGGCAAGAAGACTTTGATTACCGGCGCGGCGAGCGGCATCGGCCGGGCGACGGCACTGGCGGCGGCCCGCAGGGGCGCGCGGCTGGTGCTCACCGACGTCAATGCCGAGGGGCTGGACGCGACCGTCGAAACCATCCGTTCCACCGGCGGCATCGTCGAGGTCGCCACCGCCCTCGACATCAGCGACTACGACGCCGTCACCGCCTTCGCGGAGAAGGTGCACGAGGAGCTCGGCTCGCTGGACGTGGTGATGAACATCGCCGGCATCTCCACCTGGGGGACGGTGGAGAACCTCGAGCACCGCCACTGGAAACGCCTGGTCGATGTGAACCTCATGGGTCCCATCCATGTCATCGAGAACTTCGTGCCGCCCATGATCGAGGCGAAACGCGGTGGTGCGCTGGTCAATGTGTCCTCGGCCGCCGGTCTGATGGCCTTCCCCTGGCATGCCGCCTACAGCGCCAGCAAGTTCGGCCTGCGCGGCGTGTCGGAGGTGCTGCGCTTCGATCTGGCGCGCCACGACATCGACGTCCACCTGGTGGTCCCCGGCGCGGTCGACACGCCGCTGGTGCAGACCGTGGACATCATCGGCGTGGATCGCGACGACCCGCGAATCCAGGCCTGGATCAAGCGCTTCCGCCACCACGCCAAGTCTCCCGACCAGGTGGCCGAGGCGATCCTGCGCGGTGTCGAGAAGGGCACCTACCTGATCCACACCCAGTTCGACATCCGGTTCGGCTACTGGTGGTCCCGCAAGTTCGCCTGGCCCTACGAGTTCGCCATGCGCCGCGCCAACGACCTGTTCACCTCGTTCCTGCCGCGCAAGTAGTCACGCCTGGTCGGGAGTGGGGGCGCAGACGGCCTTGGTGCAGTTCTCGGCGGCGTGGGTGTCCAGTACGCGCGCGCCGGGGCCCTCGTCGCCGAGGTGGTCGTGGGCATTGAAGATCTTGCAGACGCCCAGCGAGAGGCAGCCGCAGCCGATACAGCCGGTGAGGTTGTCGCGCAGCCGGATCAGCTGTTCGATGCGGTCGTCGAGGTCGGCGCGCCAGGTGGTGGAGAGGGTCTCCCAGTCGCGGCGGGTGGGGTTGCGGCCGTCGGGGAGGTTGTCGAGGGCGTGGCGGATCTCCGCCAGCGGAATGCCGACCCGCTGTGAGATGCGGATGAAGGCCACCCGGCGCAGGGTTTCCCGGGGGTAGCGGCGCTGATTCCCGCTGGTGCGGCGGGCCGTGATCAGGCCCTCTCGTTCGTAGAAATGCAAGGCGGACACCGAAACTCCGGCTCGCTGGGCGAGCTGACCGGGGGTCAGCTCCTTCGCCTGCCACGACGCGGTCTGCATACCTGAACATTACTCCAGGTTTTTCGCCGGTGCGACTCCAGGGTTCTCCCAGGGTGCGACTCGAGTCGCGAATTCCATGCCATCCGTGCCGTGGGGAACTACCGTCGTGTCATGGGAACAAAGGCCGCACCCACGGCGCGACCGTTTTCCGTGACCTCGGAGGTCGGCGCGCTGCGCACGGTGCTGTTACACCGGCCGGGCGACGAGCTGCGCCGGCTCACCCCGCGCAACAACGACCAGTTGCTCTTCGACGCCATTCCCTGGGTCGAGCGCGCCCAGCAGGAACACGACACCTTCGCCGAGGTGTTGCGCGGGCGTGGCGTGGAGGTGCTGCTGCTGGCCGATGTGCTGACCGAGACCATCCAGGTCAGTGGCGCCGCGCGGATACAGGGCATCTCGGGTGCGGTGGACGCGCGGCGGCTCGGGCACCTGCTCGCCGACGAGCTGGCCGCCCACCTGCGCGGGGTGCCCGCGCCGGAACTGGCGCAGATCCTCATGTCCGGCATGACATTCGACGAGCTGCCCTTCGGGGCGGATGCCACCTCACTGGTGCGGCGCATGCACCACGGGCACGACTTCGTCATCGACCCGCTGCCCAATCTGCTGTTCACCCGGGACTCCTCCTTCTGGATCGGGCCGCGGGTGGCCATCACCTCGCTGGCGCTGCCGGCCCGCGCCCGCGAAACCTCGCTCACCGACCTGATTTACGCGTTCCACCCCCGCTTCCTGGGCGTGCGGCGGGCCTACGAATCGCACACCGCGCCGATCGAGGGCGGCGACGTGCTGTTGCTCGCGCCGGGCGTGGTGGCGGTCGGGGTGGGGGAGCGCACCACGGCGGCGGGCGCGGAAGCCTTGGCGCGCAGCCTGTTCGAGGACGATCTGGCGCGCACCGTGCTCGTGGTGCCGATCGCCCAGACCCGGGCGACCATGCATCTCGACACCGTCTGCACCATGGTGGACGTCGACGCGGTGGTCATGTACCCGGCCATCCAGGATGAGTTGTGCGCCTTCACCATTCGCAAGCAGGAGGGGCACGGGGTGAGCATCTCCGGCCCGGATCCCTTCCTGCGCGTCGCGGCCGAGGCCATGGGCATCGGCAAGCTGCGGGTGGTCGACACCGGCCTGGACGGCGTCACCGCCGAGCGGGAGCAGTGGGACGACGGCAACAACACCCTCGCCCTGGCCCCCGGCGTGGTGGTCGCCTACGAGCGCAACGAGAACACCAATGCGCGGCTCGAAGACGCCGGAATCGAGGTGCTGCGCATCCCCGGCTCCGAGTTGGGTTCCGGCCGTGGCGGTCCGCGCTGCCTGTCCTGCCCGCTGTCGCGTGACGAGGTGTGATGAAGCCATGCTGGACATCCCGGTCGACCACCACTCGACGGTCCCGCCCTACGAGCAGCTGCGCCAGGGCATCATCGCCCGGGTCCGCTCCGGCGAACTGGCCGCCGGGACCAAGATTCCCACGGTCCGGGCGCTGGCGGCGACGCTGAAGCTGGCCCCGAACACCGTGGCCCGCGCCTACCGGGAGCTCGAGCAGGACGGCGTCCTCGAAACCCGCGGCCGCCTGGGCTCTTTCATCGCCTCCTCCGGCGACCCCACCCGCGACCTGGCCGGCCGCGCCGCTACCGAATACGTCGCGGTGATCCGCCGACTCGGCCTCGACGACGCGTCAGCCGTCCGCTATCTGCATGCGGCGCTCGGCGAAACTCCCACGGTCGGTTGACCCTTCGGGCTTTCAGCGCCAGCTCGGGAGCCAGAGGTGGTCGTGCCAGTTGCCCGGGGTGATGGCCTGGGCGGTCAGGATCGGCCAGAGCCAGATGAAATTGGCGATGACCAGGGCCAGGTAGAGGCTGACCAGTAGCAGACCCAGGCCTTGTCGCTCACTGAGTGGTGTGAAGTGTTGCCAGCCGGGGGCTCCCGACAGCCGTCGCCCGATGGGTGGGGCGTGGCCGAGGACGTCGCCGAGCGCCAGCGCCACACCCATGGCCAGGAACGGGGCCAGCGGCACCGCGTAGAAGTAGTACATCTGGCGGTCGAGGTCCAGGAACCAGGGCAGGATGCCCGCACCGTAGCCGACCAGGACCGCCGCGTAGCGCCAGTCGCGGCGCACCGCGCTGCGCCACAGCGCCCACGCCAGCACGGGGAAGGCCACCCACCACAGCGCGGGGGTGCCGATCGCCATCACGGCCTTCACACAGGTGGGCTGGCCGCAGCCGGTCACATTGGTGTCGGCGTAGTAGTAGAGCATCGGCCGCAGGCCCATGGGCCAGGTCCACGGCTTGGATTCCCAGGGATGGTGATTGCCGGCGGAATTGGTGAGCTGCGAGTGGAAGGTGAGCACTTCGCCGCCGTAGTACCAGAGCCCGCGCAGTGCGCTCGGTACCCAGGAGAAGTCGCCGCCGCGTCCGACCTTCACCCCGACCGCGTACCGGTCGTAGCTGGTCTCGTTGGCGAACCAGCCCCAGAAGGAGGCCAGGTACACGAACACCGGGATGACGGCGAGCGCGTAGACGGTGGGCCCGAGATCCCGTCTGGCCACACCCCACCACGGCCGCTGCACCCGGTAGCCGCGGCGGGCCGAGAGATCGAAGGCCAGGGACAGCGCGGCGAAACCGATGATCCAGTACGCGCCGGACCATTTGGTGCCGCAGGCCAGCCCGAGCAGGACGCCCGCCCCGAAGCGCCACCAGCGCACCCCGAATCGCGGCCCGTACGGGCTGTCGTCGATGCGGCCCTGCGCGGCCACCAGCGCGATGCGCGCCCGGATGTCGTCGCGGTCCACCACCAGGCAGCCGAAAGCCGCTGTCACGAACAGGGCTTGGAAGATGTCGAGCATGCCGATGCGGGAGGACACGAAGGTGAGCCCATCGCAGATGATCAGAATGCCCGCGAACGCGCCGATCAGCGTGGACCGGGTCATCCGCCGGACGATGCGGATCACCAGCAGCACGATCAGCGTTCCGGAGACGGCCGCGGTGAACCGCCATCCCCAGGGGGAGTAGCCGAAGATGGCCTCGCCCAGCGCGATCATCTGCTTGCCCACCGGCGGGTGCACCACCAGTCCGTAGCCCGGGTTGTCCTCCACGCCGCCGCCGGTGAGCACCTGCCAGCCCTGCGGCGCGTAGTGCTTCTCGTCGAAGACGGGCGTGTGCAGATCGGTCGGATAGTTCAGGAACAGGAACCGGGTGATGGCGGCGATGGCTGTGAGGAACAGCGTGACCACCCACCCCCGAGCCCAGTCCGTGGGCCCGAAATCGGGTGAGGGCACCAGCGGAGCCGGACTCGACAGCGCCGCCGTCTCCGCCCCCACCGCTGCCGGTCGCACGTCGGTCACCTGGGTCACGCCGTCGATCGTAAGCGGTACCCGCCCCCGAGTCCCGCCGCGGTGAGGATGGAGGTTGGCGGTGCCGGTCGATCGCATCGATAGAGTCGGGGGCGAGTTGGCGGACCTTGCGAGGAATAGGAGCACCATGAGCGCGGAGCCGAGTGCCGGCGGACGGCTGGTCTTGGCGGCCACTCCCATGGGCGATATCGGGGATGCCTCGCAGCGGCTGCGGGACGCGCTGGCGACCGCCGAGGTGGTGGCCGCCGAGGACACGCGGCGGACCCGGTCACTGGCCAAGGCCCTGGACATCGAGATCACCGGCCGGGTGGTGAGCTTCTACGACCACGTGGAGACCGCGCGGATCCCGATGCTGCTCGAGGAGATCGAGTCCGGTCGTACCGTGCTGCTCGTCACCGATGCCGGGATGCCGTCGGTGAGCGATCCGGGCTATCGGATGGTGGCGGCCTGCGTGGAGCGTGGCCTCCCGATCACCTGCCTGCCGGGCCCGTCCGCGGTGACCACCGCGCTCGCGCTGTCCGGCCTCCCGGTCGAGCGGTTCTGTTTCGACGGCTTCCCGCCCCGCAAGTCCGGTCAGCGCAAGGAGTGGCTGCGGACCCTCACCGCGGAGCCACGGGCCGTTGTCTTCTTCGAGGCCCCGCACCGTCTTGCGGACTGCCTGGCCGACGCCGTCGAGGTGCTCGGCCCGGAGCGCCGCGCCGCGGTGTGCCGCGAGCTCACCAAGACCTACGAGGAGGTCGTGCGTGGCACGCTGGCCGAGCTGGCCGCGTGGGCGGTCGAGGGCGCGCGGGGCGAGATCACCGTGGTTCTCGAGGGCGCGCAACCGGTTTCCGCCGAGCCCGCCGACCTGGTGGGCCAGGTGGAGGCGCTGATCGGCTCCGGGCTGCGGCTCAAGGACGCATGCGCCGAGGTCTCCGCGGCCACGGGGGCCTCGCGCCGCGAACTCTACGACGCGGTGCTCGCCGCCCGGGCCGCCGAGTAGCCGGGTAAGACTCGGGACCGGCTCTCGAGTCTGATATTGCGGTGCGGGAATCACTCTCGGGTGTGAGGACCGTCGAGAATCGCGGTGCGACCATCGCGGGGTGATCTCGAATGAGGGGCGGCGGTCGGGAAGTATCGGCGCGATGGTCGGCACCTACGTGTTGCTGGCGTTTCTGGCGTCCGGAGTTCTGCTTGTGGTGCAGGCGAATTCGGGGATCGACCCGGCGGCGCTGTCGTTGACGCAATTCGGGCCCGCGGTGGCGGTGGGGGTGGTGGCCCTGGTGTGGCGGCAGCGCCTGACCGCCGTGCTGCCCGCGCCGGCGTCGTGGGACGTGGTGCGCGGACATGGTGTGGCGGTGGTGGTTTCGTGTGCGGCCACCGGCCTGTTGACCGCCGCGATGGCCTCCGACTCGATGAACCTGCGCGGTCCGGTGGCGGTGGGTGGGGTGCCCTTCGCGGTGTTCGTGCTGCTCCAGCTGGTCGGGGCGGCGGGGGAGGAGGCGGGCTGGCGCGGATTCCTGCAGCCGGTGCTGGAGGCGCGGTATGCCCGGCCGGTGGCGATCGGGATCACCGGGGTGGTCTGGGCGGTGTGGCATGTGCAGGCGTTCGCGGCGGGACCGGCGGTGGCCGCGGCGTTTCTGGCGGCTGTCCTCGGATTCGCCTGTGTACTGGGGTTTCTCGCGGTCGGCAGTTACCCGCAGCGGGTGCTGATCGGCACCGTCGGGCACTGGCTGATCAATGTGGCGCTGTACTTGGTGATGGGTGACGACACGCTGGGCCTGCCGCAGCTGTACTACTACGCTACAGCGGCACTGATCGTCGGTGCGGCCGTGTGGATTTCGCGCCGGGGAGCGAGTGTCCGCGCGGCCGGATGATCGGCAGGCGCGGCCGAGATTTGTGCACTCTGAGTGCATGCAGCGGCTGGGGTGGCCGATGGCGGGACCCGTCAACCCGGCCGCTGTTAGAGTCGCCGATCATGGTGCACGAAACCGATGTCCCGGCAGGCGAATTGGCGATCGAGCCGTTCGTGCTGACCGATGACTTCTATCAGCACCCGCATGCCGCATACGACCTGCTGCGTGCGCGCGGGCCCGCGCATTTCGTGCGTTTCCCGGACGGCGGCACCGGCTGGCTGATCACCGACTACGAGGCGGCCAAGGCGGCCTTCCTGGACCCGGCCATCAGCAAGGCCCTCAAATCCGAGGGCGCGCGCACGGCGCTGGCGGGTGATGGCGCGGGCGCCCAGGCGGCCGGCGCCATGTTCGGCGACATGATGCTCTTCTACGACCCGCCGGAGCACACCCGCTTGCGCACCCTGGTGAACCGGGCCTTCAGCGGCCGTGCCGTGCGCGAATTGGCCCCGCGCATCACCGAATTGGCCGACGCCCTGCTCGCCGACCTGGCCGCCGACGCCGCCGTCGATCAGGATCTGCTGGACCGCTACGCCTTCCCGCTGCCCATGCTGGTCATCTGCGAACTGCTGGGTGTGCCCCACGCGGATCGCGACGACTTCCGCGCCTGGTCCACCACCCTGGTCTCCAATGACGAGACCGTCGAGGCCCGCGGGGCCGCCGTGCAGCGGTTCCTCGCCTACATCGATCAGCTCATCAACGCCAAGCGCGACGAGCCCGCCGATGACCTGCTCTCCGAACTCATCTCGGCGGGCGAGGACGGCGACCGGCTCTCGCATCGCGAGCTGATCAGCATGGTGTTCCTGCTGCTGGTCGCGGGTTTCGAGACCACCGTGAACCTCATCTCGAACGCGGTCGCGATCCTGCTGACGGACAAGGACGTCCGGACCGCACTGGCCGAAACCCCGGATCGGGTACCGGATTTCGTGGAGGAGGTGCTGCGCTACGAGTCGCCGGCGAGCGAGGCCACCTTCCGCTACACCACCGTCCCGGTCACCCTGGGCGGCATCGAAATCCCCGCCGGACAGCGCCTGCTGGTGTCCATGGCCGCCGCCGACCGCGACCCGGCCCGCTTCGCCGATCCGCACCGCGTGGACCTGGACCGCGCCGACAAGAACCACCTCGCCTTCGGCCACGGCGTCCACCGCTGTGTCGGTGCGCCCCTGGCGCGCATGGAGGGCGGGATCGCGCTGAGCTGTTTGCTCGCGGCCTACCCGGATCTGGAATTGGCCGCCGGGGCGGAACTGACCTGGCGCAAATCCCTGATCGTGCGAGGTCTCACCGCCCTGCCGGTGCGGCTTCGCCCCTGAACCGGGCGTCGGCCCGTCGAGATGTGCGCGATGAGGAGGGGGGTGGTCTTCCCGCCGTCGGTGTCGGTGGGGACCCGGCAACCACCTCGCCTCCCGCTGGGGTTGGTGAGCAG
>NZ_JBHZCS010000006.1:217347-224263 GCF_042755705.1 Nocardia sp. NPDC059154
TGTGGCGGGTGGGGCGGTGCCGGAGGGGGTGGGGGGGGGGGGGGGGGGGGGTGGGGAGAGGGGGAGTTTCCCCTCCCCCCCCCCCCTATCCCCCCCCCCGCGCCGGCCGAATCGGTTTCCGCCGGTGGCGGGTCCGGCCCGGTTCACGGGGCCGGTTTCTGGAGGAAGTCGCCGACCTGCCCGACGGCCTCGGCCGCTTCCGGATGGAAGGACCAGTAGATCTGGAAGGCGTGCCCGTCGACCGGGTAGCTGTCGTGCCGGACCGCGACATCGGCAGCTCGCAGCCGCTCGACGAGCGCATTCGTATTCCGCCCGAGGCTGTCGAACTCACCGGATTGCACCAGGGTCGGCGGTAGGCCGGTGAGATCGGCGCACATGGGGTTGGCCTCCGGATCGCTCACCGGGCGGCCCGCCAGGTAGGCAGTCTGGAAGCGCAGGTGCTGTTCGACATCGGCGGGCGGGTTGTCGGCGGGGGCGTAGAAGTCGACGGCAGGGCACAGCAGCACGGTCGCCCGCGGCATGGGCAGGCCGCAGTCGCGGGCGTGCAGCAGCGCCGACAGGATCAGCATGGCCCCGGTCGAATCACCCACCAGCGCAATACTTTCCGGTGGCTTACCGCACTCCAGCAGCCAGCGGTAGGCGGTGCACACATCGTCGCGGGCGGCCGGGAAGGGGTGTTCCGGGGCGAGCCGGTATTCGGGCACGAGTACCCGGGTGCGCCCGGCCTCGGCGACCGCGCCCGCCATGCCGCGATACCCGTAGGCCGAGCCCATCATGAAGCCGCCGCCGTGCGCGTAGACGGCGACGGTCTCGGAGTCCTCGGGGCGCGCGAGCTGGATGCCGGGCACACCGCCGGCGTTCACCGGCTCCAGCAGCACGCCCTCCGGGATGGGGAACTGTGCGTGCATGAGTTCGAAGGCCGACCGCATGGGCGCCAGGTCGCCGTTGAAGGTCTCCTCCACCGGACTCCACAGCCGGTCCATACGGGCCGAGAGCTCGCCGCCCGCCGCGCGGGCCGCCGTCAGGGCGCTGTCCAGGCCGGCGAGCACGTCACGGGTTCGATCCAGCAGCGCCGTGCCCGCGGGAGTGAGGCCCACGCTGCGGGTATTGCGATGGAAGAGGTCGCAGCCCACCAGCTTTTCCAGTGACCGGATGGTCCGGCTGAGCGCGGGCTGGGTGACGTAGAGCCGCTGCGCCGCGCGGCCGAAGTTCAATTCCTCGGCGACCGCGACGAAGGCGCGCAGGTGCCGGAGTTCCACGCCCTCGGGGGTCCGAGGCAGCGGCTCGACCATGCGCTCGAGTATGCCCGCCCCGCATTCATTCCGCTGCGGCATCGCTGTCTTGCGAACCCGGCAATTCCTTGGGCTTTCCGAAACTGCGACCGTGGACGCATGGGAAAAATTGTTGCAGGGCAGTACCTTTCACTGGACGGCGTGACCGAGAGCGGCTGGACCGGTCTCGCCCCGTCGATCTCACCGACCGATCCGCACACCGGGCCGTATTTCAACGACGCCGAGGTGCAGCAGGCCGTGGGCGCCATCATGGCGGGCAATGACGCCATGCTCCTGGGCCGCACCACCTACGAGGGCCTGAAACCCTTCTTCACCAGCCAGTCCGGCCCGTACTTCGACGCCGTCAACGCCATGTCCAAGTACGTGGTGTCCACGACGCTGGAGTCCACCGACTGGGCCAACACCAGCATCCTGCGCGACAACCTGGCCAAGGAGATCGGCGCGCTCAAGGACCGGCATCAGCACATCGGCATCGGCGGCAGCGGCACCCTGGTGCGCTACCTGATCGCCGAGAACCTCCTCGATGAGCTGCACCTGCTGGTGTTTCCGCTGATCCTGGGCGGCCCGGGCGCGCGATTCTTCACCCCGGACCAGATGCCGGCCACCTTCACGCTCACCGACTGCCGTCCCCTGGACTGCGGTGTGGTGAACCTGGTCTACAGCCGGCAGGAGGCCGCGGCATGAGCCGCCGCATCACCGCCAACGTCTACCTCTCCCTCGACGGCGTGGTGGAAGCTCCGGAGAACTGGCACTTTCCGTACCACGACGACGCGACCCAGGAAGCGGTGATGGCGGGCCTGCGCGCCGCCGACACCCTGCTGCTGGGCCGCAAGACCTACGACATCTTCGCCGCCGCCTGGCCGGACCGGGAAGGCGAGATGGCCGACTGGTTCAACCTGACGCCGAGACTCGTGGTGTCGTCGACGCTTCGGGATCCGGGGTGGAAGTACACCACCGTGCTCGCCCCCGACCGGCTCGTCGAGGAGCTCACCGAGCTCAAGGAACAGCCGGGCCTCGCAATCGCCGTGCACGGCAGCATCACCCTGGTGCGGACGCTGCTCGAGCACGGGCTGCTGGACGACCTCGTCGTCATGCTGCACCCCATCGTCGTGGGCTCGGGCGAACGGATGTTCCCCGGCAACGGCGCCCGGCTCCCGTTACGACTCACCGCCGCGACCACTTTCGGCAGCGGCATCCAGGCCCTCACCTACACCAAGGACAACTGATGGAACCCACCAAAGGCTTCGTGGACTCCAAGGACGGCACCCGCATCGCCTACACCCGATACGGTTCGGGCCCGGCGGTCGTGCTCATCGACGGCGCGCTCGCCGCCCAGGAGTTCGGCCCCAACAAGTCACTCGCCGAGGCGCTTTCGAGCCGCTACACCGTCTACACTTACGACCGGCGCGGCCGGGGCGAGAGCGGCGACAACCGGCCGGTCGACATCGAGCGCGAATTCGAGGATCTCGACGCAGTCATCGACCTGGCCGGGGGACCGGTGATGCTGTATGCCATCTCGTCGGGCGGCGGCCTGGTCCTGGACTACCTGCGCAGCGGCCGCACGGTGCGCAAGGTCGCCCTCTACGAGGTGCCGTTCGTGGTCGACGACAACACCCGCCCGCCGGCCCCGGCCGACTATGTCGAGCACCTGACTTCCCTGCTGGCCCAGGGCAAGAACGGTGATGCGGTCAAGTACTTCATGCGAGCGGGAGTGCATCTGCCCGCCCTCATGGTGGCCGCGTTCCCGCTCTTCCCGGGCTGGAGTCACCTCAAGACGGTGGCTCCGACCATGGCCTACGACATCCAGTACGTCCAAGCGTTCCAACGGGGCCGCAAGCTTCCGGCCGATCGCTGGGCCGGGCTCGATCTGCCGGTCACCGTGATCGCGGGCAGCAAGAGCCCCGCCTGGATGCGCAATGCCAATGCCGCGCTGGCCCAGGCGATTCCGGGTGCCTCACACCGGGTTCTGCCCGGCCAGACTCACCTGGTCAAGGCGCCCGTGCTGGCACCCGCGCTGATCGAATTCTTCGGCTGAACCTTTCTCCGATTACCCGGGGCCCACCAGTTGGCGGGCCCCATCAGCTTGACCAGGGCCGGAACCAGCAGCATGCGCACCAGGGTGGCGTCGATGACGAGCGCGATCACCATGCCCAGACCGAGGAAACGCATGGGCGTGAGCGGAGAGAGCGTGAACGCCCCGGTGATGAGCACGAGCAGCGTTGCGGCGGCGGTGATCACGCGGGCGGTCTGGACGGTGCCGATGCGGACCGATTCCGCGGTGTCGGCACCGGCGTTGTGGGCCTCCACCATTCGCGAGAGCAGGAACACCTCGTAGTCGGTGGACAGCCCGAAGACCACGGCGATGATGAGCACCATCATGCCCGCCGACAGTGGCCCGACGCTGATGTGCAGCGCACCCGCCAGGTGGCCCTGATCGAAGATCCAGGTCAGCACCCCGAAGGTGGCCGTCAGGCTCAGGAATGCCATCAGCACGGCCTTGAGCGGCAACACGATCGAGCGGAAGGCCAGTGCCAGCATGAGCAGGGTCACCGCCACCATGACCACGATCATGAGCGGCAACCGGTCCAGGACGGCGGCGATGCTGTCGACGGTGCTGGCGCTCTCGCCGCCGACCCGCAGGTCGAGTCCGTCCAGGTGCAGGTCACGCAGGTCGCGTACGACGTCCTGGGCCCGCGGCGAGCGGTCCGGGGCGGCCAGCGCCGCGTGGATGACGGTGGTGTTGTCGCGGGTGTCCAGCGCGGTCGCCTGGCGCACGCCGTGGACGCCGCTGATCTCTCGCAGGGCGGTGCTGATGGCGGTCGGAGTGGGTGCGCTGCCGTCGGTTTCGCGGAGCAGGATGGTCGCGCCACTGTTGGCGGCCGGGAAGTGCGCGCTCAATTCCTCCACGGCGGCGCGGGTTTCATTACCGGCGGGCAGTGCGGTGTGGTCGACATCGCCGAGTCGGACACCGGACAGCGGTGCGGCGAGGACCAGCAGGATCGCACCGACCGCGATGGCGACCGTGCCCGGCCGGTGCATGACGGCGGTGACGACCCGTCCCCAGAATCGTTGCGCCCGTTCCTCCGAGCGCTCGAAGGCGTCCGCGCGCCAGCTCCACTTGCCGATGCGCGAGCCCAGCAGGGTGAGGATCGCGGGCAGCGCGGTCACCGACAGCAGCGCGGCCAGCCCGACCGCGGCGATGGCCCCGATGCCGAGTGAGCGCAGCACGGCCAGCGGGAACACGAAGGTGCCCGCGAACGCGCACATGAGCAGCAGCGCCGAGAACAGCACGGTTCGCCCGGCGGTCCGCAGGGTGCGGGTCACCGCCTCCTCGGTCGAGCGCCCCTGCCCCAGCTCCTCGCGGAACCGTCCGACGATGAAAAGCCCGTAGTCGATGGCCAATCCGAGCCCCAGCAGCGACACCACATTCATGGCGAACACGCTGACCTCGGTCATCCGCGCGATGATCCCGACCGCGCCCAGCGCCCCCGCCACCGCCAGCGTGCCGATGAGTACCGGCAGCGCGGCGGCCACCACCCCGCCGAATACCAGCACCAGCACGATTGCGGTCAGCGGGATCGAAATCGATTCGGCCAGCACCAGATCGTGCCGCGACTGATCGCTGATGGTGTCGGCGAGCGCGCTGTATCCGGTCAGCTTGGTGTCGATTCCCGGAATACGCAGTGCGGCGGCAATTTTCGGATACTCCGCGACCCGCTGATTGTCGTTCCCCGCGGAGAACACGACCGCCACCGCCTGCCGTCCATCGGACGATCGGAGGTACTGCGATCGCGGACTGTTCCAATAACTTTCGACCGGCCGATCCAACAGCGCCGGATCGATCTTGCCGATCGCCTCGGTCACTCTCGGCCCGATATCGGCCAGCGACTGCCCCTCGGGCGCGGTGTAGATCGCGATGACATCCGGGTTCTGCGGCCCCAGGCGTTCGGTCACCCAGGCATCCACCGCCGCGGATTCACCATCGGGCACCACGAATCCCGCCGAGCTCACCCGCTGCTGCAGCCCGGCCGCGAACAGCCCGCAGGCCAGCGCGAACAGCACCGCGACCACCAGCACGGTCTTGGGCCGCGCCACCACGACCCGAGCCCAGGCGGCCATGAGGCCATCTGATTCCGCGGTCTCGGTGACCTCGGCGGGACTGTCGACGACGGTCATGGGGCGCTCCGATCCTTGTGTGCGAGTGTCCTATTGCCGCGGCCGGGCTCGGGTCGAGAGGAGAGTCAGGCGGTCGCGTCCGAATTCGTGGGCGTCAGTTCGCTTTCCAGCGTGCGGACGATGCGGTCCAACAGGGCGTCCAGGCGTTCCGGAATGCCGCGTCCGTTGCGGACGGAGACGGTCAGCTCGGTGCGTCCGCCGCATTCGGTCATGCCCATGAGCAGCGGCATGGCGACGCTGTGCTGCGGCATGACCTTGATGGCGGTGGGGGCGAATCCGGGGACCGCGAGTGCGTCGAGGTCGTAGCGGCCCATGTGGGAGACGGTGGCGGAGGCCAGGTTCCGGCCGGTACGCGAGCCGAGCAGGTTCAGCGTGCGCAGCAGCCCGCGCCCCGCCGCCTGCGGCAGGTATTTCAGCCCGCCGTTGTCCATCTGGTTGAGCTCGCGGTTCTCCTTCAGGCCGGCGCGCTTGATCTCGTTGAGCTGCTTCCAGTCCATGCCCGGCCGCACGTCCAGGAACAGCGGCAGCGCGAGGTTCGCGGTGGACCGCAGTTCCGGGTCGTGGCGGCGGATGTCGACCGGAATCATGATGCGCGAGATCGGCCCGCCCTCCTCGGCGAGCAGCGCCGCCACCCGCATGAGCGCGCCCGGCCCGGTCGCGTGAATGGTGCGGGTACGCAACAGATGCCGGGGTTCGTCCGGGTCCTGCCGCCCGTGCCCGACCGCCGAGCGGAAGCGCGGCAGCATGAGCGTGGGCCGCCCGGGCGCGCCGATCTTGCGCACCAGTTCGGCGTCGGCGATCGGATCGGGCGCACCGACGGGTTCCTCACCGCGCAGCACCCGCAGCACGTCGGTGGCCCACATGACCATGCCCATGCCGTCCATGACGCCGTGGAAGACCCGGAACACCAGGGTGGTGGGCCCCTGCTCGCCCTCGGGTAGGTCGGCCGTGAGCAGCAGTACCTCCACGGTGGCGGCCGGGGTCGGACCGATCGGGCTGGTGAGCACCGGATCCGCCTCCAGCGCCGGATATTCCAGCACGTGGTCCACCACCCGCACGCTCGGCGCGACCCCGCTGTCCACCCACTGCTTGCCGTCGCGGATCAGCCGCGCACCCGGATTGGCGTCGGCGGCGGTGGCGACCGCGCGCCGCAGCGCCTCCGGATCGATGCTGCCCTGGCCCTCCACCACCAGCTGCATCAGGAACGGCGGCGCCAGATCCCGCATGGGGAAGTAGATGAGCTCGGTGGGGGAGATGGGACGGCGGAACATCTGTGTACCCCTGCCTAGATCTTCTCGGTCAATGCCACGATGCCGCCCTGGGTTTCGAGCCAGGCCAGGAACTCGGTCAGCCCGGTCTCGCGGTCCACGATCGGCTGGTAGCCGAAATCCCGGGTGGCGGCCGAGGTGTCGTAGGTGGCGGTGCGGGTCATCAGCGCCACCACGTAC
>NZ_JBHZCS010000007.1:0-72288 GCF_042755705.1 Nocardia sp. NPDC059154
CCATACTCCGACGACGGCAGGGAACAGACTTGGGGGGGTGGGGGGGGAGACATCTGCGAGAGGGGGGTGCCCGGGGCGGGTTGGTCTGGTTCCCCCCCTCCCGGGGGGGGGGGCGGCCCCCCCACCACCGGCGAGCGAGAAGGAGCGGCGACCATGAGCGACACCGCCGAGCACGCTGCCACCCGGCCGGCCCGCGGCACCCGCCCCGCCAATCGCCGCGACCTCATCGTCGCCGCCGCGACCGAACTGTTCTATCGGCGCGGCTACGCCGATGTCGGCACCGGCGACATCGCCGACGCGGTCGCGGTCGGACCGTCCGCGCTGTACCGGCACTTTCGCAACAAGAACGATCTGCTGCGCGCCGTGGTGGCCCAGCCCATCGAGATCGTCACCGAACTGCTCGACGCGGCGCGGGCCGAGCCGGACATCGATCTCGCCCGGACACTGGCCACCGCCATGCTCGGTCAGCGCGCCGTCGGCGTGCTCTGGCACCGGGAGGCGCGGCACCTCGACCCCGACGCGAAAACCGAACTCCGGCAGCGGGCGCGCGGCATCGGCGCACGGTTCGCCGATCTGCTGCGCACGCGGACACCGCGGCTGACGCCCGCTCGGGCCGAAATAATCGGCTGGGCAGCGCTTTCCACGGCGTCCAGCATCTCGTTCCACAATCTGGAACTGCCGCGTCAGCGTTTCGTGCAGGTGCTCACCGACATGGTCGACGCGATCCTCACCGCCGACCTCCCCGTCCCGCGTCCCGCGACCGCACCGCCCGTCGGCCCGTCGGCGGGATGGTCCCCGTCGCGGCGTATCGCCATTCTCACCGCGGCGACGAAACTCTTTGCCGAGCAAGGCTTTTCCGGTGTGGCGCTCGAGGACATCGGCGCGGCCGCCGGCATTGCCGGACCCAGCGTCTACAACCACTTCGACAGCAAGGCCGACATCCTGATCGCCGTTCTCGACCAGGGCAATCACGTCCTGCGGGCCGACATGTACCGCGATCTGACCCGCGCGACCGACGCCGCCGACGCACTCGACCGGCTGCTCACCAGCCACACCGAATTCGCCTTCGAGCAAGCCGGTCTCATCCGGCTGCTCACCTCCGACATCGATCAGCTCCCCGCCGCCGATCGGCACCGTATGCGTGGCGTGCAGCACGAATACATCGCCGAGTGGGTGCAGCTGGTGCGCCAGGTCCACCCCGGCCAGGACGAGCTGGAAGCCCGCCTGCGAGTCCAGGCCGCCCTGAGCGTCATCAACGATCTCGCCGCCACCTCCCGCCTCCGGGCCACCCCTGACACGCCCCGCCTGACCCGTCATCTGGCCGCCGCCCTGCTGGCTCCGCCCCACGGCTGACAGCCCTCGCCCACCCCTCGTGACCAGGCAGAACACCGTGTCAGAGGGCGTATCAGGTCGGTGTCAGGCCGGTATCAGGTCGGGTCGCGACAGTAGTCCACATGAACAGCACAGCAATCGCGGCCTCGGGGCTGCGGAAGGCTTACGGGGACAAGACGATCCTCGACGGCATTGATCTGAATATCGGTGTGGGAACGATCTTCTCGCTGCTCGGGCCGAACGGCGCGGGCAAGACCACGACGGTGAACGTGCTGACCACGCTGCTGAAGGCGGACGGCGGGACGGCCCGGGTCGCCGGGCACGACATCGCCACCGAGACCAAGGCGGTGCGGGCGGCCATCGGGGTGACCGGTCAGTTCGCGGCGGTGGACGACCTGCTGACCGGCGAAGAGAACCTGCAGCTGATGGCCGATCTGCACCGGCTGCGGGGCGCGGCGCGCAAGCAGGTGGTCGACACGCTGCTGGAGCGCTTCGACCTCACCGAATCCGCGCGCAAGCAGGCGGCCGCCTACTCCGGCGGCATGCGCCGCAAGCTGGACCTGGCGATGACGCTGGTCACCAAGCCGGACATCGTCTTCCTCGACGAGCCGACCACCGGACTGGACCCGCGCAGCCGGCGCACCATGTGGGAGATCGTGCGGGAGTTGACCTCCGACGGCGTGACCATCTTCCTCACCACCCAGTACCTCGAGGAGGCCGACCAGCTGGCCGACCGGATCGCGGTTCTCGACGGAGGCCGCATCGTCGCCGAAGGCACCCCGGACGACCTCAAGCGCCGTGTCCCCGGCAGCTACCTCCAACTGCGATTCACCCACCTCACCGAACTGGAAGCAGCCGCACGGATCCTGCCCGCCGCGACCATGGACAGCGAGGCGCTGACCCTGCAGGTGCCCGGCAACGGCGGCACCAAAACCCTGCGGGCCCTGCTGGATCGGCTCGCCGATCACTCGGTCGAGGCCGCGGAGGTCTCCATCCACACCCCTGATCTCGATGACGTTTTCCTTGCCCTGACCGGGCACGCCACCACGGAGGCCGACGCACAATGAGCACCATCGTTTCCACCGGCAGCACCCCGAACCGCACCGTCGCGACCGGCGCCCTGGCAGCGTCGCTGGGCGACTCGGCGATCATGTTGCGCCGCAACTTCAAACACATCGCCCGCAACCCGGTCGCGATCTTCAACGCCGCGCTGATGCCGGTGGTGATGCTGCTGATCTTCGTCTACGTGTTCGGCAGCGCCTTCAATGTCGGCGAGCACTACATCAATTACGCGACACCGGGCATGATCCTGCTGGCCATCAGCTACGGGCTCTCCGGCACCGCGGTCGCGGTGAGTTCGGACATGGCCAAGGGCGTCATCAACCGGTTCAAGGTCATGGACGTTTCCCGCGGCGCCGTGCTGACCGGGCACGTGGTGGCCACCATGCTCACCAATGTGGTCGCCATCGCGGCCGTGCTGGGAGTGGCGTTCGCCCTGGGCTTCCGGCCGCCGGCCACCGCGCTGGACTGGCTGGGCGCGCTCGGCATCGTCCTGGCCACCTCGTTCGGGGCGTCCTGGCTGACCGTCGCCCTGGGCATGGCCGCCAAGACCCCGGAGTCCGCGGGCATGTCCGTGGTGCCGCTGATCATGCTGCCCTTCGTGAGCAGCGCGATCGTCCCGGCCGACCAGATGGGCCAGGGCGTCCGGCAGTTCGCGCAGTACCAGCCCTTCACCCCGATCATCGAGTCCCTGCGCGGGTTCCTCACCGGGCACCCGTCGGGCGGCTACACCGCCGCGGCGCTGGCCTGGTGCGCCGGGTTCGCGATCGTCGGATACCTGTGGTCCCGTGCCACTTTCACGAAGCGAGCGTGATCTCGGCCAGTTCATGCCAGACCGCGCGCGCCCCCTCCCCCGTCGCCTCGGTGAACTTCACGTCACCGAGGCGACTTCGCGTTGTCCGCTCGATCCGGGCCGCATCCGGGTGGGAATGATCCGATACGCCACGCACTGCGGTACTGGCCGCGAGCAGCCGCACCGCCTGCTCGTCCTGCTCCGCCCGCAGCGCCAGATCCGCGAGACCGACCAGCACCTTGGCCAGCAGGGGCGCGTGCCCCGCGGCCGACGCCACCCGGAAGGCCGCGGCCCGATGGTCGCGGGCCTCGTCGAGACCGTCCGCCAGATAGCCGAGCAGATCGTGGATCACCGCACTCATGAACGGCTGCTCCGATTCCCCCGCCAGCAGGGTCTTCGCGACGCCGATCTGCCGGTGCGCCTCTTCGGGATCCGCGTTCCAGCGCGCCAATTCCGCTCGGGCCAGGGCCATTTCGGCCAGCGCGATCGGCCAGCCGGTCTGATCCGCGTACCGCTGGGCCTCGGCCATGGCGGCCGCGCTCGCCGCCGCGTCGCCCAGCAGCCAGTACAGCTGCGCCTGCCGTGACCGCATCCGGACCAGATCCTCGATCGCGCCGACCTCGGCGACCACCGCGATCGCCTGCTCGAGATACTCACACGCACTGGCGAATTCGCCGCGCAGGGCGAGGCTGTCGGCCAGCTCGGTCAGCGCGAACGAGATCCCCCAGCGCTCACCGACGGCCCGGAACTCCGCCAGCGCCAGCTCCAGCTGTTCATCGGCCTCCGGCCCGCCCTGGCCGAGCACGGTCCGCAACTTGCCCAGTTGCAGCCGGGCCAGCGCCCGCACCCACGGATCGTCGTCGCCGAGCAGCGCCTCGAAGGCGGGCAGGAACTGGTCCGGCCCCTGCAGCATGCGTTCCAGCGCGACCACGAACGCCAGCGTCGGATGACCGGTCCGGCCGCCCCCGGTCCGATCGCCGCCGGCCCGGTAGGCCTGGTGGATCCATTCCTCCACGTGGTGTTCGTCATTCGGGCCGGAGGTCATGAAATGCACGACGAGCCCGTAGACCGTGGCCCGGGTCTCGTCGTCGGCTTCGCCGGGCGTCCGGGCGGCCGCGGTGACCAGCTCCATGCCCTCGGCCTTGTGCCCGCTCAGCCACCAGTACCAGCCGGCGGCCGCGGCCAGCCCCATGGCCGCGGTCGCGTCCTCCGCGGCGAGCGCGCCGCGCATGGCGGCCGCGATATTGTCGTGCTCGGGTTCGAGGACGGCGAGCCATTCCAGCTGTTCGGCCCGGCGCAGATGCGGTTCCGCGGTCGCGGCCAGTCCGGTGAAATACGCCAGATGCGCGCGCCGCGCCGCGTCCGCCTCCCCCGCCTCCGCGAGCCGGTCGCGGGCGTACTGCCTGATCGTCTCGAGCATCCGGTAGCGCGGCCCGCCGTCGCCCGCGGTGAGCAGCAGCGATTTCTCGGTCAGCGCGGTCAGCAGCTCGAGCACCTCCCGCTGTTCGACCGCCGCGGGCCGCCCCTCGGATTCGCTACTCGCACAGACCTGTTCGGCCGCCTCGAGGCTCGCGCCGCCGGCGAACACCGAAAGCCGGCGCAGCACAGCCTGTTCAGCCTCGCTGAGCAGTTCCCAGCTCCAGTCCACGACCGCCCGCAGGGTCCGGTGCTGCGGTTGCGCGGTCCGGCTGCCCCCGGTCAGCAGCCGGAACCGATCGTCGAGACGGGTGGCGAGCTGCTCGAGGGACATGGTGCGCAGGCGGGCCGCGGCCAGTTCGATCGCCAGCGGGATCCCGTCGAGCGCACGGCACACGCGGGCCATGGTCGCCAGGGTGCGGGCATCGGCGCCGAGGTCCTGGCGCACCGCGCCGGCGCGGTCGCGCAAAAGCTGGACGGCCGGGGAAGATTCGATCGCGCCGGCGTCCGCGTCCGCGGCGGGCAACGCCAAAGGCTCGACCTGCCAGAGCGCTTCACCGGTGATGCCGAGCGGTTCACGGCTGGTGGCCAGAATGCGCAACCGCTGGCACTCCCCGAGCAGGCGGTGGGCGAACGCCGCCGAGGACTCGATCACGTGCTCGCAGTTGTCGAGGATCAGCAGCATGTCGCGCTCGCGGATGGCCGCGATGAGGCGGTCCATAGGTTCCGCGTTCGCCCCGCCGCCCAGCAGCGCGTCCCGCAGCCCGAGCGCGGCCAGCGCCGCCTGCGCGAGGTCACCGCCCGCGCTCGCCGAGGACAGCTCCACCAGCCACGCGCCGTCCGGCAGCCCGTCGAGCAGGGCGCGCCCGGTCTCCGTGGCCAGCCTGGTCTTTCCCGAACCGCCCGGTCCGGTCACCGTGGTGAGCCGATGGCGGGCGACGAGGGCGCGCACCGCGGCGATGTCGGCCTGCTTGCCGACGTATCGGGTCAGTTCGGCGCGCAGGTTGGTCCGGCGGTCGTCCTCCCGCCCGCCCACCTCCCCGCGCAGCAGGGCGACGTGCAGGGCGGACAGCTCCGGCGAGGGATCCACACCCAGCTCGTCGGCGAGGGCCTCCCGGACCCGCTGGTACACGACCAGCGCCTCGGCGCCCCGGCCCGCGGCGGCGAGCGCGCGCATCAGCGACGCGGCGAGTCGTTCCCGCACGGGGTGCTGGGCCACCAGATCATTCAGTTCGGTGACCAGTTCCGCGCCCCGGCCGAGCCGGAGTTCCGCGTCGTACCGATCCTCGAGCGCACCGACGTGCAGTCCCTCGAGCCGGGCGATCACCGCGTCGAGGGCCGCGCCGTCCTGCGCCCCGATGTCCCGCATGGGCGCGCCGCGCCACAGTGCGAGGGCCTCGCGCAGCAGTTCGGCCTGGTGGACGTCGTCGCCGCCACGGGCCTGGTCGAGGAGCTGTTCGAACCGCACGGCGTCGATGTCGCCGGGCGCCACCGTCAGCCGGTAGCCGCCCGCCTGCACGTCGATCGACCCGTCCGGCAGCACCCGCCGCAATCGGGAAACCAAGGCCTGCAAGGCATTCGCCGCATCGGACGGCGGCTCCTCGCCCCAAATCCAGTCGACCAGCCGCGCTTTCGAGACCGCCCGGCCGGGTTCCAGCGCGAGCGCGATCAGCAGCGACCGCAACCGGGCGCCCGGCACCTCCAGCAATCCGCCGTCGTCTGCCCGGATTTCGAGCGGCCCAAGCATTCCGATCTGCACCCGGACCATTCTGCCGTGCGCTGTCCAGCCGGGCCGAACACATGTCAGCGGACGTGTCAGTCCGGCGTCAGGCCGCTGTCAGCCGGGCTCGCGAAAGTAGTCACATCAGCAGCACAGACCCTCGAAGGAGAAACACCATGACCGCGTTCCAGACCCCCGAAGCCATCACCGTCGCCGTCGACGTGGCCGCCGGAAACGTCACCGTCATCGCCTCGGACCGCACCGACACCGTCGTCGAGATCCGCCCGGCCGACACGTCCAAGAAGGAGGACGTGCGCGCCGCCGAGCAGATCCGCGCCGAGTTCGCCGCGGGCACCCTGACCGTGCAGGCCCCCAAGGGCTGGCGGAAGTTCTCCCCGCTCGCGGGCCGCGGCTCGGTCGAGGTCACCATCGAGATGCCCGCCGGCTCCCGCCTGACCGGTTCGCTCGGCATGGGCAACCTGCTGGGCGCGGGCCCGCTCGGCGAGTGCGAGCTGGAGGTCTCCGCCGGTGACATCACCGTCGAGCACCCGCTCGGCTCGGTCACCGCGAAGGTCGCGAAGGGCGACATCCGCATCGTCGAGGCCACCCGCGGCGTGATCGACGTGGAGACCTCCACCGGCGACCTGTCGGTCGGCATCCACCCGGGCAGCGCCGCCCGGATGGAAACCAACGCGCAGAAGGGCACCATCCAGAACCAGCTGTACCCCGTCAGCCGGCCGCAGGACATCGTCGAGGTCCACGCCCGGAACTCCTACGGCAACATCACCATCGGGCACACCACCGCCGCCTGACCCGCATGGTTGTCGACACCCCGGTTCGGGGCCGCCCACCCGGCGGCCCTGAACCAGTGGAACCGTCAGCGTTCGCGATCGACCAGGGCCAGCGTGACCTCCGTGGCGGTGTCGGCGAGGTCGTCGCGGGAGACCTCGAGGCGACCGTCGATCCAATCCAGATAGAGCGCGACCAGCGCGCCGCTCAGGGCGGTGGAGGTGAGCGCGAGGGCCTGCTCGTCCGCGGGCAGCAGGGCCTGGGCGCCCGAGCCGAGCGCGGCGGCGAGGGCGCGGACGAAAGCCGATGCGCGCTGGGCGGAATGGCGGCGCAGCTCGTCGTCGGCGAGCGGCTCGCGCAGCAGGACGCGGGCGCGGCGCGGGTCCTGCTCGAAATAGTCGGCGCAGATCTCCAGGGCCGCGCGCACCGTCGCGGAAAGCCCGGCGTCCGCGGGCAGGTCCCACATCCGGGACCGCAGCTCGTCGTCGACGCGGTCGTACACCGTTCCAGCAAGCCCTGCGCCGCAATCGGCTCTCGGGCCCGGTTCCCGATGTGCTGCAAGCCAATCGGGCGGTTCCGATCCGAGTGGTGCCCGAATCCGAACTCCGAGCCGGCACCCAGGCGTGGTTCGGCGAGTTCGAGCGCAAGCTGGAGTTCTACAGCAAGCTCGGCCTCGACCTGTCCTGGCTGCTGGTGTGGGCCAAGAAGTACTGGTGGAGCTTCCTGACCCGGGACATGAGCCACAACCACGAGCTCTACGCCTCCGATGTGCGCTACACCGATGTCACGACCTTCGGCCGGACCATCGTCGGCATCGACGACTTCGTCACCTACAACTTCGCCTTCTTCGACGCCATCCCCGATTGGCGCTACGACCCGATCCCCGGCCAGGCCTACATCGACGTCACCCCCGAGGGCACCGTACGCACCGTCATCCGCTACCTCGGCAGCGGCCACTGGCGTGGCCCGCTGCGCCTGTACCCCTACGACGGCAGCGCCCCCGCTCTGTACGGCGACGGCCGCTTCATCCAGTGCCCGGCGGTCGACCGCTACCACTTCACTGCCGACGGCCTCATGGCGGAGGGCGAAACCCTCTACGACGCTTTCGATGTCACGCAGCGTGCCGGCATCCTGCCTCGCGACGACAGCCGGCCATTCCGCGCCCTGCTCGCAGCCACCAAACTCCCGGCCATGCTCGGACGCCTCCGGCCCGCCTGATTCGGGGCCGGGTGTTCGCGACACCGAGCGGGCCGGGACGCCCGGAGGGGCGGCGGTATCGTGGCGATCGTGGATCGTGGTGTCGCCGAGGTTGGCTTGTCCGATGCGAGGCCTGTGCGGGAGTGGCTCGCGGAAGCGGAGCGGAATCCGGCGGGCCTGCCGGACGCGGGATACATCGCGCTGCTGCACGCGGACGGCTCCGAGCTGGAGCGGTTGTGCGAGCTGGCCGATGCGCTCCGGCAGCGGACGGTCGGCGATGCCCTCACCTATGTCGTGAACCGGAATCTGGATACCGCCGTGGTCTCCGGCTCCGCGGCGCGGGAGCGACTGGCCGCGCTGGTGTCCGAGGCGCACGCGCTGGGCGCCACCGAGATCTGCATGCAGGGCCCGCTGCCCGCCGACAGCGATGACGACTATCTGGCGCTGATCGCCGCCATCACCGAGACCGCTCCCCTGCACCTGCACGCCTTCCGCCCGGAGGAACTGCTCGACGGCGCCGCGCGCCGCGCACTGCCCTTGGACGAGTTCCTGGTGCGGGCCAAGGATTCCGGCCTCGGATCGGTTCCCGGCACCGGTGCGCGCATCCTCGACGACGATGTCCGCGCCCGGTTGAAGGGCAGCCCGGATCTGCCCGTGAGCCGCTGGGTGGAGGTGATCGAGACCGCCCACCGCGCGGGCCTGACCTCCACCTCGACCATGGTCTACGGGCATGTGGAGACCCCCGCGCAGCAGGTGGCCCACCTGCGGCTGCTCGCCGATATCCAGGACCGCACCGGCGGCTTCACCGAATTCATCGCCATGCCCATGGTTCCCGTGACCGCGGCGTCCGGCTTCCTGGATCCCGTTGTGCCCGAAGCCCTCCGGCGGCAGACGCGGGCGGTGCACGCCGTCGCGCGGCTGCTCCTGCACGGGCGCATCGACAATATTCAGGCCGCGTGGCCCCGGCTGGGGCTGGCGGTGGCGGTCGAACTGCTGCGCGGCGGCGCGAACGATCTCGGCGGTCTGCTGCTCGACGGCCGGCTCGCGCCGGAGTCCGGCCCGGAGGCCGGGCTGAGCCTCACCGTCACCGATGTCGATCGGATCGCCGCGGAGCTGGGCCGCTCGCTGCGCCGCCGCACCACCCGGTACGGCCATGCCTGAGAGCACGGATCCGGCTATTGCCGAAGGACATTCGAGCCTCGAACGGGTCGACGTGCTGATCGTCGGCGCGGGTTTCGCGGGTATCGGCATGGGCATCCAGCTCGCCCGCCGGGGCCAGGACTCCTTCGTCATCATCGAGCAGGCCGACGATGTGGGCGGCACCTGGCGCGACAACCGCTATCCGGGCGTGGCCTGCGATATCCCCGCCCACCTGTATTCCTTTTCGTTCCGGCCGAATCCGCGGTGGTCGCGGGTGTTCGCCGAGGGCGCGGAGATCCACGCCTACCTGCGGTCGTGCGTCCAGCAGGAGGCGCTGGAACCGTATCTGCGGCTGAATTGCGCGCTGGAACAGGCGGAGTGGGTCGAAGCCGAGGCGCGCTGGTTCGTCCGGACCTCCCGCGGCGACTTCTCGGCCGCCACCCTGATCATCGCCACCGGACGGCTGACCGAACCCCGGATCCCCCCGGTCGCGGAGCTGGAGAATTTCGGTGGCCGGCACTGGCATTCGGCGCGGTGGAATCCGAAGGTGTCGCTGGTCGGCAAGCGGGTCGGCCTGGTGGGCACCGGCGCGTCCGCGGTCCAGATCCTGCCGCGGCTCGCGGGCGAGGCCAGCGAGGTCGTGGTCTTCCAGCGTTCGGCGCCCTATGTGCTGCCGCGCGGGGACCGCTTCTACACCCCCGACGAGCTGTCGAGCTTCGCCGCCGATCCGCGGACCATCACCGAGCTGCGCGACGAGCTGTTCGCCGAGGCCGAGCTCAGCATCGCCGCCCGGCGCCGCCGCCACCCGGAGATCGATCTGCTGCACCAGCGCGCCACGGACCATCTGGCGGCCCAGGTCCGCGATCCACGCCTGCGGCAGCGGCTCAGGCCCGACTACGAAATCGGCTGCAAGCGAATCCTTTTCTCCGACGACTACTACGCGGCCCTGCAGCTGGACACCGTCCATCTGGAACCGACCGAGCTGACCCGCATCGACGACGGCCTGGCCATCGCCGCGAGCGGGCACACCTACGATCTCGAGATCCTGGTCTTCGCCACCGGTTTCAACGCCACCCGGCCGTCGATCGCCAAGCACATCCGGGGCCGCACCTCGCTGCTGTCCGAGCGCTGGAGCAACGGCATGGTCGCGCACGCGTCGACCACCGTGGACGGCTTCCCCAATATGTATGTGCTGGACGGCCCGAACGCGGCGCTGGGCCACAACTCCGCGATCTATGTGATCGAGACCCAGATCGACTACGTGCTCAGCGCGCTGGACCATCTCGCCTCCAGCGCGGACACCGTCCTGGAGGTCACGCCCGAGGCGGTCCGCTCCTCCATGCTCGATATCGAGGAGCGCGCCCGCGACACGGTGTGGACCCAGGGCCGCTGCACGAGCTGGTACCGCGACGAACAGACCGGTCGCGTCACGCTGCTCTGGCCGGACTCAGCGGTCTCGTTCCGCCAGAGCAACGGCGCCTTCGACATTTCCGCCTACCGGTGACCCCGGCCGCGGAGTTTGCGACCGCAGCCATGGTGGCAATCATTCAGACATCTTGGCAGACGGCAGATCCACAGCGTTTCGGCCGAGACCGGACCGGTCCGGCGGCCTAGGCTGAGGGCATGACGCCGCTGCAGCGCTATATCGCAGAGGAAATCGCCACCGATCACGCCGAGGGCCTGCTCAGCCGCCGGGAAGCGCTACGCCGGCTGGGGCTGCTCGGCATGGGGACACCGGCGGCCGTGGCGCTGCTGGCGGCCTGCGCCGACTCGGGCAAGCAGTCCTCCCCCACGACGGCCGCCGCGAGTTCGTCCGCGTCCCCGCCGGCCGCACCGCCCGGCACCGCGACGGCCCTGCAGCCCACCGCGATCACCTTCGCGGGACCCGAGGGCCGCACCCTGCAGGCCGCGTGGGCCGAGGCGTCCCAGCCCATGGGCGGCGTGCTCGTCATCCACGAGAACCGCGGCCTGACCGACCACATCCGTTCGGTGACAGGGCGTTTCGCGGGCGTCGGGTACTCGGCGCTCGCGGTGGATCTGCTCTCCGAGGAGGGTGGCACCGCCACCTTCGCCGATCAGGCGGCCGCCACCGCCGCACTCGGCAAGATCCCTCAGGACCGATTCGTCGCCGATCTGCGCGCGGGCCTGACCGAGCTGCAGCGCCGCGTGCCCGGAAAGAAGCTGGGCGCCACCGGTTTCTGCTTCGGCGGCGGTCTGACCTGGCTGCTGCTCACCTCGGGCACTCCCGAACTCGCGGCCGCCACCCCCTTCTACGGCCCGTTCCCCGACGGCGGCGAGGTCACCGGATCCAAGGCCGCGGTGCTGGCCGTCTACGGCGCGCTGGACAGCCGGGTCGACGCCTCCCGCCCGGCCGCCGAGGCGGCCCTCGACAAGGCGGGGCTCCCGCACGAGAGTTTCGTGGCCGACAATGCCGACCACGCCTTCTTCAACGACACCGGCCCCCGCTACCAGCCCACCGCCGCCGCCGAGGCCTGGCACCGGGTGCTCGACTGGTACGGCCGCTACCTGGCCTGACCCCGCCGGTCACGCCGACCCCGCCGCCTCGCCACGGCCCCGGGCGGGCACTGATGGTTCCATGGGCTCGTGGAATTGCGTCAGTTGCGGTATTTCGTGACCGTCGCCGAGGAGTTGCACTTCGGGCGAGCGGCCGAACGCTTGCACATCGCGCAGCCCGCGGTGAGCCAGCAGGTGCGGCGGCTGGAACGGGATCTGGGCGTGCAATTGCTGGACCGGTCGCCGCGGCGGGTGCGGCTGACCGAGGCTGGGTTGCGCTTCCTGCCCGCGGCACGGGGTGTGCTGGCCGCGGCCGATCGGGCCCGGGCCAGCGTGGCCGGCCTGGCGGGTGGCCGCGCGGACGTGTTCCGGCTGGGCACGGTGACCGGACTGGGCGAGCGCCTGGACGCGGTCCTGGATGCCTTCGCCGAGCAGGCGCCGCAGGTGCAGGTCGAGCTGGTGGCGCTGCCGGTGCGGGATCGGCTGGCCCGGGTGGCGGACGGCGGTCTGGACGCCGCCTTCGTGCGCTCGCCGGAACCCGGTGAGAGCCCGGAACTGGACTTCCTGCCCGCCTGGGACGATCCGCTGGTGGTGGCCCTGCCCGCCAAACACGCACTGGCGACCCAGGATTCGGTCCGGCTGGCGGACCTGGCCACGGTGCCGCTGCGGCTGACCGAGAGGCGCAACCACCCGGCGCTGGTGGATCTGGTGCTGAACGCATGTGTGCGCGCCGGATTCGAGCCGGTGCCCGCGCCCACCTCCACCACCCTCCAGGACACCCTGGCCGCCATCGGCGCGGGCTCGCCCATGTGGACGGTGGTCTACGAATCGAATGCGCGGCAGGTCCACAACGCGCGGGTCGCCTTCCGCCCCTTCGCCGATGCGGGTCTGACCCTGCCCATCGCGCTGGCGGTGCGGGCGGATGCGGTGTCGCCGAATCTGCGCCTGCTGGGCGCTCTGCTCGCGCGCGCGTAGGGATCTCGCGGGCGCACAGGGATCTCGCGGGCGCACAGGCGATAAGGATCGCTTATCGCTGCGCGAACGACCTGCTCATTGGTCGGGGTGTGGTTTTCCGGTGAACTGTTCTCAGGCCGCCGAACGGATCGGAGATCGGAACCCCGGGTTCCGAGATGGCCGGTATCCCAGCAGTTTTCGCGAAGGAGAACAGTCATGCCTATCGTCACCGTGCAGCAGGGCCCGCGCACCGTCGAGCTGAAGCGGGACCTGGTCCGCCGCATCACCGACGCCTTCGTGGACGCCTATCAGATTCCGGCCGAGGCCGTGCAGGTGTGGATCCACGAGACCCCCGCCGATAGCTGGGGCACGGCCGGTCGCCTGACCGCCGACGGCAAATAGCCGGTACACCGGCGGGCCGCCAGGGGGAGCCGAAACCAGCTGTGGCGCACCCGAACCGACCCGCCGGTACCGTTAGATGTCGGACCCGTGACAACCCGGCATCGACTGTGCATGCTCCCAGGTAGACCCCCGTTTTAGTGATACAACGGCAGCATGACGGAGGATGTCGGCAGCGCGGCCGTACCGACAGCGGCGGGGCGCTCGGTGGAATTCTGGGGCTATTGCATGTGGGGCCTCGCGGGATTGGCGATCGCCACCTCGGAGCTGGCGTCGGTCTTCGGACTGGCGAGCTGGCCGACCATCTCGAACACCATCGGACATCTGGAGACTCAGCACTCGTTCGTCCGGCTCATCGTCGTGTCGGTGATCGTGCTGCTGGCGTATTACGCTGTCCCGCAACTGGCCACCCCGCCCGAGCCCACTCCACAGCTGGTCGCCGGGCGCACCCTCACCGTGAACGGCCGTGTCACCAACCCGTATTCGCCGATCACCCTGCTGGGCGCGGGGTATCTGCTGGCCGCGGTGGGCACCTTCGTCTTCGGTGTCCTGTTCGCCGCCACCGACCGCGGCATGCACCCGCAGTCCTACCTGGGTGCGTACGTCCTCTACGGACTGATCGCCCTGATGTGGGTCATCGTGCCCAGCATTCTGGCCATGTTCTTCAGCCGAGATGTGCCCTTCCCCACCCTGTTTCGCACCATCGGCTACCTGGAGCGCCGCGCCCACCCGATCGCCGCCATCCTGCTGGCCGCACTGGTGGTGCTGCTCATCCACCTGGCCTTCTACCCCTGGCCCCGAGTCCAGAGTTGACCGCCCGGCAACGCCGAACCCGTTGCCCCCGAACTATTTACGACCGCGTAGCAACAGAAATGCGGCATAGGCCGCGCCGGAGATGCCGATAACCACGACCACACCGATGGTTGTCAGAATTGCGTCCACCCTTGTGATTCTAGGCTTTTCGGCCCTCGGACGGGGCGCTGTCAGCCTGGAACGGTGCGGCCGCCGGCGAATCACCAGCGCGTCGGCCACCGACACCGGCCGTGTCGTGATCTCGGGCGTGTGCGCCCACCAGCGATGCGGGACGCC
This sequence comes from Nocardia sp. NPDC059154, assembly GCF_042755705.1. NCBI lineage: Bacteria > Bacillati > Actinomycetota > Actinomycetes > Mycobacteriales > Nocardiaceae > Nocardia > Nocardia sp. NPDC059154. The sequence goes on from NZ_JBHZCS010000007.1 coordinate 14,403, forward strand.
CGCGGCGCAGTAGTAGGCGAACCGATCCCGCGCGAACCCGGCGTGCCGCGAGTGCTCGATCCCCGCAACAGGCGTATGCAGGAGCTATGGGTCGCCATCCGCAGCGGACGCCGTTCTATGGGGCGCTGATGCTGGTCGGGGTCATGCTCACCGGGCTGTGGGTCCGGGACTGGCCCTGGCTGTGGCTGCGGGCAGCCGGGTTCGTCGCATTGTTCGTGATCGCGTTCGCCGGGTTCCTCATGACGTTCCGCGACCTCTCATGAAGAGGGCGGAGCTTTCTCCGGGCAAACCACCCGAATCGGACGTGTCACAAACATTGCATACATAGCGATTCATGCATATGGTGTTCGTCGGGCACTACACGAAGGAGGGTTATGGGCGGGCACGAGCATTCACACGGGCATGACCACGCCGGACATGCACACGGCGCGACCGCCGACAGCGACAAGCGCTGGCTGGCCGGCGCGCTGGCAGTCATCGTGGCGTTCCTGCTCGGTGAGGTCGTGGTCGGTCTGGTCGCCAGCTCGCTGGCACTGCTCTCCGACGCCGCCCACATGCTCACCGACGCGGCCTCGATCGTGCTGGCGCTGTGGGCCATCCGGCTGGCGGCCCGGCCCGCCGCGGGCCGCATGACCTACGGCTGGAAGCGCGCCGAGATCCTCTCCGCCCAGGCCAATGGCCTGACCCTGCTGGGCCTGGCGGCCTGGCTCACCTACGAGGCCGTCCGCCGCCTGATCAACCCGCCCGAGGTGACCGGTGGCCTGGTGCTGGCCACCGCGCTGGTCGGCATCGTGGTGAACGTGCTGGCCGGCTGGATGATCAGCCGCGCCAACCGGACCAGTCTCAATGTCGAGGGCGCGTATCAGCACATCCTCAACGACCTCTTCGCCTTCATCGCCACCGCGGTCGCCGGTCTGATCATCATGCTCACCGGCTTCGCCCGCGCCGACGGCATCGCCACCCTGATCGTGGTGGTGCTCATGGTGAAAGCCGGCGTCAGCCTGGTCCGCGCCTCGGGCCGCATCTTCCTCGAGGCCGCGCCCGCCCACCTCGACCCGATCGAGATCGGCCGGGAGATGGCCGAGGTGGACTGCGTCATCGAGGTGCACGACCTGCACATCTGGGAGATCACCTCCGGTACCCCGTCGCTGTCGGCGCACATCCTGGTCGCGCCCGGCACCGACAGCCAGGCGGTGCGCGCCGCGGTCGCCGGCATGCTCTCCGACAAGCACCACATCGATCACAGCGTGCTCCAGGTCGACTACACCGACCACGCGGAATGCCCGGACACCGAGCACGACCACGTCCCGCACTGCCAGGACGCACACGGCCCGGTGCACCGCAAATCCATTGCCACGAACTGAGAGTCGACCGCTGGTTCAGGCACGCACGGAGTGCGGCCCGGCGAGCCGGGCCAGCGCCGCCGCGGCCGGTGACTCCGGCGCGGCGGTGTACACGACCAGCAGCTGATCGGGATCGCCCGGCAGCGCGAGGGTTTCGTAGCCGAGTTCCAGCCGCCCTGCCTCGGCATGTTGAATCAGCTTGGCGCCGCGCGTCTTCTCCTTGATCGGATGCGCGGCCCACAGCCGCCGGAAGACCGCGCTGCGGGCGGAGAGTTCCCCGACCAGCGCCGCCACCCGCGGATCGTCGGGATGCAGTCCCGCATCGCGCCGCAGGAACGCGACGGTCTCGCCGGCCACCGTCTCCCAGTCGGGATAGAAGGTGGATGCGGCGGGATCCAGGAACAGGTAACGCGCCTGGTTGCGTTCCGCGGCGGGTATGCGCGAGAAGCCGGATACCAAGTCGCCCAGGGTATTCCAGGCCAGCACATCCATGCGCCGCCCCAGCACGAAGGCGGGCGCGGTGAGGGCGTCGAGCACCAGCCGGACACCGGGGTGGACGGTGTCGCTGTAGACGCTGGACACGGTGGTCGAATGTGCGTCGACGGTGCCGCCCGGCCGGGCCAGCGCGTACAGGTGCAGCCGCTCCTGATCACTCAGCCGCAGGGCACGGGCGACCGCGTCGAGCACGGCATCCGAAACATGTTTGCCGCGGCCCTGTTCCAGGCGGATGTAGTAGTCGACGCTCACCCCGGCCAGCTGCGCCACCTCCTCACGGCGCAGGCCGGGGACCCGGCGGCGGCCGTATTCGCGCAGCCCCGCGTCCGCGGGCTGGATGCGGGAGCGGCGCGAGCGCAGGAAGTCGCCGAGATCGTTCTGCATGGGGTCCAGCGTACGAACCCATCCTGGTACGGAGGCACGCGATACGGTGCTCGGCTTCTATCGCGGCCGCTTGTCTCGTATCCGATCGGCCGAGCGCAATACCGACCCGTCGGAGCTCCTGGATATCGGCAAGTACCGGATAACCCGGCCACCGGTCACGTCGTAGCCACCGTAGGCGTCGACAACCCGTTTCATATCCACACTCAGATTCCACGTCTGTCAAGGTTTCCCAGGGTCATCGCTGCGATAGGGCATCCGGTAGCGGGCGCTGTGTACACCCGGTGCCGTCGCGGTCGTGCAGCGGTCTGTTCCGGGGGTACGGTCAGAGCATGTCCGGGCAGCACGGCGGCTCGTTCGGGACCTATCGTCTCGAACGCTTGCTGGGAAGTGGCGGCATGGGCGAGGTATGGCTGGCGCGCGACCGTACCGGCAGCACCGTAGCGGTGAAGGTGTTGTCTGCCGCGAACTCGGCAGATCAGGGCTATCGGCGTCGCTTCGAGCGAGAGGCTCGGTTGGGGGCTCAGCTGCACCACCCGCATATCGTGCCCATTCGCGCCTTCGGTGAAATCGACGGGCATCTGTTCCTGGAGATGGCCTACATCGAAGGCATCGACCTGGCCGCGCGCCTGCGGTCAGGCACCATGGCTCCGGCTCGGGCTGTGGAGGTCATCGCCCAGGCAGCCGAGGCGCTGGATGCCGCACACGCGGCGGGACTTATCCATCGGGATGTCAAGCCGGGCAATATCCTCGAGCACACTACCGGTTTCGTGTACCTGATCGACTTCGGTATCGCCCGCGCCGCCGACAGCACCGCACTCACAGCCACCGGTCTGGTCGTGGGCACGTTGGAATATATGGCACCGGAGCGGTTCACCGGCACGCTCGACGCGCGCTCCGATATCTATTCACTGGCCTGTGTACTCTACGAAGCCCTCACCCGGCATCCGCCCTTCAGCGGCAACCCGGCACAGCAGATGCACGCGCATTTGATGTCCGAACCACCGCACGCCTCGCAGGCTGCCCCTGCTGTCCCGACCGCGCTCGACGATGTGATCGCCCGCGGCATGGCCAAGAACCCGGACAATCGCTACGCAAGCGCGGGAGAATTCGCCGCTGCCGCGCGAGCCGCCCTGGACCTGCCTGCACCGGCACGACCGCCCCCACCGATCCTGGACTCGGCAGCCCCCGGCCCCAGCCCGCCGACCCGCGTCATAACTGCCACCGGCCCGGCGGCGACTCACCCAGTGACGCACCAGTCCCACGCATCCTCACCTGCCCCTGCCGCACATTCCGATCCACGACGAAATCCTTTGGGACCCAAATGGATATCGGCGGCGGCCGGGATTGCACTCATCGCTGCGGTGATTCTGTGGCTGTTTACCAGCGGCCTCGACACCGGGTCGGGCCCAGGTACGAGCATCCCGGCGCAGCCCTCTTCCTCGGCGACAACAGCGTCCGGTCCGCCGCCGTTCACGATCGGCAGTCAGCCCGCAGACCCGGCGCACACGGTGTACGACGGCAGTTTCGCCTTCACCGTGAGCGATGTGGTTTCCGGAGTAGTTATCACCGCCCCGGCGAACGCAGACCGCGTCTACACCATCGTGACACTGACGGTCACGAACATATCCGGACGCCAGCAACTGTTCACCATCGCCGCTCAGCGCCTGATCACCGTCGACGGCCGCTCGGTAGCCCCCGATGCAACCGCCACAGCGAGGCTTCACCCGTACAACGGCGAGTTCCACCAGCTCGCTCCCGGCACCACTACCACGATTCCGCTGGCCTTCGAACTCCCCGATAAAGAAGGCAACAAGAATGACGATATGGGCAAAAAGAAAGACGTCACTCCGAGCCATCTGATCCTGCACGGGGAGCCCTCATCGCCCGGCGTGACAGTGCCGATCCGCTAGCCGACGCAGATCGTGAGCACGGCCCTATCCGGCGTGCCCGAGTGCTGCGAACTGATCCAATTCTGCTGGCGTGTAAGGTCGTTCGCTGCTCGAGACCGTGCCGGTCCGGCATGGAACCCTTGGTGAAGGTCGGGTTCAACTGTCTCGGCGCAAGTCCAAGGAGTGCGTAACCGATATATCACCCCGGCCAGCTGCGCGAGCGCAGGAAGTCGCCGAGATCGTTCTGCATGGGGTCCAGCGTACGAACCCATCCTGGTACCGGCAGACCCAGGAAAACCGCAACCCTCGTTGCCGATCGCGCGCGCTCGCAGGATGAATGCACACGCAGAGAGCGAAGGAGCATTCGACATGAGCTACGAGAACCTGTCCGGCCGCACCGCCGTCATTGCCGGAGCCGCCAGCGGCATGGGCGAGGCCACCGCACTGCTGCTGGCCCGCAACGGGGCCCGGGTGGCACTGCTGGCGCGGCGCGCGGACCGTCTCGACACCCTGGCCGCCAAGATCGAAGCCGAGGGCGGGATCGCGCTGGCGGTGCCGGTGGACGTCACCGACTCGGCGAGCGTGACCGCCGCGGCGGACGCGGTGCACGCCGCGTTCGGCCCGGTCGACCTGGTGGTGAACTCGGCGGGCGTCATGCTGCCCAACCCGATCACCGACGGCCGCGAGGACGAGTGGACCCGCATGCTGGAGACCAATGTGGCCGGGCGCCTGCGCATGATCCGCGCCTTCCTGCCGGACCTGCTGGCCGCCGCGGACGCGGGCCGCACCGCCGACCTGGTCAACATCTCCTCGATCGGCGCGCACGTGGCCTTCCCCGGCTACGCGGTGTACGGCGCCACCCAGGCCGCCATCACCCAGCTGTCGGCGACGCTGCGCACCGAGCTCGGCGCACGCAAGGTGCGCATCACCAATATCGAGCCCGGCCTCACCGACACCGAACTCGGCAGCCACATCGACAATGCCGAGCTCAGTGGCGAGCTGGACGGCATGTTCGGGTTCATGGAGTCGCTGCGCGCGGACGATATCGCCGATCTGATCGCCTACACCGTCAGCCGTCCGGCGCACGTGAACCTGCGCCAGGTGGTGGTCCTGCCGACCCAGCAGGCGTGAGCGGATCGGGTAGCCGCCCGGCGAAATCGGCCGGGCGGCAGCCACTTCCGTCAGATCAGCGCGGTTGAGCAGCTGGGGTAGCGTCAGCGCGACGGCCGTGCTGGTGTCGTTCCACCGTCGTAGCTGCCGTTGCCAATCGTAGGGCGAGTCGGTAGAGCTACCGGCGAACGTCGTTGCGGTCTCGCAAATATCCGGAGAATCGCCAAGCTTTGTCCCTGCCGGAGTCGAGACCTGTGGATTGCGCCGGAGAGCGGCAGTTTCGCGCTCCGAATTCGGACAGTATCGCACCGCAACAGCAAGTCCGCTGCTATTCGACTCGTGCCGCAAAGGACGAATGATCAGGGGACGGGCCGGTGCCAGGACGGCGATCACTCTTCCCGCTGTGATAGACAGATTCCGCAGCTCGCGACGAAAGGACGGCATGGGACAGCCCGCGGATTCGTCCGGAAATCCGGTCTCGTCCGAAAAACCTACGGCCCGCGTGGAATTCGAGACCATGCTGCTCGGCCGCTACTCCATTGCCGCCCGCTACCGCCGCGACGGCACCCGCCTCGATCGCAGCGCCTACGTTCTGCTCAGCCGCCTCAGCGTCGAGGGACCGATGTCCATCGGACAGCTCACCGAGGCCTTCGGCCTCGACACCTCGACCGTCAACCGGCAGACCGCCGCCCTGCTGCGCGCCGGACTGGTCGACCGCATCCCCGACCCCATCGGCGGCATCGCCCGCAAATTCCGCATCACCGACACCGGCGAACAGGCCCTGGAGGCCGAGCGTCAGGCCAATACCGAGGGCCTCGACCGCGTCATGATGAACTGGTCCGCCGACGACGTGGCCGCCTTCGCGAGCTATCTCGAACGCTTCAACACCGATATCGAGCGCCTCGACGGGCGGCCCTGGCCTCGCCCCTGACGGATCGCCGGGGTGCGCACCCGCTTCCGAGGGTGCGCCCCGACTTCAGGCGATGCGCACCGCGACCCGGCCCCGATTGCCGCGGGTCTCGATGAGCTCGAGTGCGGCATCCATCTCGTCGAGCGGAAGAATGGTGTGGCGCGGACGAATTCGCCCACACGCCAGCAGGTTCCACAGTTCTGTACGCCACCCCTCCAGCAGATCGGTCCGGGTGCGGCTGAGCAGGCCCATCGAGAAGCCGCCGACGGTCTTCAGCTCGCCGAGCAGGCTGCCCGCGTCGATATTTCCGCCGAACGCACTGAAGGCGATCAGTCGACCGTGCGGGCCGAGGATGTCCACGCAGCGTTGCGCCATGTCGCCGCCGACGCCGTCGAGGACGATGTCCACCCGCTCGGTCCAGGCGTCCGCGTAGGTGACGACCTCGTCCGCGCCGCAGTCGCGCAGGAACTCGGCCTTGTCCAGGCTGCCGACGGCCGCGATCACCCGCACCGCCCCCAGCACCCGGGCCAGCTGGACGGCCAGATGCCCGACCCCGCTGGCCGCGCCGGTGACCAGCACCGACTCCCCGGCGGCGAACCGTGCCGTCCGCAGCAGGCCCAGGGCGATGACGCCGCCCCGCACCAGCGTGAGCGCGTCTGCGGCATCCACCCCGGCGGGGATCTCGGACATCAATTGCGGTGCGGCGAGGGCATATTCGGCGTAGGCCCCCTCGAAGACCACACCACCGACCCGCTTGCCCGCCCAGTCGGTGAGGTCCGGTCCGGCCGCCACCACGGTGCCGACGATCTCACCGCCGTCGGGGCCGCCGTCCCGCTGCAGCATGCGCACCAGCCCGAGGTGGACGCCCGCCAGCTCGGTGCGCACCAGCAGCTGGCCCGGGCCGGGCACGAGCTCGGCGGCGGTGACGACGACGGGACTACGGCCGGAAAACTGAATCTTGCGCACTGGCAGTGCCTTTCGGTGAGACCCGGCGCTTCCGCCGACATTTCTATGTAAGACCTAAATTTATCCTCAATGCTCTCTCTATGTCAAACCTAAAATTTTTCTCTTCAGCGCACAAAAAAAGCGCGACGGCCGTCCGGAGACGGCCGCCGCGCCCGACGTGCGGAACGAGCTAGCTGGGAGCCTTCTCGAACTCCTCCACCGCGTGCTGCCTCGAGCCCCACCCCACATGCGCCTCCGCGCGCATGCGCTCGCTCATGTGCGGGTAGTGCAGTTCGAAGGCCGGGCGCTCGGAGCGGATGCGCGGCAGCTCGTAGAAGTTGTGCCGCGGCGGCGGGCAGGAGGTGGCCCACTCGAGGGAGTTGCCGTAGCCCCACGGGTCATCCACGGTCACGACCTCGCCGTAGCGGTAGGAGCTGAAGACGTTCCACACGAACGGCAGCACCGACGCGCCCAGGATGAAGGACCCGATGGTGGAAACGGTGTTCAGCGTGGTGAATCCGTCGCTGGGCAGGTAGTCGGCGTACCGGCGCGGCATGCCCTGCGCACCCAGCCAGTGCTGGACCAGGAAGGTGGCGTGGAAGCCGAGGAAGGTGGTCCAGAAGTGCCACTTGCCCAGGCGCTCGTCGAGCATGCGGCCGGTCATCTTCGGGAACCAGAAGTAGATGCCGGCATAGGTGGCGAAGGCGATGGTGCCGAAGAGCACGTAGTGGAAGTGCGCGACCACGAAGTAGGTGTCGGACACGTGGAAGTCCAGCGGCGGCGAGGCCAGGATGACACCCGACAGACCACCGAAGAGGAAGGTGACGATGAACCCGACCGCGAACAGCATGGGCGTCTCGAAGGTGAGCTGACCGCGCCACATGGTGCCGATCCAGTTGAAGAACTTCACACCGGTCGGCACCGCGATGAGGAAGGTCATGAACGAGAAGTACGGCAGCAGCACCGCGCCCGTCGCGTACATATGGTGTGCCCACACCGCGATCGACAGCGCCGCGATGGCGAAGGTCGCGTAGACCAGGGTGGTGTAGCCGAAGATCGGCTTGCGCGAGAACACCGGGATGACTTCGGAGATGATCCCGAAGAACGGCAGCGCGACGATGTACACCTCGGGATGCCCGAAGTACCAGAACAAATGCTGGAAGAGGATGCTGCCGCCGTTCGACGGATCGTAGATGTGCCCGCCCAGGTGGCGGTCGAAGGCCAGCGCGAACAGGGCGGCCGTGAGGATCGGGAAGGCAATCAGGACAAGGAAACTCGTCACCAGGATGGTCCAGACGAACACCGGCATCCGGAACAGCGTCATGCCCGGGCAGCGCAGGCAGACCACGGTGGTGATCATATTGACGCCACCGAGGATGGTGCCCAGGCCGGAGACGGCCAGACCCAGAATCCACAGGTCGCCGCCCACGCCCGGGGCGTGCACGATGTCCGACAGCGGCGTGTAGGCGGTCCAGCCGAAGTCGGCCGCACCGCCCGGGGTGAGGAAGCCGGCGGTCGCCATGGTGCCGCCGAACAGGTACAGCCAGTAGCTGAGCGCGTTCAGGCGCGGGAACGCCACGTCGGGCGCGCCGATCTCGAGCGGCAGCACCACATTCGCGAATCCGAACACGATGGCGGTGGCATAGAAGAGCAGCATGATCGTGCCGTGCATGGTGAACAGCTGGTTGAACTGTTCCGTCGAGAGGAACTGCATACCCGGCCGGGCCAGCTCGGCGCGCATGAGCAGCGCCATCAGACCACCGATCAGGAAGAAGCTGATGGCCGTGGTCAGGTACATCATCCCGAGCATCTTGGGATCGGTTGTGGTGATCACCTTGAGGACGAACGAGCCCTTGGGACCGTGTCGCGGCGGATACGGGCGGATCGCCTCGAGATTCTGTTCGGGCTTTGGAGCAACTGCAGTCACCACATCCTCCTCGGGAGGGTTCCGTCCAGCTCTACCAATCAGGGCACATAGAACGGCGCACAGCGTACCGACAGCAAATCGATCCTCGCCGAAAACACTCCGGTCGGGGTGAACAGCGATTGGAATGCAAGATACTGCAGGGCAACCCTGCGCGTCGATGGCGGTCTCGAACAGGTTTGGTGCGTTGTTCATTGGCAGTTCATCCCGCGCCATCACGAAATACTCACGAGGCAGGGTCCAATATCGGTGCTATGTCTCGATCACTGCGCACCCGCGTTCTCACCGTCGCCGTGGTCGGCAGCCTCGGCACCGTGCTCGCCGTGGGTGCCGCCACCGATGCCCATGGCGAACCCAAGGCCGTGATCCAGGGCCGCACCGAGGTGACCGCCCGGGTCACCGGCGAGAAGCCGGACAACAAGTGCCAGATCGCGGCGTCCGATATCAGCGGTCCGTGGGGCATCGTCGGCGCCGACGGCACCGCCACCCTGACGCTCGGCGCGGTGCACAGCAACGCCAAGAAGCTGCGCGTCATCTGCGAGGACCCCAGGCGCGGCGACGCCAGCCTGCACACCGTCCGCTCGGACCGGGTGACCTTCGACGGACTGCTCTCCCCCATCCGCCAGATCATGCACAACCGATTCTTCGGGGCCAGATAGCTGTCTCCGGGGCTAGACAACCGGGTGACCGGCGCGCGCCGAGGCGACCGCGGACCGGACCGCGGGCACCGTCTCGGTGGCGAAATGGTGTGTGGCGCGGTCGCCGCCGGGGTCGACGGGGAGCAGGAATTCGCTGATACCGTGGGCCAGGGCCACTTCCGTGAGCTGGCCGGGCGTCATGGTCGGGTCGATGACGTAGGCGCGGCGGATCAGGGCCGGAACGCGACCCGCCCCGCGCGCGGCGGCGTCGATGGCGGTCATCATGGTGGTCAGGGTGGCGGGCGGGGCGTAGCCGACGCTGCCGAGCCAGCCGTCGGCCAGTTCGCCGGTCAGGCGCAGGGCGCGGGGACCGTAGACGCCGAGCCAGATGCCGATCGGATGGGCCGGGCGCGGACCGGGTTTCGCGCCGCGCAGCGGATAGAACTGGCCGGCCAGCTGCGAGCGTTCACCCTCACCCCACAGCGCGCGAACGACCGCGATGGCCTCGCGCAACGCGGCGAGGGCCTGGCCGGGACTGCGGCGGGTGCCGCCCATGGTCTCGATGGCGTCCCAGAACGCGCCGGCGCCCAGGCCCAGTTCGACCCGGCCGCCGCTGAGCAGGTCCAGGCTGGCGGCACTGCGGGCCAGCACCGCGGGCGGGCGCAGCGGGAGGTTCGCGACCGCGGGCATGAGGGTGAGGTTGCGGGTGACGCCGGCCAGATAGGACAGCAGGGTCCAGGTGTCCAGGAAGGCGGGCTGATACGGATGATCCTGCACCGCCAGCACTTCCAGCCCGGACTCGTCGGCGTGACGCACCAGGCGCAGCAGCAGACGCCCGCGCGCCGCCTCGGGCGGCACGAAGATCCCGAACCGGAGCTCATGCCCGTAATCCGCCATAGCGAATATCAAGCTACCGCGCCGCCGGGGGCGCCCGGGCGAAATCGGGCGGATTCGGCGCGTCCGGGCGGCGGCAGCCGTTCCAGATCGTGATCAACTGGCAACCCGATTCCATAGTCGTTGCCGGGCAACGGAATACAATTGAGACCGGGTCGCCCGGGTCACGACCCGGTCTTTTCGGCAGTGGGCCGTTCGCGACGGCCGGGTGAAGGGACGTGCGCGATGCCGGCTCACAGCACGGTGGACATCGCCCTACGGCACCTGAGGGGAGTGGATCCCTCGGCGTTGCACCACGCGCGGAACCGGTTGGCGGAGACCGGAATCGCACGGCTGGGATTTCTGCTCCCGCACCGGGTCAAACGGGTCCTCGCCGCCGAGGCGCTGACCCTGCTCGATCATCACAAACAATGGGGCGACCTGCTGCCCGAGGGCGAGGGCCTGGCCCGGCAGCAGGTCGAGCTGACCGAGCAGGAGGTGGCCGCCCACGCCTCCTGCATCCCGCAGCTCTACGACTGTGAACCCTTGCGGCACAGCCTTTCCGTGGTCGCCGCCGAACCGGTCCTGGCCTGCCCCGAGGCCGAGCGCTACCGCGTCAGCCGCCTGCACCACGACGACTCGGTCGACCAATGGCATTGGGACGACTACGCTTTCGCCCTCGTCCTGGTGGTGGAGTGCCCGCCGCTGGCGGACGGCGGCTTCGTGCAGACGGTGGCGCACACCCGCCGCGACTGGGACCACGCCGACATATACCGGACCCTGACCCGCAATCCGATCCACTCGTGGGAAATACAGCCCGGCGACCTCTACCTGATGCGCGCCGACACCACCCTGCACCGGGTACACCCCTTCGCGCACGGCCGCCGCACGATCGTCGCCATGACCTTCGCGTCGCGAGCCGACACCGAGCGGGAAGTCCCGTGGCGGGCGGCCGAACTCGCGCCTCGATAGCGGACACGCCGTGCAGAGCTGGGAGTTTGCGCCAACAGGTCGATGTGGGCTGAATCATATAGAGTGATAGCCTGATTAACCGTTAACGCAGCGGGGGGCAGCGTCGCCGCACCGTATCCGCTCCGGGCAGTTGTGCCCCACCCGGCTAAGGCGGCTCCCATGGACCTGCTCAACCCTCTCGACGCGATCTTCCTGGCCATCGAATCCCGCGAGCATCCCATGCACGTGGGCGGTCTGCAGCTGTTCGAACCGCCCGTCGACGCGGGCCCCGAGTTCACCCACGAACTCTTCGAGGCGATGGCCGCGAAAACCGATGTCCGCACCCGATTCCGGCGCAAACCGAGTCGACTGCTGGGCGGCTTCTCCAGCCTCGCCTGGTCCCACGCAGAGACCGTGGATCTGGGTTACCACCTGCGGCGTTCCGCGCTGCCGGCGCCCGGCGGCATGGGTGATCTGCTGGACCTCACCGAGCGCCTGCACGGCATTCTGCTGGACCGGCACCGCCCACTGTGGGAGGCCCGGCTCATCGAGGGCCTGTCCGACGGCCGCTTCGCGGTCTACGTGAAGATGCACCACGCTCTCATCGACGGCGTCTCGGCCATGCGGCTGCTGCAGCGCACCCTCACCGACGACCCGTTCGACAGCCGGCTCACCGTCCCGTGGGGCACGGCGCCGGTGCCGCGCGACGACAGCCCCGAAACCGAAAGCCCCTGGACGCAGTTGCGCCGGGCGGTGCCGCGGATCCTGCGCGCCACCGGATCGATCGCCGCGCCGTTGCGGGGCGCCATCGACGGACGGCTCACCCTGCCCATGACCGCCCCGCGCACCGTGCTCAACACCTCCATCGGCGGGGCCCGGCGCATCGCGGTGCGATCCTGGCCGCTGGAGCGGATCAATGCCGTCCGGCTGGCCACCGGGGCCACCGTCAACGACATCGTGCTGGCCATGAGCGCCGCCGCGCTGCGCGCCTATCTGCTCGAGCGTGACGCACTGCCGGACGAGCCACTGATCGCCATGGTGCCGGTCAACATTCGCAGCGCCGCCGAATCCGATACCTCCGAGGGCAATCTGGTGGCGGCCTGCCTGACCAACCTCGGCACCCACATCGAGGATCCGGCGGTCCGGCTGGAAACCATCAGCACCTCCATGCGCGACGCCAAACGGGTGTTCACGCAATTGCCGAAGCTGGAGGCCATGCTGCTGTCGGCCGCGCTGATGACACCGTTCGGGGTGTCGCTACTACCTGGCTTCGAAGCACTGCCGCGCATGCCGTTCAACCTGGTGATCTCGAATGTGCCCGGGCCGCGCAAACCGGTCTATATGCAGGGTGCGCGCCTGGACGCCAATTACCCGCTGTCGATTCCGTTCGAATCGCAGGCCATGAACATCACGCTGACCACCAATGGCGACAATCTGGATTTCGGCCTGGTCGGCTGCCGCCGCACCGTGCCGGATCTCGATCGCATGACCGACCACCTGGAGAACGGCTTGGCCGAGCTGGAGCGAGCCGTCGCCTGACGCCTCGTGGCACGGGGCCGCGCCGGGCCTCATTACGCTGGTCCGCGTGGAAACATCGTGGCCCGAACTGCGCACCGAGTGCCTGATCCTCGAGGACGAGGCGGTCCTGGCTCTGAACAAGCCGGCCGGGATCTCGGTGACGGGCGAACGCCACGACACCGACATCGTGGAAATGGCCGCGGCGCAGGGCGAGACGCTGTATCCGGTGCACCGGATCGACAAGGTCACCTCGGGTCTCGTCCTGCTGGCCAAGGAGCTGCCCGCGCACGGGCAGCTCACCCGGCAGTTCAACAAGCGCACCGCGGAGAAGACGTACCTGGCCGTCACCGCCTCCACGGGCCTGCCCGACCACGGCGTCATCGACCTGCCGCTGAGTGTGGGCCGCAAGAACCGGGTGCGAATCGCCGCGCCCCGCGAGAGCATTCACCGCGCGGGCGACACCTGGCTGGTCGACGAGCAGGACGTGGCGGCGGGCAAGAGCTATCCGTCGGTCACCGAATTCACCACCCTGGCCCGCACCGATTCCCATACCGTGCTGGTACTGCGCCCGATCACCGGGCGGCGGCATCAAATTCGCGTGCACCTGGCCTGGATCGGTCATCCCATCGTCGGCGACCCGCTGTTCGACCGGTCCGGCGCATTTCCCCGCACCCATCTGCATTCGTGGCGTCTGACCCTGGACGCGTCCTGGCGTCCCACCGGCACACTCGAACTGGAGGCCGAGCCCGGCGCCGACTTCTGGCGGATCGGCGACACCCCGGTCACCACCGATCCGCGGCAACTGTTGAGCAGCGCAGGCGAACTCATGACCCGCACCACATCGACCGGTTACTGATACGACTTCGCTATATTGGGTGGCGGGTCTCACCGAGACCGCATCAGGGCAGGTCATTTAGCCTGATTGGGGTGACCGCGGTGCGGCGGCACAGCCGGGCGCAATGATGCTGCCCTTCACAGAAAGCGAACGCCGATGGTTCTGCTGGCTCAGCTCAGTGACACCCATTTCAATATGGGCGCCCGCAATGTCGAACGCGCCGAACGGGTGATGGCCTTTCTCGCCGAGCTGCCGCAGCGACCCGACGTCATCATCGTCACCGGGGACATCGCCGACGAAGGCGATGTGGAGGAGTACCAGCAGGCGCGCGCGGCCCTGACCGCCGATCTGCCCGTGCTGATCCTGCCCGGCAATCACGACGACCGCGCCAATATGCGCAGCGTGCTCTTCCCCGCCACCTCGGGCACCGGACCCATCAACCAGTCCTACCGGATCGACGGCGTGACCCTGGCCCTGCTGGACTCCAGCATCCCCGGCAAACCGGAGGGCCTGCTCGAGGACGAGACCTACGACTTCCTCACCGAGGTCCTGGCGGCCGCCCCCGACGATGAGGTGGTGCTGGTGGCCATGCATCATCCGCCGGTGCCGGTGCAGTCCACCGTCGTGGATCCCATCCGGCTCACCAATCCGGAGCGCCTGGCCGAGATCGTGGCGGGCGACGACCGCATCGCCGCCGTCCTCACCGGCCACGTGCACGCCGGGCTCATGACCCAGTTCGCGGGCAAGCCGCTGATCGTGGCGCCGAGTGTCTCCTCCACCATCGGCTGCGAATGGGAAACGGCCGCACCGGGACACGTGCCGATCGACTTCGCGCCCGACCCGTCGATGATCTTCCACTCCATTACCGACGGCCGGCTGCTGTCGATGTTCCGGCCCATCGCCATGGGCGGCTGGCTCAGCGAACCGACGGAGTGAGCGCGCCGCGCCGGTAGGCCGAGGGCGTGGTGCCGGTCCAGCGTTTGAAGGCGTGAATGAAGGTGGACGCCTCCGCGTAGCCGAGCCGGATCGCCACATCGCTCACCGACAGCGGTGTGGCCGTGAGCATTTCCTCGGCCAGCGCGCGCCGCACCTCGTCCAGCAGCTGCCGGTAGCTGGTGCCCGCGGCGTCCAGGTGGCGGCGCAGGGTGCGGGTGCTCATATTGAGATCCCTTGCCACCGAATCGATTCCGGGCGGCACCGCGAAACCGTCCAGGCCGCCGCGCGGCACCAGCAGCTCCCGCACCTCGGCGGCGATGCCGGTGCGGGCGCGGCGGCGGGAGACCAGTTCGGTGCACTGCGCCAGGCACATGGCCCAGGTGTGCTCGTTGGCCTGCGGCAGCGGCTGCTCCAGGATCGCCGGATCCATGCTGAACACGTTGTGCTCGGCCTCGAAATTCGGTGTCAGCCCGTAGATTTCGGTGTAGAGGCGGAGGTCGGGCGGTGGCTCGAAATCGAAGTCGGCGCGCAGCAGTTCGACGCGGTGACCCATCAGGTCCGACAGCATCTGGAACATGGCGGTGACGTCGCGTTCCACCAGGAAGCGGCGGACGTCGGCGGGCACCCGCTCGTCGTGGATGCGGGCCACGAATTCACCCGGCCGCCAGCGGGCCGCCGGAATACAGAAGGTGAAGCTGAGCTCCAGGTAGCGCAGGGCGAGGGAGATGGCCTCACCGAGGGTGGGACTGCTGACGCAGGCGAAGCCGAAGATGCCGAAGGTGGTGATGCGGTACCGCCGGCCCACCTCCAGCCCGAGATCGGGGCGGGCACCCAGTTCGCGCACCAGGTTCCGGATCACCGCCAGTTCGGTGTGCGCGTCGATCTGCTCGTCCGGATTGGCCAGCTGCTTCTCGTTCAACCCGCTGCCCTGCAGCATGCGGGCGGCCGGGACCCCGTGCTCGCGGGCGAATCCGACCATGAGGGCGACACTCGCCACGCCGCGCGGGAAATTCCAGTCGCGAATCCCCGCCTCCTGCACCGTGCCCATAGCCTGATTATGGCCGAAATTCTCGATCCGGTCGCCCACCAAATCGAACGCTCGCTCCTACAGTGAGAAGAGTCTTCGATGTGAGGAGCACCACAATGCCGTCCGTCATCATCATCGGCGCCGGATTCGGCGGGCTCGGCATGGCGATCGAGTTGCAGCGCAATGGCTTCCGCGAGTTCACCATCCTGGAGAAGGCGGCCGACCTGGGCGGGGTATGGCGGGAGAACACCTACCCCGGGGCGGCCTGCGATGTGCCGTCGCCGCTGTACTCGTTCGCACACGAGCCCAGACCGAAGTGGCGGCAGCGGTATTCGACGCGCGAGGACATCTGGGCGTACATGCGCGGGATCGCCGAGCGGCATCGGCTGCCGGACCACATCGTGTTCGGGACCGAGGTCACCGAGGCGGAGTTCGACGAGACGACCGGGCAGTGGACGGTGCGCACCGCCGACGGCGTGACGCGCAGCGCGGATGTGCTGGTCCCGGCCGTCGGACAGCTGTCGCGCCCGGCCATGCCGCCGATTCCGGGCATCGAGGTGTTCGGCGGGGAGTCCTTCCATTCGGCGCGGTGGGATCACGGGGTCGAACTGGCCGGCAAGCGGGTGGCCTGCATCGGGACCGGGGCCAGCGCGATCCAGTACATTCCCGAGATCCAGCCGCGGGCCGCTCATCTGACCGTCTTCCAGCGCACCGCCGCCTGGGTGCTGCCCAAGTTCGACACCGACTACAAGCCGGTGCATCAGCGGATCCTCATCTCGATTCCGGGAATGCCGAAGGCCGAACGCCTTTCGTGGTGGCTGCTCGCCGAGTTCATATCGCTGGGGATGGTCGAGTTCCCCGGCATCGTGCGCGCGGTCGCGCGGATCGCCGAGAAGCATCTGGAGGTGAAGGTCGCCGATCCGGAGCTGCGCGCCAAGCTCACCCCCAACTACCCCATCGGCTGCAAGCGCGGACTGTTCTCCAACGACTACTTCCCGGCCCTCACCCAGCCCAATGTGCACGTGGAGACCACCGCCATCAGCGAGATCGTCCCCGAGGGCGTCCGCACCGCCGACGGCGTGCTGCACGAGGCCGACGTCATCATCTACGGCACCGGCTTCAAGGGCACGGAATTCCTGTGGCCCATGAAGATCCGGGGGCGCGGCGGCCGCAACCTGAGCGACGCGTGGGACGGCGGCGCCCACGCCTACCTGGGCATCACGGTCCCCGAATTCCCCAATATGTTCATGGTCTACGGCCCCAATACCAACCTCGGCGTCGGATCCATCATCTACATGATCGAATCCCAGGCCCACTACATCCGCCGCGCCCTGCAACTCCTCGCCGAACGACCGCGCACCTATCTGGAAGTCCGACCCGAAGTCGAACTGGCCTTCAACGACGCCCTTCAGCAGCGCCTGGCCCGCACCCCGTGGAACTTCTGCACCAGCTGGTATCGGACGCCCTCCGGCCGCATCACCAACAACTGGCCCGGCACCACCCGCAGCTACCGCCGCCGCACCCGCGCCCTCCGACTCCCCGACTACACCTTCACCCCGATCCGAGGCTGATCAGTAGCCCATGGACGCGAAGTTCCTTGCCCACCAAGTCATCTCAACCGTGGTAGGGAATACGGTGCTGGCAGCGGACACCGATTGATCTGCTGCGGCCGCCTGCCACCAGCACCGAACCTTCCCGATTCCTCGGCTTCACCGCTCAATGAGAATCAGAAGGGCAACCCGTTGGTCAGTACCGGTGGCAACTGTCGGTGACCTGGCGCAGGTGCGGACCGAAGTCCGAGTTGATGTCGGTGGGCGCGCCCGTCTGCTGCTGTTCGACGAGCAGGGCCTGGAAGGCGAGGCGCCGCTGCCACATCGGCTGGTCGTAGGCCATCCGGAACGCGGCCTTGCGCGCGGGTGCGGCATCGAGCTGCGCAGCGATCTCGGGTTCCACCTGATGGAAGGCGGCGTCGATCTGGTCGAACGAGCAACTCGAGCTCAGCAGCGGTTCGAGATCGCTCATCGGATCGGCGCCCGCCACTCCCGCACCGGACAGCGCCGCACCGGCGGCGAATCCGGCAATCGTCACTGCAATCACGCCTGCGTACCGCGCACTGATCAACCTCATGTGAGACCAACCTTTCGTAGTAGCTGGATCTGCGGATGACAACCGGCCCTCGGCCGGGCCGGACCGAAGGGTAGCCGAGGGCATCGGGGGCCGGAGCGCTGGACTCCGCACAACACCTTTGTCTCCACGCGCGAGTCATCGTTGACCGCGCGTACCAGGCCACATAGTTTGTTCTCCCGTGCGCCGGAATTCTTGGCGGCGCAAGCAGTGGTCCGTGGTATCTGGAGCGTCGGCCGATACACACTGGAGGCGTTTTGAAGCTCGATGCCGCACGGTTCGGGAAACGCACGAATAGATCGACCAAATTATCGCGAACAATTCGATACTGGTGGCGCGCCGGACTGATCGGCGCAGTCACACTGCTGACGACGGCAATCGCGGTGCCCAGCGCCCGCGCCGATATCCCCTTCCCCGACAACGATCCGTTCTATGCGGCGCCTGCCAACCTCGGACAATTCGCGAACGGGTCGATTCTCAACTCCCGGCCGATCTCGGTGTTCGGGCAGTCGCTGCCGGTAACGGGCTGGCAGGTCCAATACCGAACCACCGGCTCCAGCGGTGAGGCCGCCGCCGATATGGCCACGGTCTTGAAGCCCGATACCCCGTGGAACGGGCCGGGTGATCGCCCGCTGCTGGCGTTCCAGGTCGCCGAGGACAGTCTCGGAACGCGGTGCGCGCCATCGTTCGCGCTGCGCGGCGGACGCGGCTTCTCCATCATCACCACGCTGCTGGATGTCCCGTTCCTGGCGCAGGCGCTGTGGCGCGGCTGGGCGGTGGTGGTATCCGACTACCAGGGCCCGCAGTCCCGTTTCTTCGACGGCATCAACTCCGGCCGGGCCGTGCTGGACGGCGTGCGGGCCGCCAAATCCTTTGCCCCGCTCGGCATCACCACCAACAGTGCACTCGGCGCGTGGGGCTACTCGGGCGGCGCCTTCGCCACCCTGTGGGCCATGCAGCTGCGGACGAGCTACGCACCCGAGCTCCGATTCGCGGGCGTGACCTCCGGCGGCGTGCCCGTGGACATCCCCTCCATGATGCGCGGGGTGGACGGCGGCTTCCAGGCCGGGCTCGCCGTCCTCATCCTGATCGCCCTGGCGCGCAACGATTCCGGCACCGGACTGGCCAAGATACTCAATGACAACGGCCGCACGCTAATGGCCCGAGAGGCCAGCTCGTGCGCCGGCGACCTGGTGGTCCACCACGCCATGCGGCACCTCGACGAATACTCGGCCGCACCGAATCTCATCGGCAGCGAAGCATTCAAGGCCGCCGCCATCCGTCAGGAACTGGGCGCCCAGGCCCCCGATACCCCGCTGTACCTCTACCACAGCAATGCCGACGACGTGATCCCGGCGGGAGGCTTCAGCGCCCTCGTCGACCGCTACTGCTCCCTCGGCGCAAATCTGACCGCCATCCACTCACAGATCCCCGGCCACAACCCCGCGGCCGTCGTGGAATCCCTGGGAGCCATGAACTTCCTGTCCGACCGCTTCGCCGGCAAACCGATGTCCCCCGGCTGCAACGTGCGCTGAGGCGCTCATTGCGCGGATCGGCCGCTACTCGCCGAAGGCGGCGAGGCCGGATTGCCAGGCGGCCGCGAGGTCGGCGTTGCTGGGGAAGCGGCCGTCGATTTCGAGGCTCACCATGCCGTGGGCGAAGGCCCAGAGGGCGCGGGCTCGGGCCGGGTCGCCGCCGACCGCCGCGACGAGTGGTTGTGCCGTGCGCTCTTCCAGGTCGGGCGAGAGTAGGTCGCGGCGGAGTGGGCGGTAGTTCATGAGGCGGTATACGTGCGGGTGGGCCAGGGCGTAGTCGCGGTAGGCCTGGGCCACGCCCGGGAGGCCCTGGGCGGAGGCGGTTTCCAGAGCCTGCGCCACCTCGGTGAAAGCCTGTGCCACTACCAGGGTTTCGAGGGCGGTCTTGTCGGGGACGTGCTTGTAGAGGGAGGGGGCTTTGATGCCCAAGGCCTCGGCTACGTTTCGCATGGTCAAGGCCTCGGGGCCCTGGGTGTCCAAGAGGGTGCGAGCGGCGGCGGCGATCTGCCGCTGCCGCTCGGTGAGTGGTCCGGTCGGGTCAGGCACGGAGGAATCCGTCCGCGGTGCGGAGGCCATAGCCGGCGATGCGGTCGATGCCGATGTGCAGCATCCAGGCCAGCAGGAAGGTGAACAGGGCCGGGATCTGGAGGGGCGCAAAGGTGTACGCGACGGCCAGGGCCAGGGGGATCCAGGTGCGGTGGGCGGTGTTGTAGAAGGGGACGGCCCGGCGGGGCAATTGGCCCTGCTGCACAGGGTCTTTCGCGCCGATGGCGGCGAAGAAGGTGAGGTCGGGGGCGATGAGGCCGGCCGTCAGGGCCAGCCAGGAGCCGGTGCCGTGATTGACGCCCTCGAGGATGGCGAAGGCGGCGAGGAAGACGGTCCAGGTGATCCATCCGGCCTTGCGGACGAGGGCCGGGAGGCGGTGATCGGTGGTGGCCGGCAGGTTGGCGGCGATGGTGGTCATCGGACCCTCCGAGGCTTCTAACTGGGGCTAACGTTGTTAGCCACAACGTTAGGCTAACGCTGTTAGCCCGTCAACCCCGGATGGTCAGGCGGCCATCGGCTCGGTCTCCGCGGCGGGCGAACCGGCCGATTCCGCGGGATGGAAGCCCGGCAGGAACCGGTCCACGAACGGGATCATCAGCTGGATCAGCGGTCCGATGGCGAACGCGTACACGACCGTGCCCACCCCGACGCTGCCGCCGAGGATCCAACCGACGGACAACACCGTCGCCTCCAGCCCTGTCCGGATGACCCACACCGGCTTGCCCGTGCGCCGAACCAGGCCAGTCATCAGGCCATCACGCGGACCCGGCCCCATGCCCGCGCCGATATAGAGCACTGTCGCAATCGCATTGAGCACCACCGCCGCACCCATGGCCGCGATCCGGATCGGCAACGCGTGCAACTCCGGCAGCAACCACAGCCCCGCGTCCACCGAGACGCCGATCACCACGACATTGCTGACCGTGCCCAGACCCGGCCACTGCCGCAGGGGAATCCAGGCCAGCAGTACCGCCGCGCCCGTAATCGCCACGACCGTACCGAAACTCAGCGGCACCTGATCGGCCACGCCCTGGTGGAACACATCCCACGGATCCAGGCCGAGCGCGGCGCGGATCATCACGGCCATGGAGAAGCCGTACAACCAGAGTCCGACATACAGGGCGATGAGGCGGCGCAACAACATTGACCGAGCATGGCGGCAACTGGCATGCAACCGGTAGAGCCAGTCGCAAAGATCTGGATACCAATCTGGATATATCTTTTCGTACAAGAAACCGCGCAACGCCGTAGTTACGACGCGCGGAGACGCGTTGACCGCGAGGACCGGCGCGACGTAATTTTGATTCTCCGATGCGCCGGAATTCTTGTCGGCGCGAACAGCGGGTCCGTGATGTCCGGAGCGTCGGATGGTTCGACGCTGGAGGCGTTATGCGGCGGGACGGCGCATGGTTCGGGGTACGCACGCGCGGATTCACGGTGCGCTCACACAAGGTTCGGCGCTGGTGGCGCGCCGGGCTGATCGGCGCGGTGACCCTGGTGGCGGCGGCGGTCGCGGTGCCGGGCACTCGCGCCGACGTCCCCTATCCCGACAATGATCCGTTCTACGCGGCGCCGATCAACCTGGGAGAGTTCGCAAACGGGGCAATCCTCAACTCCCGGCCCATCGCCGTCTTCGGGCTGCCGCTCCCGGTGGCGGGCTGGCAGGTGCAGTACCGCACCACCGATTCCACCGGGGAAGCCGCCGCCGACGTGGCCACCGTCATGACGCCGCTCATGCCCTGGACCGGTCCCGGCGATCGCCCGCTGCTGTCGTATCAGATCGCCGAGGACAGCCTCGGAACCCGTTGCGCCCCATCGTTCGCGCTGCGCGGCGGGCGCGACTTCTCCATTGCCACCACCCTGCTGGACGTGCCCTTCCTGGCCGAGGCGTTCCGCCGCGGCTGGGCGGTGGTGGTGTCGGACTACGAGGGCCCGCAGTCCCGATTCTTCGACGGCGTGAACTCCGGCCGGGCCGTGCTGGACGGCGTGCGCGCCGCCAAATCCTTTGCACCACTGGGTATCACGGACGCCAGCCCGCTCGGAGCCTGGGGCTACTCGGGCGGCGCCTTCGCCACCCTGTGGGCCATGCAGCTGCGGGCGAGCTACGCGCCCGAGATCTGGTTCGCGGGCGTGACCTCCGGTGGCGTGCCCGCCGACATCCCCGCCATCGCGCGCGGCGTGGACGGCGGCTATCAGGCCGGGCTCGCGGTGCTGATCCTGCTTGCCCTGGCGCGCAACGATTCCGGCTCCGGACTGGCGGACACGCTCAATGACAGCGGCCGGGCGCTGCTGGCGCAGGAGGCGACCTCCTGCGGCGGCGATCTGGTGGCCCGCCACTTCTTCGGGCACGTCGACGACTACTCGAGCGTCCCGGACATCCTTGACAGCCAAGCCTTCCGGGCCGCCACCAGCCATCAGGAGCTGGGCGGCTGGGCGCCCGACGTGCCGCTGTACCTGTACCACAGCAACAACGACGACGTGATCCCGTCGGCGGGCTTCAGCGCCCTGGTGGACCGCTACTGCGCGCTGGGCGCGAACCTCACCGCCGTGCACTCGGCGATACCGGGCCACAATCCGGCCGCTGCCGGAGAAGCTTTGGGGGCCATGAACTTTCTGTCGGATCGCTTCAATGGCGACCCGGTGGACGCCGGGTGCACCGTGCGCTGACGATCGTCCGCAGCGGCCGGTGCACCCGCGCCGGGGCGTTACTGGTCGCCGGGCTGGGCCCACTTGGTGGTGCCGGGCGCCGCGTTCAGCGTGTTGATCAGGTCGATGCCGGCGATGAGCAGGGCGGGCCCGCCGACCACCAGGGTGCCGATGACCGCGCCGATAGCCGCGGCGACCGGGACGGTCGCCAAACCGAAAGCGCCACCGAGGAATCCGATCGCGCCGACCGCCGCGCCCACCGCCAGGCCCAGGAAACTGCCGATGGCCGTGCCGATGCCGAACTGGGTGCTGAACGCCTCCAGGGCGTGCTGGTTCTCGTTCGTCGAGGCCACCGGGTGCAGTACCGGAGTGGCCGCGGCGACATCCTTGACCGCGGTCAGGGACAGGGTGGCGCCGTCATCGCTGACGGTGCCCGGCACCGGGTAGCTCAGGCCGTCCTGCTCGAAGGCCAGCGGCAAGCTGAGGACGGTCGCCCCCGCGGAGTCCTTGATGTTCACCGCTCGCCCGGCCAGCTCGAAGCTGCCGTTGGTGAGGGTGGTGACAACGGTATTGCCGACCAGCTGGGTCTGGTAGCCGATGTCGGGAACCGTCGAATCCGCGTGTGCCACACCGGCTCCGGCGATGGCGACTGCCGTGACAACCGGCGCGGCGATAGCGGTGATCTTGCGCAGCATCATGGTCTTCCAATCTTGATCAGGTGTTTGTGGCAACACACGGCTCAGTTGAAAGAATTCCCCCTTTGCGACTGTGAGCCCGTGCTGCATCGGCAACGCGTTCTACTGGCAGACACGGTAGCGCGCGGCACCGACACCCCGAATTATTTTCGGCTCGAGTGTTGCTAAAAAAGCAGTTCGACGCCGATTCCCAAGGCGCACACCAAAGCCACCACCAGCAGCGCCACCACGTCCGCGCGCCCCGGCGATCCCGGGCGGGCGGTCAGCTCGCCGGTGCCGCCGCGGGTGGTGATGGCCTCGCCGAGTTCGCCCGCGCGCCGGCTGGAGACCGCCATGCTCGCGGTCAGAATGTCGACCAGCGGGTTCTCCGACGCGCGATGCAGCAGCGAATCCTTGGGCCGCAGTTTGCGAGCCGCGCGCAGGATGCGCATCTCCTCCAGCAGCAGCGGCAGGCCGCGCAGGGTCAGCGCGACCACCACCGCCCACTCGTCCACCGGAATCGCGTGCCGGACCCCATGGCGTGTCCAGCCGATGCGTTTCAGCGGCGCACCCAATCTGGCCAGCGCGGGCGCCACCTCACCCATCGGCGTGGTCCAGGCGACCAGGAACGACGCACCCAGCAGCAGGAAGCCGAACAGGATCACCTGCGCGTACCGCAGCAGCGCCGACGCGCCGACGGGCGCGTTGATGGCCGCCCCGATCAGCACGCCCGCCCACATCCACCACGGGAGACGGGGCAGCGTGCCCAGCGGCAGCTTCGCCAGCAGGAACACCGCCACCAGGAACAGCGTCGCGACACCCAGCAGCGCCCAGGACGGGATGAACATGAGCAGCACGCTGACGGCGAAGACGCCGATCATCTTGGTACCGGCCCAGAGTCGATGCACTGGGCTGTCGACGGGGACCTCGCGGAGGACGACACTGCTCATCGGACACCTCCGGTGAAATCCTGAATCCGGTTGTCGTGCACTGCGGCGGAACCGTTCTCGACGAGGCGGCCGTCGCGCAGGTGGATGGTGCGGTCGCACACCGCGGCCATGTCGGACACGTCGTGCGAGATGACGATGAGGGTCAGACCCGAATCCCGGAGCCGGGCAAGGAGTTCCACCACGCCGGCGCGGCCCTCCGGATCGAGTCCGGCCAGCGGCTCGTCGAGCACCACCACCTGGGGGTGGCTCGCCACGATCGCCGCCAGCACCACCCGCTTGGCCTGCCCGCCACTGAGCTCCTCGACCGAGCGCGAGGCCAGCGCCCGGTCCAGCCCCACGGCGTCGAGGGCACGCGCGACGGCGTAACTGCCGCGGCCACCCCAGTCCTCGATCTCGGTGCCGACGTCCTGGCGCTGCAGTTGCAGGCGGGAATGCTGGAAGGCCAGCTGCACGGCCCCGATCCGCTTGTGCACCGGCCGGGTGGTACCCATGGGTTCGCGCAGCACGCAGGTGCCGCCGGTGGGCATGGTCAACCCGGCCATGATCCAGGCCAGCGTCGACTTGCCGGAACCGTTGCCGCCCACGATGAGCAGGGCTTCGCCGCGGCGGACGCTCAGGTCGATGTCGTGCAGGGCGGGCGCTTCCCAGGGGGTGCCGCGGTTGTAGGTGTGGCCGACGCCCTGCAATTCGAGGACGGTGTCGCCCATGGGCCGGCGGCGTGGATCGCGAACGGGGCGCGGCCAGGCGGGCAAATGGCCGACCGAGCGGCCCTGTTCCAGATGGACCACCCGGTCCGCGGCAGCCGCGTCCGCCTCGTGATGGGTCACCAGGACCACGGCCATCGGATGCCGGCGCGGCAGGTCGGCCAGCAATGCGACCAGGTCACGACGACCCTCGGGGTCGATCATCGAGGTCGCCTCGTCGGCGATGAGCAGCGTGGGCTGCCGGGCCAGGGCGGCGGCCACCGCGAGCCGCTGCTGCTGGCCACCCGACAGGGTCGAGGTTTCGCGGCCGCCCATACCGGCCAGGCCGACCTCGGACAGCAATCCGTCGATATCGACGGCCGCGGCATCGGCGGTGGGCAGGCCCCACACCACGTCATCCGCGACGAGCACGCCCAGCGTCTGGCTTTCCGGTCGCTGCAGCACCATGGCGGTGCCGCCACGCACGCCCAGACCGGCCGAGCCCAGCCGGGTGACCGTGCCCGCGGTCGGTGGGCGACCCGCGAGAATCCTGGTGAGCGTGGATTTTCCGGACCCGTTGTGGCCGACCACCGCCACGAATTCGCCGACGTCGACGGTCAGATCGATATTGTGCAGGGCATCGGTGCGCGCTCCCCCGTATCGGAACGCGACCTCCCGCAACGTGACCGGCAGCGGCGCGACCGGACGCGGATCCGCGGGCGCGTCCAGCAGGCTGTCGCGGCCCGGCAGCCAGGACAGGCGATCCAGCACCCGCCCGAGCACGAACCAGGAGAAGACTCCGCTGGCAACCATGGCGGCGATGATGCCGCCGCCCACGAAGGCCCACCACCAGTGCAGGACGGTGTCGGTGTAGTCGGACACGGCCCGGCCCAGCGGCTCCAGCGAAGACTGGCGCGCCGCCAGGTTTTCGATGCCTTCCGCGGAGTTGCGGATGCTGTCGAACAGCAGGTGCCGCGACTGGGCGAAAACCAGCAGCATGCCGACCGTCAGGGCGGCCATCACGGATCCGGCCACGGCCGACAGCGCCACCACCGCGGGCAGACCGCCTCGCCTGCGCTTGACAGTGCCGATGATCCCACCGATCACCGCGACGCCGACCAGGTTCTCGGCGGGCAGCAGCCCAGCCGCGACGAATGTCACCAGCGCCCCCGCGATGGTGGTCGCCAGCTGCGCCCGGAACCGGTGCCGATGCGCCAGCAGCCCCATGGGCACCGCCGCCACCAGTTGCAGTGCCGCGGCGAACGGCACCAGCGCCCCGAGCGTCACCAGCCCCACCGTCGCCCCGCCCAGCACGGCCGACGCGGCCAGCTCGATGGGCCGCAACGCCCCCGTGGAAAGCGTCGCCCCAGCACTGCTCCCGGCGCGGGACACGCCAACCTGCTCGGCCAGCCCACCGCGAATCCGGTACGAATCAGTCACGCCTACCAGTCTGCCGTGTCCGCACCCCAACCCACCGTGACCTCTCAACATCTCCACAGACTGCCGGCAATGCCGCCACAAATATCCGCGGTCGATGAGCGGAAACACCGGCCCCTATGGCATGGCCCACCCGGCCGTCCCGCCGATCGGCCCGCATGGCCGGCCGCTAGGCCGAACGCTGGTCGATGAGGTTGGCAAAGATGTGGGTGATGCGGGTCGTGAGGGCTTCGAGGATGGCGTAGGCGGCGTCGCCCGCGGCCTCGGTGTCGGGGTGCTTCTCGGGCTGGGACAGCTCGGGGCGGAACATGATCCGGAAGTAGGCGGCGTGGTCGCGGGCGAAGCCGACATACCCCTCGGCCATGGCGAGCGGGTCGTCGTGACCTCCTCCATCGCGGCGGTCGAGGTCGGCAACGAAGGCCATCTGCTCACCGAGGCGGACTGGTCCGACACCGCACAGTGCGACGCCTACCAGAAGAGCAAGACCCTGGCCGGGCGCGCCGCCTGGGATTTCGCCGCCGAACACCCGAATCTCGAACTGGCAGTGATCAATCCGGGCATGATCATCGGCCCCATCCTGCGCGCCGAGGCCGGCACCTCGGTGGACGGCATTCGGGCCCTGCTGGCCGGGGGCATGCCCGGCGTCCCCCGGCTGAACTTCGCGACCGTGGATGTCCGCGACCTCGCGGTGGCGCATCGGCTCGCCATGGAAACCCCGCAGGCCGCGGGCAATCGCTACATCTGCGCGGGCGAGGAAGTCCCCTTCCCGCAGATGGCGCAGATCCTCGCTCAGCGCTACCGGGTCGCGACCCGCGTGCTCCCCGACTGGCTCGTCCGCCTGAGCGCCCGGTTCAACCCCGACGCCCGCACCGCCGTCCGCTTCCTCGGCCGCGCAGCGCACCTGACCGCCGCCAAGGCCGAGCACGACCTGAACTGGACCATGCGCCCCGTAGCGGATTCCCTGCTCGACACCGCGGAGAGCCTCATCCACTTCGGCCTGGTGCCCACGCCCCGCCCAGCCCGCTCCGCCGCCTGAGCCAGGGAGCTTCCACCTGGGGATGTCGCCCGATTCCCCGCACCGCGAGGTCCCTGATCATGGTTCGCCGGCGGGGTAGGGTGGCGAAAGAGGGTGGGGCAGTGGGAGATTGCGGAGGGCTTATGCGGCGCGGCAACGGGCTGGAGATTCCGGAGACGCTCGAGGACGTGTGTTCGCCGGAGAAGATGGCGGTCGTCGTGTACGACATGCAGGCCGGGGTGCTCGGGCAACTCGACGACGGCCCGGCGATCACCGAACGGGTCGCGCGGGTCGTCGAGGCCGCGCGGCGCGGCGGCTACCCCGTGATCTTCCTGCGGCACTTCTTCCTGCCGAAGCGCCTCATGGGAACCTTCGCGCTGCGCATGGCAATGAGCTGGCAGGGCGTGGACTCCGCGGACGACGTGGTGCCGATCCTGCAGCGGGACACCCCGGGATTCGAGCTGGTGCCGGAACTTCGGCCGCAGGCGGGCGAGACCGTCTTCGACAAGACCTCGATGTCGGCGTTCGAGGGCACCCCGCTGGCCTCCACCCTGCGGGACCTCGGGATCGGCGCGTACGCCATTGTCGGCGTCGCGCTCGAGATCGGCATCGCGCCGACCGTGTGCCACTCCACCGATCTGGGTTTCATCCCGGTCGTGATCCGGGACGGCGTCGGCGGGCGGGACGAGCCCGGACAGCAGCGCGCCTGGGACGATTTCGCCTTCCAGGGCCACGCCATCGTGACCGATATCGACACCATCGTGCCGCTGCTCGAGAAGTCGAGCTAGCCGAAACGGTCAGTCGGAGCTGGGAATCCAGGCCGGATGCCAGAGGCGTCCGGTCTCGGTCCAGTTCATGAAGCGCACGGTGCCGGTGAGTTTCGGCGTCACCCACACCGCGTCCTTGCGCTCGTCGGCGGTGAGTTCATTGTCGAACGGGCTGGTCTTGCGGGTCAGGCGGCGCAGCCGATCGGCGAGGCCGCTCATCTCCTGCTCGCTGAACCCGGTGCCGACCCGGCCCAGGTAGTACAGCTCCCCCTCGTGCGGAACACCGACCAGCAGCGAAGCGAACTGCCGCACCTCCGATCTCCGGTAGCCGCCGATCACCACCGACAGCGTCCGCCAGTTCCGGGTCTTGATCCACGACTGCCCGCGCCGCCCGGGCAGATACACCGAGTCCCGCCGCTTGGCGACCACGCCCTCCATGCCGTGATCCTGGCTGTACCGCAGGGCTTCCGCGCCCGACCCGCCCAGCTGTTTCGGCACGATCAGCGAACGCGCCTGCCCGGCAAGGGCTTCCAGCACCCGCCGCCGGTCGTCGTAGCGTTTGCGGACCAGGGAGGTGCCGTCCAGATACAGCAGGTCGAAGGCCAGGAAGACCGCCCGCGTCGAATCCTCCCGCAGCAGGCCGAGATTCGCGCCGCCGTGATCGTCGAAGACCACCGCCTCGCCGTCGAGCACCGCGCTGTGCCCGGCCAGTTCCGAACCCAGCACCGCCAGGCCCGGATACTTCCCGGTGACCACATGCCCGGCTCGGCTGCGCAGCGTGACCGCGCCGTCCTCGATCTCGGCGATCAGCCGGAATCCGTCCCACTTGGTCTCGAAGGACCAGTGCTCGGCGTCGAGGGTCCCCACATCACCCGCCGTGGCCAGCATGGGTTTCAGTCCCCGCGGCATGGGCGCGGGGGTGCGCGGTGGCGTGGCCGGAACCGGCTGCGCCCCATTGCCTTCCATCCCCGGCGGCGTCTGATCCTTCATCAGGTGCATGAGCCACTGGTTGCCGTTGGTCTGTATCAGTGCGTACCGTCCCGTCAGCCGCTGCCCGCGCAGCCAGACGATGACCTCGTTGTCACGCCACTTCTCGGTCTCGTAGGTGCCGGTATCCCAGATGGTCATCTCGCCGCCGCCGTACTCGCCCTCGGGGATGGTCCCGTGAAAGGTGAGGTACTCCATCGGATGGTCCTCGGTGTGCACGGCCAGGCGGTTCTCGCCGGTATCGGTGGGCGGGCCCTTGGGCACCGCCCAGGACACCAGTACGCCCTCGCGTTCCAGCCGGACATCCCAGTGCAGCCGCCGGGCGTGATGCTCCTGCACCACGAACCGATTCCCCGGACCGGCGTCCGGCGGGCCCGGCGGGACCGGTTCGGGTGTGCGCTGCGGGTCACGCATGGAGCGGTAGGTGTCGAGCCGGTCCGGAACCGGTTCCGGCAGTGGCTCGTCCAATCCTTCGAGCAGATCCCCCTGCTCCCGCCAGCGCCGCAGTACCTCGTCGAAGCGCAAGTGCCGCAGCCGTTTCGGTTTCTCGATCTCCGTCCAGGCCCGGGGCGCGGCCACCCACGGCTCGGTGCGCCCGCGCAGCGAATACGGCGCGATGGTGGTCTTGGCCGGATTGTTCTGGCTCCAGTCCAGGAACACCTTGCCCCCACGCGCCGATTTCGCCATGGTGGCCGTCACCAGCTCCGGCCGCAGCTGCTGCAGGTTGGTGGCGACCTGCTTGGCCACCGCCGACGCCCCGTTCGGCCCGAGTCTGCGGTCCAGCGGCACGTAGACGTGAATTCCCTTGGAGCCGCTGGTGACCGGGTAGGCCTCCAGCCCCACCTCGCGCACCACGTCCCGCAGGATGAGCGCCACCTCGGCGCACTGCGCCAGCCCGGCCCCCGGCCCGGGATCCAGGTCGAACACCAGGCGGGTGATGTCCCCGACCTCGGCCCCGTCGAAACGCCATTGCGGCACATGCAGTTCCAGCGCCGCCTGCTGCCCGAGCCAGGCCATGCCCGCGAGATTGTCGACGAGCGGGTACGTGACCGGCCGATCGGAATGCCGAACCGTCCTCCGCGCCAACCACTTCGGCGCGTGCTCGGCGAGGTTCTTCTCGAAGAACGACTGCTCGTCCACCCCGTTCGGCCACCGCTTGCGGGTCACCGGCCGCTGCGCGATATGCGGCAGCAGGGCCGGGGCGATGGCCGTGAAATAGTCGATGACCGCCCCCTTGGTGGTGCCGGTGGCCGGGTACAGCACCTTGTCGAGGTTGGTCAGCCCAACCTCGATACCCCCGAAATCCCTGCGGGACCCCATGACAGCAGTTTAGGTCCGGGTCCCGGCAAAAACCGGCAACCCGAAGCGACCCGGAGGAACTCGCGCCATCCGTGAAATGCCAACGGGCCGTTCAGGTCAGCGACGGGGATCCCGCCACTCCCGAACAGCCCGTGGAACGACCGGTGCGACCACTGCGAGACGCCGCGACGATTACGCCTTGGGCTGTTCGCCTTCCGCGGCCTCCGCAGCGGGTTCCGGGGCCGGTTCGGCCGCCGCCGCGGCGGGTGCCGGCTCCGCGGCCGGTTCGGCTGCGGGAGCCTCCGCAGGGGCCGCAGCCGGCGCCTCGGCGACCGCCTCGGGCTTGATGGCCGACTTGACCGCCTCCGCGCCCTTGTCGATCTGGGCGGAGAACTTCCCCCCGGTCTTCTCGTCGATCACATGTCCGGCCTTATCGACCGCCTGCTCGATCTTCTCGGCGTTCTGGGCCGCCACCTCTTTGCCCTTGCCGACCAAGCCCTTGAGCGTGTCCATGAGACTCACAGCGCTGCTCCTTCAATCTCGGTCCGTTATTGGCGAACATCCTCCCACCACGAATCCCGTGGTGGGAGGCCAATCGGGTCGATCCGCTCGCCCGGCTTCGGCACGGCGATGCGTGTCCCCGCCGCCTCCGCCGCCTCGGCCAACCGGCGGACCGGCTCCGACCAGCCGTGGAAGGCCAGATTGAAGGTGGCCCAGTGGATCGGCACCAGCAGCCCGTAGCCCGCATCGCCGACACACAGATCGGCGTGGGCGCGCACCGCCTCCTCGGGGTTCATGTGCACATCCGGCCAGTGCCGGTCGTAGGCGCCGATGGGCAGCAGGGTCAGGTCGAACGGGCCCAGCCGCGCACCCGCCTCCGCGAAGGCCTTGGTGTAGCCGGTGTCGCCGCCGAAGTAGACCCGGCGGGTGGGACCGGCGATCGACCAGGACGCCCACAGCGTGGTGTTGCGCACCAGCCCGCGGCCGGAGAAGTGCCGCGCCTCCGCGCAGGTGATCACCAGATCGGTGCCGTCACGATGATCCCGCTGCAGCTCCGACAGCGAAACCGAAGCTGCCCAGTCCAATTCGACAATGCGGTGCTCGGGCACCGCCCAGTGCCGCAGATGCGCGCCGATGCCGATCGGCACGATGAACACGCAGTCCTGACTGTCCGCCAGCTCGATCACGGTGTCGCGATCCAGATGGTCGTAGTGGTCGTGGGAGATGAGCACCGCGTCCAGCGCCGGCAGCTCCGACAGCGGCGACGGCACCGGATGCAGCCGGGCCGGACCCACCAGCGGCGACGGCGAGACCCGCTCGCTCCACACCGGATCGGCCAGCACCCGGTAGCCGTCCACCTCGATCAGGCAGGTGGCGTGCCCGTACCAGGTGACGGCCAGGTCCCCCGCCTGCTCCGGCAGCGCGGGCGTCACCAGCGGGATCGTCCCGGCCGGGCGGCCCCGGTCGCGCTGGGTGGCCAGCTGGTACAGCAGTTCCAGCGGGGAACCGGTGATCTGGCTGCTCGGTTCGGTGTTGTGGAACTGCCGATTGCGATAGGTGGTCGCCCCGCGCGCCGTCGGCGCGATGGCGGACATGGAGGCGCCCATGGCGGAGGGAATCCCCCACGCCGCCCGCACCAACCAGGAAAGACCGAATGCACCCGCAGACATACCCACCAGTTTCCGCGCCTTCGCGGTCGCGCGCTGCCCGTTCATTTGCCCTCGAACTTCGCGGGCCGCTTCTCCTGACGTGCCGTGCGCGCCTCCTGCGCGTCGGCACTCTGCCACGCCGCGTCCAGAGCCGCGGTCTGCTCCAGGGAGTCGGGGCCGCGGGTGTCGTCGTCGTTGAAGACCAGTTTCAGATGCCGCAGCGACAGCGGCGCGAGTTCGGCGATCTGCTCGGCCCAGGCCTGCGCGTCGGCCAGCGTGCCGATCCGGTTGGCGAAGCCGAAGTGGTACGCGTCCGCGGCCTGCACCCGCTCGGCGCCCATCAGGATGGTGCGCGCCGGACCGGGCCCGATCAGGTTGGACAACCGGCGCACGGTCCAACGGTCCACGGAGATACCGAGTTTCGCCGCCGGCACGGCGATGAAGGAGTCCGGCGTCATGACCCGTAGGTCCGACGCCAGGGCTAGTTGCACGCCCGCGCCCAGCGCCCCGCCGTTGATGGCCGCGATCACCGGCACCGGGATCGTCTCGATGGTGCGCAGCATGCCGAGCAGCCCGGTCAGGAACTCGTCCGAATACACGCCGTCCAGATCCGCGCCCGCGCTGAAGATCGGCCCCTGGCCGGTCAGCACGATCACGCGGGCCGAGGTCGCGGCCTCCTCGAGCGCCGCGCGCAGCAGCCCGATCAGCTCCTCGTTCAGGGCGTTCCGTCGATCCGGACGCTGCAGTTCGATGGTCACTACCTCGCCATCGCGGCTGACTCCGAGCATCTTTCCCTTCCCCACTGTCCAACTCACCTGCACTTTCGACCCATGATCGGCCTTCACTCTAGGTGCGCGTACCGTCGGGCCGGTGACTGCAGCACCCGATGTCGACATCCTCGTAATCGGCGCCGGGCAGGCCGGTTTGTCGGTCGGATATCACCTGCGACGGCTCGGTTTGCGGCCGGAGCAGGACTTTCTCATTGTCGACCACGCTCCCGCGCCCGGCGGGGCGTGGCAGTTCCGGTGGCCGTCACTGACATTGAGCAACGTCAATCGGGTGCACGATCTTCCGGGCATGCCGTTCGCGGAGACGCTGCCCGAGGGCTCGGAGAACGCACAGGCGGCCACGGCCGTGCCGCACTACTTCGAGCTCTACGAGAAGCGCTTCGATCTGCGGGTGCACCGGCCGGTATCGGTCAGCCTGGTGTGCGACCGGGCCACCCCGGCCACCTGCCCGGATCAGGAGGTCGACGGGCTGCTGCACGCGGAGCTGACACCGGACGCGACGCTGCGGGTGCGCGGGCTGGTGAATGCGACGGGCACCTGGGACAAGCCGTTCATTCCCTACTACCGGGGCGCGGACACCTTCGCGGGGCGTCAGCTGCACGCCCACGATTACCGCACCGCAACGGAATTCGCGGGCAAGCACGTGGTCGTGGTGGGCGGCGGGATCACCGCCGTCCAACTGCTGGACGAGATCTCGCAGGTCACCGGCACCACGTGGGTGACCCGGCGCGAACCCGTGTTCCGCTCGGGGCAATTCGCGCCCGAGGACGGGCGGGCGGCGGTGGCCATGGTGGAGGACCGTGTGCGGCGCGGACTCCCGCCCGGCTCGGTGGTCTCGGTCACCGGCCTGCCCGAGGACGCGTGGGTGCGGGCCATGCGCGACCGCGGCGTGCTGGACCGGCGGCCCATGTTCGACCACCTCGAGGCCGACGGAATCCGCTGGGCCGACGGCACTTTCCAGCATGCCGAGGTGGTCCTGTGGGCCACCGGATTCCGCAGCGCCCTCGACCATCTGGCCCCGCTGCGGCTGCGCGGTCCCGGCGGCGGCATCGCCATGGGCGGTCGGCTCGCCACCCGGGTCGAGGCCGATCCGCGCATCCACCTGATCGGCTACGGCCCGTCCGCCAGCACCATCGGCGCGAATCGCGCGGGCCGGGCCGCCGCCGTCGAATTGACCTCGTACCTGGGCATTCCCACCCAGCACGAGCCGTGAGCTCAGGCGGGGGCGTCCATATCGAAAATGTTCGGATCCGCACCCTGCCGCGCGCCCTTGTCGATGCCGACGATCTGCGTCATCTCCCGGCCAGACAGCTCGAAATCGAAGACCGCCAGGTTCTCCGCCATCCGGGACGGCATCGTGGACTTCGGAATGGCCACGTTCCCCAGCTGCATGTGCCAGCGCAGGATGATCTGCGCGGGCGTCCGGCCGAGCTTGTCCGCCAGCGCGATGATGACCGAGTCGTTGAACTCGGCCCCGCGCCCCAGCGGGCTCCACGCCTCGGTCACTATGCCGTGCGCGGCATGGAAGGCACGCAGCTCCGACTGCGCGTAATACGGGTGCAGCTCAACCTGATTGATGGCCGGCACCTCACCGGTCTCAACCATCACCCGTTCCAGGTGCGCCCTGGTGAAGTTGGAGACGCCGATCGAGACCACCCGGCCCTGCCGCTTGAGCGTCTGCAGCGCGCGGAAGGTGTCGACGTACAGATCGGCCGCGGGCAACGGCCAGTGGATCAGGAACAGATCGATGGTGTCCAGGCCCAGTCGCTTGACGCTGGCGTCGAAGGCGCGCATCGCGGCGTCGTAGCCGTGGTCGGCGTTCCACAGCTTGGTGGTGACGAACACCTCGTCCCGCGGTAGGCCCGATTCGCGGACCGCGCGGCCGACCTCCTCCTCATTGCCGTAGAAGGCGGCGGTGTCGATGCTCCGGTAGCCGAGCTCGAGGGCCGTCGTAATGGTGACGACCGCCTCGTCGCCGACGACGTTGTACACACCGAACCCTAGCTTCGGCATGACCTGGCCATCATTGAGCACTATCGCTGGGACGTCGCTGGCCTCGAACCGATAAGTCACCGTTCCGAAGGTAGAAGCGCTGTTCCACCCCGTCAACCGAACACACTATAAGGAAGAAGCCGAATCTGATTCGCACGGCGGCAACTTCTCAGCGTCGCCGTGGTGGGATATGAGGAGAACTACGACCCGAGACCCAGGCGACGGTATCGCAGCTGCCGTGCGGCCAGCAGATCCGCGGCGGACCTACCGGTGAGACCGGCCAGTTCGTCGGCAATGGCCGCCACCATGCGCAGCGCGAAATCCACCGGCTCGTCCGCGGCATCGGGATACTCGGGCACGACGCGGTCCACGATTCCGTCGGCCCGCAGATCCTGGGCGCGGATCCTCTGGGCAGCGGCCAGTTCCGGGGCGTGCCGGGTGTTGCGGTAGACGATCTCGCTCGCACCCTCGGGCGGGAGCGGAGCCAGCCAGCCGTTCGCGGCCGCCAGTACCCGGTCCGCCGGCAGCAGGGCCAGCGCGCCACCGCCGGTCCCCTGACCGAGCAGCACCGACACCGTCGGAGTGTCGAGGGTGACGAGATCGGCTATGCAGCGGGCGATTTCGGGCGCCAGGCCGCGCTCCTCCGCCTCCCGGGACAGCGCGGCGCCCGCGGTATCGATGACGAGGACCAGGGGGACGTGGAGTTCGGCGGCCAGGTGCATGCTGCGCCGGGCCTCGCGCAACGCCGCCGGGCCCATGGTGTTCTCGGGTGACTGCCCCGCGCGATCGTGACCGAAGACGATGCAGGGCTGCCCGCGGAAACGGGCGAGCGCGTGCACGACGGTGCGATCCAGCTCGCCCTGTCCGGTGCCGGACAACGGAACTCGATCGGTGGTGTGGCGCAGCAACTCCCGGATTCCCGGCCGATCGGCCCGCCGCGAGATGAGCACCGACTGCCAGCCGTCGACGTCGCCGGTATCGAGCAGCGCCGGGCCGCGCCGCTGCTCCGCACCCGCCGGGAAGGAACCGACGCCCTCCTCGGAACGGTGTGGGCCGCAGTCCTTTTCGGGCAGCGGCAGCGGTCCGTCGCACAGGACGTTCAGGGCGCGATGTGCGATCCGGCGGAAGACCGGCACCGGGACGACTCCGTCGATAACGCCATTGTGGTAAAGGTTTTCGGCCGTCTGCACGCCCTCGGGGAACTGTTTCCCGTACAGCGCCTTGTAAACTCGCGGCCCGAGAAAACCGACCAGTGCGCCCGGCTCGGCAAATGTCATGTGCCCCAACGATCCCCACGAGGCGAACACCCCGCCCATGGTCGGGTCGCGCAGATACACCAGATATGGATGCCCCGCCGCCTTGTGTGCGGCCAGGGCCCCGGCGACCGTCACCATCTGCACGAAAGCGACTGTGCCCTCCTGCATTCGGGTGCCGCCGGAGGTCGGCGAGGCGAGCAGCGGCAGTCCCAGCTCGGTGGCACGCTCCACCGCCGACACGATGCGCTCGGCCGCGGCCACCCCGATGGACCCCGCGAGAAACCCGAACTCACACGCGAGCACGGCGACCCGCCGCCCGCGCAGCAACCCCTCCCCGGTGAGCACCGCCTCATCGGTGCCCGCCGTTGCCGCAGCAGCCAGCAAATCCCCGCGATACCCGGCCGATGCCGCCACCGCAACGGGTGGCCGATCCCAGCTCACGAAGGAACCGGGATCGAGCAATGCGCCGAGCAGCTCCCGCGCCGAGATCTTCATGAGGCATGAGAGTAGCTACAGATGGCACATCCTCAGTTCGCGGCCCGCCTCGGCCTGGACTGACGGAGCGGGGGAGCGGAGCGGAGGAGGGAAGGCCGAGGTAACAGGGCCGCGAACCGCGGCGGCGGAGCCGCCGCAATTCAACTCAGTACCCCTGCACAACCTTGCGCAGTGCGTACTCGGTGACCGCGACCAGAGCCTGCTTCACCGGCTCCCGGCGACGGGCGTCGATCGAGAGGATCGGCACGTCCGCGGGCACCGCCAGGGCCTGGCGAATGTCCTCGACCGGATACCGTGGCGCATCATCGAATTCGTTGATGGCCACCAGGAAGGGTAGGTTCCGCGCCTCGAAGTAGTCGACGGCGGCGAAACTGTCCTCCAGCCGGCGGGTGTCGACCAGCACCACCGCGCCGATGGCGCCCTTGATCAGGTCGTCCCACATGAACCAGAAGCGGTACTGGCCGGGCGTGCCGAACAGGTACAGCACCAGGTCATCGGCCAGGCTGATGCGGCCGAAGTCCATGGCCACCGTGGTGGTGGCCTTCGACGGGACCCCGGTCAGGGAGTCCACGCCGACACTGGCATTGGTCACCAAAGCCTCGGTGCGCAGCGGAACGATCTCCGACACGGCACCGACCAGGGTGGTCTTGCCGACACCGAAACCACCGGCCACGACGATCTTGGCCGACGTGGGCTTGCTGGTGCGCGTGTCGACCTGTGTCGTCGAATCAAATACGCCGGAGTCCACTGAGAACCCTTTCGATCAGCTCGCGACGTTCATCGTCGCTGGAATCGTCTTTCAATGTCGCCGATACCCGCACATGGCCGGCATCGATGAGGTCGGCGACCAGCACCCGCGCGACCCCGAGCGGGATGCCCAGACGCGCGGCTACCTCGGCAACCGACGGCGATTCTCTGCACAACTCCACGATTGACGTCTCGATATTGGTGAGTTCGAACTGCCGCTCGAGGGCGACCGGATGCGATGCGACGAGCGCCTCCAGGGCGAGCTCCACCTTCGGCCGGGTGCGACCGGCCGTCAGTGAATAAGGGCGAACCAGGCTCGGCTCGGCGCTCCCAACGCGTTCGTTATCTATGTCCATCCCGCCATCAGGAACCCATCGTGACGCGAGGTGTGGCCTGAACCGTCTGGCCCACTCGCTCGACCAACAAGGCCATCTCGTATCCCACCTGGCCGATGTCGCAGGACGTATTCGTCAGCACCGCCAGGTACGAGCCGTCACCGACCGCCATGAGCAGCAGGTAGCCGTGTTCCATCTCGACCACCGACTGCAACACGGTGCCGCCCTCGAACAAGTTCGACACACCCACCGAGAGGCTCGCGAGCCCCGCGGTCACCGCTGACAGCTGTTCGGCACGGTCCACGGGCAGCTGCGCACTCGCGGCCATCAGCAGGCCGTCAGCCGATACCAGGACCGCGTGCGCAACGCCGGGAACCTCATTGGCGAAATTCGAAACCAGCCAATCCAGCTGACGCTTCGTACCACCTAGATCGGGGTTCATCGGTCTCCTTTATCTCCGGTTAGGTTCATAGCTTTCATCGCGCGGCCATCCCGGACGCCCTGCTGGTGACGACTCAGACTTGACCTGATGGATTCTGGGTCCCGATGGGCCGCCTTGTCAGCGTTTCCGGTGACACCACCGGGCACAAGTCGGTTACCGGGATCGCGCTGCGGCAGACCCGCGGCGGTCCGCTTGTCCGCCGCGGACTCATTGACGCGGCGAGCCGCCTGCCAGCCCTCGTCACCCGGTGATTCGAAGGACGACGCCACCTGGGACCGGTCGGCATTCGGATCCGATAGCCACGCCGACATCATCTCGGCGAAAATCGGCGTACCGCCCATGATCGCATCGCCACCGGAATCGGCTGGCTGCAAACGGGTCTGGAAGAACGACGCCGCCTTCTGCGGATTCGAGCGGAAGCTGTGCCGTCCTGGCTCCTTGACAGCGTCGGAGCCGTTCTGCGGCAGGCCCACACCCGGAATCGGGCTCGGGCGCTGCGGCAGCACCGCACCCGGATCACGCTGCGGCAGACCGGTCGCGCCCCGCTGCGGCAGACCCGCGCCCGGATCACGCTGCGGCAGTGGACCGCTCAGCGGATCACGCTGAGTCAGACCACCCGACAGCGGATCAGCGCCCGGGGCACCACGCTGCGGCAGACCGCCGGCCGACTCCCGCTGCGGCAGACCGCTACCGGCGTCACGCTGCGGCAGACCACTGCCAGCATCCCGCTGCGGCAGGCCGTTGCCACCGCGCTGCGGCAGACCACCGGCGGCAGAATCACGCTGCGGCAGAGACCCACCCAGCGGATCACGCTGAGTCAGTCCACCCGACAACGGATCCGCACCGGCGGCACCACGCTGCGGCAGACCGTTGCCCGCGTCGCGCTGGGGAAGACCCTTGCCCGCGTCGCGCTGGGGCAGGCCACCGGCCGCAGCACCACGCTGCGGCAGACCACCCGCGGCCGGATCACGCTGCGGCAGGCCGCCGTCGCGCGGCGCGAGGCCATCACGCTTGGGCAGACCCGGCACGTCCGAATCCGGAGCGGCGGCGAGGCCATTGCCCCCGTCCCGCTGCGGCGCGGCGCCCCGCTGCGGCAGCCCCTGGCCCGGAGCACCCGGACCACGCTGCGGCGGAGCGCCATTGGCGCCCGGCTCCCGACGCGGCAGACCACCGGCAGCGGAATCACGCGGCGGCAGACCACCGGCCGAAGGATCACGCGGCGGCAGACCACCGGCGGCCGAGTCACGCTGCGGGAGACCACCAGCGGCGGGCTCACGACGGGTCGGACCCGAATCCGCTCCGCGCGCTTGCTGCGGCGCACCATTGCTACCCGGGTCGCGCTGGGGCAGGCCGCCGGGCGCGGGGCGCTGCGGCTGGCCGAGGCCGGCCTCGCGGCCCGGCGCACCGTTGGTGCCCGGCTGACGCTGCGGCAGACCACCCGGTCCCGACGCAGCTCCACCCGGCGCGGCATCGCGCTGCGGCAGGCCGACGGAGGGATTGCGCTGCGGCATCGCACCGGACTGACCCGGCTGCAGCAAACCGCCCTGGCCCGGACCGCTGGGCGCGCCCCCCGGCTCGCCCGGTCGCGGCGGCAGGCCGCCCGGGGCACCTTGACGCTTGAGCATGTTGGCGGCGAGACCGCCCCGCGGCTGCGACGGGCCCTCGGGGCTCTGGCCGCGCTGCGTCGCTCCACCTCCCAGCGCTTGATTGGCGCCCGGCTGGGCCGAGGGCGCGGACGGACCGTGCGCACCCGGATCACGCTGGGGTAGGCCGGCGGGCTTCGACCCGCCCGGAGCCGCCAGGGTGTGCTTGACGGTGGGCCCGTTCACACCGGGCTGCCGGGTCGGCAGACCGCCCGGCACCTGGGCGCCCGGCTGCCGCGTGGGCAGTCCGGTCGAGGCGCTGGCCGCGGCGGGGGCCGGGGCAGCGCCCGGCGTCTGTCCCGCCGGAGCCGGAATCGGCCCGCTCACACCCGGATCCACGGTGACCATCACATTGCCGGTCGCCGTGCGGGTGACCGCGCGCATCTGCATGGAGGACGGCGCACCGGCCTGGTTGCCCGCACCCTGCGGCGCGGCCGGCGTGGGAGCCGGAGCCGACGGCGGCGTCTGACCCTGCTGCGGCGGTACCGAGATCGGCCCGCCCGCCGAGACGATCAGCGGCTTGGGCACGTGCACGGTGACCGTCACGCCCGGGTCCCGGGCGATGTCGAAGGTCGGGCGCAGCCGCACGGTCAGGCCGTGGCGCTCGGCCAGGCGGCCGACCACGAACAGACCCATGTGGCGGGCGGTGTCCGGACCGACCTCGGCCACGGCCTCCAGCCGCCGGTTGATCTCGGCCATTTCGGCCGGGGGCATACCGATACCGCGGTCGGCGACCTCGATCAGCAGCCCCTGATCGTGTGCCTGCGCGAAGGTGAACTTGACGTCCGTCTCCGGGGGCGAGGCGCGCAGCGCGTTGTCCAGGAGCTCGGCGAACAGGTGCGCGAGGTCGGAGGCGGCGGGCTCGACGAGCGCACCCCGCGGGGTGGCGCCCAGCTTGACGCGTTCGTAGTCCTCCACCTCGGAGATGGCGGCGCGCAGCACGTCGGCGATCTCGACGGGCGCGGACTTGGTCCGGCGCTGCTTGGTACCGGCCAGAATCAGCAGGTTGTCGCCGTTTCGCCGCATACGGGCGGCGAGGTGGTCGAGGCGGAAGAGGTTTTCGAGCAGGCGCGGGTCCTTCTCGTCGTACTCCATCGCCTCGATGAGCGAGAGCTGGTGATCGACAAGGGACTTGGAGCGGCGGGCCAGGGTCTCGAACATGTCGTTGACCTGGGTACGCATGGCGGCCTGGTCGGCGGCCAGGCGGAGTGCCTGACCGTGGATGTCGTCGACGGCGCGGGCCAGCTGGCCGATCTCCTCGTCGGTGTGCACCGGCATCGGTTCCAGCGGAACGTCTTCGGGATCCGCGCCGTCACGCAGCGAGGAAACTTCCTGGCCGAGGTCGTATTCGGCGACGCGCAGGGCGGCCAGGCGCAGACGGCGCAGCGGGACGATCATCGCGCGCGCGATCAGCACGGCCAGCGCGAGGGCGCCGAGGATGGTGGCGATGACGATGATCGAGTAGCGGATGGCGCCCGAGCGGGCCGCCGCGGCCAGATCGTCCACCCGGGACACGATGTCCCTGGTGGAGGCGGTCGCGATGGACTGGTAGCCGTTGATGCTGGCGACCAGCGAATCCTTCAGCTCGGCGACGGGCAGCTGCCCGGCCAGCGCCTGCGGGCCGTTGACCAGCTGCACGCGGGTGTCGGCCTGCCGATCGAGCTCCGCGATGGTGGCGTCACCGTCCGGGAAGCGGTGCGCGAGCACGGCCAGCATCTGCCGCTCGGTATTGACGCCGATCTGGATGTCCTTGAGGCCATCCTTGGGGTTGTTACGTAGCGCCTCGGCCATACCGGCGACCTCGTTGAACAGCATCCAACGGCTGTTCAGCGAGTCGACCAGGCGCAGCTTGGACTGGTCCACGTTCTTGTCGGCGACGCTGGACACGATGTTCTCCACCGTGCGCACGCTGTCGCCGCGGATCCGTTCGACCGCGGTGACGGTGTCCGGGATCGACTTCGACGGCGCCAGGCCCTGGGACCGGATCGCCTTGGCGCCCACGATCATCTCGTCCAGCGCCGAGCGGGCGCTGGGCATATCGCTCAACCGCGCGGCGGCCTTCTCGGCGAACGCGATGGCCGTATCCAACTGCGCAAGCTCCGGATCCGAGGTCAGCGACTGGGTCGGACCCAGCATGACCATCTGACCACTGGCGACCTGCGCCGCATCAGCACTGAGACCGGTGATCGCCGGGATGACCCCGACATGATCGGTCGCCGTCGAGAGCCGGCTGGAGTCGGCGAACTCCGCCGAGATCCTGGACGCTCCCAGCACAACAGCAACCAACAGCGGCACGGCGAGCACCGCCGTGACCTTCCATCGCAGGTCCCAGTTGCTCAGCGCCCAGCGCTTATTGCTGCCGGACCTAGCGGCGTCACGCATCTCCCACTCACTTTCCAAACTGGCCCCAGCCACGCGCCATCAGCGAGCCTCCGCGATCGCACGCTGGGCTCGACTGGCACAGCTGGCCGAGAACTGCGGCTGGCCGAGAAATTGCGTCCAAGACGGCCGAAATATGTGACATGCGATTCTAACGGATCAATAACTTCTTGTGTGACCTCTTGGCAACCACCGGTCTCTGACCTGCCATTTGCAGGCAAAATCAAAGGTCGCGGCGTCCGCCCGGACGTCGCGTGAAGTCTGCCACAATCAGCTGGATCTATCGAGGCGGGCATCTCAGCGCATCTCGAGGACACATGGCGGAGCTAGGGAGTCACCGGGTTGAACGCGAAGCAGGAGTACCGATCGGCTTATCAGCTGAGCCTGGTCGATCCCTCGGAGTTCTGGTGCGACGCGGCCGAAGCCATCAGCTGGGATGTGCCTCCCACCCAGATTCTCGATACCGCGGCCCGTCCGACGGCGCGCTGGTTTCCCGATGCTCGCCTGAACACCTCCTACAACACCCTGGACCGGCATGTGCGCGATATCACATCCCCGGAGGGCCCGACCGGCGGTCAGGAGGGGGGTCGCGCTGAACAACCCGCCCTAATATACGACTCCGCTATGACCGGGTCCAGAAGGATCTACACATATCGGGAGCTGCTGGACGAAGTCGCCCGATTTGCCGGATCCATGCTCCGACTGGGCGTCAAGACCGGTGATCGCGTCGTCATCTATATGCCGATGATTCCGGAAGCCGTGGTGGCCATGCTCGCCTGCGCCCGCATCGGCGCGGTGCACTCGGTGGTCTTCGGCGGATTCGCCGCCCACGAACTCGCGGCCCGCATCGACGACGCCGAACCTGTGCTGATTATCACTGCCTCCGGCGGGCTGGAACCCGGCCGCCGCATCGAATACCCGCCGATCGTGCTGGCCGCCCTCGACCTCGCGGAGACCACCGCGCCCCGCACGGTGCTGGTCAAGCAGCGGGACGGCTTCCCCACCATTCGTTTTCCCGCCGAGCAGGCCGCCACCGAACATCTGCCCGCCTCCTCCGACACCGTCGCCGCCCGCTGGCTGGACTGGGACGAGGCGCAGATCGGCGCGGAACCGGCCGATCCGGTCTCGGTGGCCGCGACCGATCCCCTCTATATCCTCTACACCTCCGGGACCACCGGGAAGCCCAAGGGCGTGGTGCGCGACAACGGCGGGCACGCGGTCGCACTGGCCTGGTCCATGCGCAATATCTACGAGGTCGGCCCCGGGCAGACCATGCTCACCACCTCCGATATCGGCTGGGTGGTCGGGCACTCCTACATCGTGTACGCGCCGCTGCTGGTCGGGGCGACCACCATCCTCTACGAGGGCAAGCCGATCGGGACCCCGGACGCCGGGACCTTCTGGCGACTGGTGGACGAGTACAAGGTGGACGTGATGTTCACCGCACCGACGGCGCTGCGGGCCATTCGCCGCGCCGATCCGGACGCCGCACACGCGCATCGGCACGATCTGACCCGGCTGCGGGCGCTGTTCTGCGCCGGCGAGCGGCTGGACCCCGCCACCTACGAGTGGGCGGTGGAGACCCTGCTCGCGGAGCGGCCCGACTGCCCCGTCGTGGACCACTGGTGGCAGACCGAGACCGGCTGGCCCATCTGCGCCAATCCGCTCGGGCTGCAGCAGCTCCCGATCAAGCCCGGTTCGGCCTCGGTGCCGGTGCCCGGGTACCGGCTGCGGGTGCTGGATTCCGAAGGCAATGCGGTCCCAC
Organism: Nocardia sp. NPDC059154; assembly: GCF_042755705.1. Classification (NCBI taxonomy): domain Bacteria; kingdom Bacillati; phylum Actinomycetota; class Actinomycetes; order Mycobacteriales; family Nocardiaceae; genus Nocardia; species Nocardia sp. NPDC059154. Next base: position 58,335 of record NZ_JBHZCS010000007.1, read on the forward strand.
CCAATACAGAAGGAAACATCGTCATCGGGCTGCCGCTGCCACCCGGCACGCTGACCACGCTGTGGCGCGACGACGCCCGCTACGAGCGCTCCTATCTCTCCGCCTATCCCGGCCACTATCTGACCGGGGACTCCGGCTTCTTCGACGAGGACGGTTACCTGTACGTCCTGGGCCGCAGTGACGACGTCATCAATATGGCCGGGCACCGGCTCTCGGCGGGCGGCATCGAGGCGGCCATCTCCGGGCATCCGGCCGTGGCCGAGACCGCGGTGGTCGGTATCCCGGACGAGCTGAAGGGGCAGCGGCCGATCGGGTACGTGGTGCTCAAGACCGGCATCGACATCGAGTCCGAGCGGCTGCGCGCCGAGGTCATCGAGCGGGTGCGCGAGCGGGTCGGCGCCATCGCCACCCTCTACGACGTGGTCGCGGTGACCGCGCTGCCCAAGACCCGCTCCGGAAAGATCCTGCGCCGCACCATGCGTCAGATCGCGGCGGGTGAAACCTTCGAGGTGCCGCCCACCATCGACGACGCCGCCATGCTGCCCACCCTGGAGAAGCAGATTCGCGACGCGGTCACCCTCATGGAGGACAAGGAGCGCATCGCCGCCGCCGATGCCGCGGTCGCAACCTCCCCGATCCACCGGGTCGATCCGGCCACCCTCGATACGGGCGCGTCCGGGGTGAATCCGGCCGCTCAGGCCGGGGATTCGGCCGTCTCGGGCTAGCCTCAGAGAGTTTTCATACTTCGCTCATCGGCCTCCCATGCGGATGGTTTAGCGTCGGGCGGGCGCGAATCGCGGGATTCGCGCGCCATCCTTTCGCTCTGCTTGTCGAACAAGAAAGGTCGATGCATGAGCTTCGTCCGTAATCGCCGCGTCGGTGCGCTCTTCGGAGCCGGCGCGGTCGCCGCCGTGGCCCTCGCCCTCGCGCCCGCCACCGCCTCGGCCTCCCCCGCGGATCTGGTTGCGCCGCTACTGAACTCGACCTGCACCTTCACCCAGGTGGACGCGGCCCTGCACGACAAGGCTCCGGCCCTGGCCTCGTTCCTGGACCAGAACCCGGGCTACAAGTCCGAGTTGCAGGCCAAGTTCGCACTGTCGCCCGAGCAGCGTCAGGCCGAACTCGACCAGTACCTGAAGGACAACCCGGACGCCGCCAACCAGGCCGCGGCCGACCCGCGGGCCGGTGGAATCGCCGCGGCGATCCAGCAGGTCGCCGACTCCTGCCACAACTACTGACCTTCGTCGGACGATACTGATGTGGTGTGCCGCCCGGGTGGCACACCACACAAGGTTCGCGGCCCGTCTCGTTCTGGACTGAGCGGAGCGGGGGAGCGAAGCGGAGGAGCGCAGGGAGGGAAGAACGAGACCCCAGGGCCGCGAACCCGCCCGGAGCGAAGCGGAGGGCAAATTGGACACAGCGGTACCCACTGTCCTGGTCGTCGACGACGACGAGGATGTGCTCGCATCGGTCGAGCGCGGGCTCCGGCTGTCGGGGTTCCGAGTGGTCATCGCCCGGGACGGCGCGGCGGCGCTGCGCAGTGTCAACGAATCCGCGCCCGATGCAGTCGTGCTCGATATGAACATGCCGGTCCTGGACGGCGCGGGCGTGGTCACCGCGCTGCGCGCCATGGGCAACGAGGTGCCGATCTGCGTACTGTCGGCGCGCAGTTCGGTCGACGACCGGATCGCCGGGCTGGAATCCGGGGCCGACGACTATCTGGTGAAGCCGTTCGTGCTCGCCGAACTGGTCGCCCGCATCAAGGCGCTGCTGCGGCGGCGCAGCGACGTACCCGCCTCCGCCATCCCGGGCGCGATCACCGTGGGCCCCTTGGAAGTCGACGTCGCCGGCTACCGGGCGCTGCTGCACGGCACCGAGATCGAGCTCACCAAAAGGGAATTCGAGCTGCTGTCCACGCTGGCGCGCAGCGCCGGCGTGGTGCTGAGCCGGGAGCGGCTGCTGGAACTGGTGTGGGGCTACGACTTCGCGGCCGACACCAATGTGGTGGACGTCTTCGTCGGCTACCTGCGCCGCAAACTCGAGGTCGACGGCACCCCGCGCCTGCTGCACACCATCCGCGGGGTGGGGTTCGTCTTGCGCGCACCCAAATGAACCGGCCCGCACCCGATTCCGAGCCACCGCGCCGGCGCCGCCACTCCTATTCGCTGCGCTTCCGGGTCGCGGCGGCCGCGGCGCTGGGCGCCACCATCATCGTGGCGGTGCTCAGCTGGGTGACCGTCACCGCCATCGAGCGCAACAATCTCAGTCAGGCCGATCAGCAGCTGGCGCTGTCCTCGCGGATCGTGCTCATCGAGCCGCAACTCGCGGTGACCGTCCTCGACGTGCTCGGGCCCACCAACCAGCTGGCGCTCACCGTGCGCAATGCCGACGGCTCCATGACCAGCACCTCCGTGCAGCTGCCCGCCCTGTCGGTGGGTAATCACACCGTCACGGTGGACGGCAATTCCTACCGGGTGCTCACCACCACCGAGAACCAGCCCGCGGGACGCGTTGTCTCCCTCGGCATTCCGACCACGGAGACCGAGCACGCCACCGCGGAGCAGCGGCGGTTCGTGTTCTTCGCGGCGCTGGCCGCGGTGGCGGCTTCGGCCGGGCTGGGCTGGCTGTTCGGCGGCCGCGCGGTGCGGCCCATCGTCCGGCTCACCGAGGCGGTCGATCAGCGCGGGCCCACCGGCGGCCCGAATGCGCAGCTGCCCGTGGACGGTTCGGGGGTCAAGGAGGCCGACAAGCTGGGCGAGGCCGTCAACACCATGCTGGAGCGGCTGGATCGGGCGCAGGCCGAGATCGCGGCGGCGCTGGAGACCGCGCGCGACTTCGCCGCGGTGTCCGCGCACGAACTGCGCACCCCGCTCACCGCCATGCGCACCGATCTGGAGGTGCTGCGCACCCTCGACCTCAGCGAGGACCAGCGCCGGGAGATCCTCGGCGACCTGCAGCGCGGCCAGAACCGGGTGGAGACCACCCTCGCGGCGCTGGAACGGCTGGCCGCCGGTGACCTCACCAATGAACGCGACCACGTGGTCACCGATGTGGCCGAGCTCTGCGACGCCGCCGCGCACGACGCCATGCGGCACTTCTCGCAGCTGAAGGTGCGTATCGACACCGACGCCGAACTCGTCACCCGCGGCCTGCCCACCGGTCTGCGGCTGGCCGTGGACAACGCGCTCACCAATTCGGCGCGGCACGGCGGGGCCACCGAGGCGCTGGTGTCGGCGCACCGGGCGGCGAACGGGCGCATCGTCATCTCCATCGACGACAACGGGCGCGGACTGCCGCCCGAGGAGCGCGAGGCGGTGTTCGAACGGTTCTTCCGGGGTAGCCAAGCCGCCAAGGGCGGGTCCGGGCTGGGGCTGGCGCTGGTCGCGCAGCAGGCCCAATTGCACGGTGGCCGAGCCTATTTCGACGACGGCACGCTGGGCGGGGTGCGCCTGGTACTGGAACTTCCGGACCGCGATGCGCCGCCGCCGGGGCCATCGCCCGGCCGCGGGTGAACGTACCGGTCTTTACCGAACTCTCAGACAACCATCAGAGCTCGGGACACGCCGCCCCTCTACGGTCTGAATGGTGTTCGGAAAACGCGCCCGCTGGGTCCTGATCGTCCTGCTGCTCGCCGCCGCGGTCACCGCGGGCACGATCAGCGTCCTCCGGCTGCGCTCCGCGCCCACCGCGGTCGCGCTCATCAACGGCGATACCGGGCCACTGGGCGCGCGCATCGCAAAGGAGCTGCAGGGCAGCGGAGCCCGGCACTGGGACGTGGTCGACGAGGCGAGCACCAAGGACTACGCCGCGGTGATCACGCTACCCACCGACCTCAGCACCGACATCACCTCCCTGCTCACCGACAAGCCGCAGCGGGCGCAGGTCACCGTCACCACCCACGATCGCGCCGACCCGAACCTGGTCAACGACGCGGTGACCGAGGTGACCAAGAAGATCAGCGCCGCCGGGCTGGACACCCTGTTCGCGACCATGAACACCGCGCGCCTGCAGGTGTCGCAGATCGCTGGCACCTCGCAGCTGCTCAGCGCGGGCGTGCAGGCGGCCGCCGACGGGGCGCAGCAGTTCTCCGGGGGCGCCGACCAGATGATGGACTTCCTGAATCAGGCGAAATCCGGTGCGGGACAGTTGACCTCCGGCATCGACGCACTGAACTCCACCCTGAGCGCCGCCACCACGCAGGCGAATCAGCTTGCCGCGGCGCTGGATTCGACCGGCGTCACCATGGGGCAGGTCTCCCAGGCGGCGAGCACGCTGTCCAACGGTCTCGACTTCGTGGTGCCGCTGCTGCAGGCGCTGCCGTTCGCCAATGATCCGCAGCTGGCGAATGTCATCGCCCAGCTGCAGGGTCTGCAGAACGTGGCGAATCAGGCCAACACCCAGCTCAGCGGCTTCGCCAATCTGACCGGCACGCAAGTCACTCCGGATACCAAGGTCGGGCAACTACTACGCGACGCGGCCGGCAGACTGAACGACGCGAGCACACAACTGAATCAGGGCGCGTCGCTGGCACAGAGCATTCCGGCCATCGCCGATCAGGCGGGCACCCAGCTGGTGGCGGCCATGCAGGCGCTGACCGGTGGCGTCACCCAATTGCAGGCCGTGACCAAAACATTGGGCAATCAGGCCGATCAGGCGATGGGCGCGCTCCCGCAGCTCGGGGTGCCGCAGCAAACGGCCATCGCGGCCGCCCTCACCGACCCGGTCGACATCGTTCGGAAATAACGTTCGCAAACAATCAGCAACATTCGGCGATTCGCCCGGATAGACTCTGCCCGGATTGCTCTAATCGACCCGTTTCGGAAGCTCCACCGCTCTACCGACCCTGGCTCCACCTACCGCCCCGGTACCGGAGAGGAACGATCGTGAGCATGCTGATGGCCGCGCATGACATGTACGGCACGGTTCTCGCCCAGATGGGCAACCCCACCGCGGAAACCCCGCCCATGGCCGACAAGATGATGAAGATGTTCCGCTACTTCACCTGGTTCACCCAGATGTCGGGCGTCGCGGCCATCACCTACGGCGGCGGGCGCTTCGCCTGGGAGAAGTGGGGCGGCGGCTCGGCCTCCCCCAAGATGGTCGCCAACGCCATGATCGGCGGCGCGACCGCCACGAGCGCCGGAACAATCATGAACGCCATCGTCGGCTAGGGATTCGGGAGACAATGCGGGGGCCCAGCCCCCGCATTCCCTCTGGGGAGGAACCGATGACCTACGGCAACGATCCCTACTCGCAGCAGCCGCAACAGCCCGGATTCGGGCAGCAGCCCGGGTTCGGCCAGCAGCCACCGCCTGGCTACGGGCAGCAGCCACCACCCGGGTACGGAGGACAGCCACAGCCCGGGTACGGGCAGCCGATGGGCGGCTATCCGGGTCAGCCCGGGGGCTATCCGCCGGGACCCGGCTATGCCGCGTATCCCCAAGCGCCCTATGCCAGTTGGGGCGCGCGGGTCGGGGCGTACCTCATCGACCGGCTGATCATCGGCGTGCCCGCGGCCATCTTCTACGGCATCGGCTTCGCGGTCGGGTCCAAGGACATGAACTGCACCACCGACTCGACCGACTCCTCCTACAGCACGTCCTGTTCGGGCGGGCTGTCCGCGGGCGGGATCGTGCTGGTGCTCATCGGCGCGGCCATCGCGATCATCGGCGGCCTGTACCTCATCTATATGGAGGGCACCAGCGGCCAGACCCCCGGTAAGAGGCTGCTGGGCATCAAGCTGATCCGCGAGGCCGACGGGCAGCCCCTGGGCTTCGGCATGGCCTTCGTCCGGCAGATCTGCCACATCGTCGACACCCTCCCCTGCTACCTCGGCTGGCTCTGGCCGCTCTGGGACGCCAAGAAGCAGACCTTCGCCGACAAGATCATCAGCACCATCGTCGTGAAGGTGTGAGTTCCAGCAGCGAAGACAACCGTGCCCGCCGCGCTGAAAAGCACGGCGGGCACGGGTTTTTCGTCGACCGGAGTCGTCAGTTCACGACGTCCAGGAGGTCGATGATGAAGACGAGGGTCTTGCCGGCCAGATGGTGGCCACCCGCCTCGCCGTAGGCCAGCTTCGGCGGGATGGTCAGCTGGCGACGGCCGCCCACCTTCATGCCCGGGATGCCGTCCTGCCAGCCCTGGATCAGGCCGCGCAGCGGGAAGACGATGGACTCACCACGGTCCCAGGAGGCGTCGAACTGCGCGCCGGAGTCGTACTCGACGCCCACGTAGTGGACATCGACGGTGTCGCCGGGCTTGGCTTCGGCGCCGTCACCCACAACGAGATCCTTGATCACGAGTTCGGCGGGGGCGGGACCATCCTGGAACTCGATTTCCGGCTTGCTGCTCATGGGCTGTCCTCTTCGATAGATCGGAATCGGGTCTCGATCACCTTATGCCCCGCGCATTCGCCCGCCCGCAGCGGAGGCGAAAATGTCCCGGTGGCCGAAGTGATCGATATCGACGACCCGGACGATCCGCGGGTCGCCGAATTTCGCGACCTCAACAATGCCGATCGACGCCCCGACCTGCCCGGCGGCAAGGGATTGGTGATCGCCGAGGGTGTGGTGGTCGTGCAGCGCATGCTGGCCTCGCGATTCACGCCCTTCGCATTGTTCGGTGTCGCGAAGAGATACGAACAGCTCGCCGAGGAGCTGACCGGAGTGGAAATTCCGTATTACCGGACCAGCGCCGAGGTGATGGCGCAGGTCGTCGGATTCCATTTGAATCGCGGTGTTCTCGCGGGCGCCTATCGGCCGCGTGAACTCACCGCCGGCGAGCTGCTCGCGGACGCGCGCACGGTGGCGGTGCTCGAGGGCGTGAACGACCACGAGAACATCGGGTCGATCTTCCGCAATGCCGCCGGATTGGGTGCGGACGCCGTGCTGTTCGGCGACCGCTGCTCGGATCCGCTGTACCGGCGCGCCGTGCGGGTCTCCATGGGCCACGTGCTGCGGGTCCCCTTCGCCCAGCTGCCACCCTTCCCGGCGGGGCTGGACGTGCTGCGCGACAACGGCTTCCAGATCATCGCCCTGACCCCGAACCCGAAGGCCGACACCCTCGCCACCGCCATGACCGGCGAGAAGGTGGCCCTGCTGCTCGGCGCGGAGGGCCCCGGCCTCACCGAGGAGACCATGCGGGCCTGCGACATTCGTGCCCGCATCCCCATGACGGCGGGCACCGATTCGCTTAATGTGGCGACCGCAGCCGCCATGGCCTTCTACGAGAGAGTGCGTGCCCAGTGAGCCATCCGCCCGACGGACCGTATGGATACGGCTATTCCGAACCCACCCCGTGGGCCAGCGGCATCGCCGTGGTCGTCATGGTGGCCGCGCTGACCGCTGTCGGCGTGTACGCCTTCGGCGCGGCGCTGGCCCAGATCCATCCGGTGCTGTCGGTGGCGGTCAACCTGATCGCGGTGGGCGGGGCCGCGCCGACCGCCTGGCGCTGGCGCTACGCCCCGGTGACCCGCTGGGTGATCGCGGGCCTGGGCGCGGGCGTCCTGCTGGCCTGGCTGGGCCTGCTGCTGTTCTGAGTCAGGAGACCCGGTCGCGGCCGCGCAGCCAGCCCAGCAGTCCGCGTTTGCTGCCGTTGTGCTCGACGGGCGCCTCCGGCACGACCTCCACCATCATCGGCGCCTCGCCCCTGGGGAACAGCGAGAAGCCGCACACCTCGATCCCGTCAGCGGTCAGCGCCTGCTCAGGATCCCGGCCGCGATAACGGAAACCGAGCCACTCCTGATTGGCGGCGTCGGCGAAGTCCGGCGGGTCGAAGGGCAGCAACTGCGGGTCTGGCAGTTCGCCGGGCACGAGGTGGATGGGATGGTCACCCGCCCAATAGGGCCGCTCCCACACCCGTGGCATGCCCTCGTCCTCGAGGATATTGACCCGGGTCGCGCTGAAGGAGCGACGGAATTCACCGCGTTCCCAATGCGCGAACGCGCCCCAGCCCAGGGACAGGTCGTAGGAGATCAGGTAGGTCTGCTCGGAGGCGAGCGGACGTACCAGCAGCTCCGGCAGTCTGGTGGGGCGCGGCAGCGCGGCCTGGGCGGAGCAGACGACCGTGACGCCGGGATAGCAACCGATATAGATGGATTCGGGATCCGGCCCCGCCCACACCTTCATGGTGCCCGAGGCGGCGGGCACCACATCACGGTCCGGGTTGAGCTGTTTGGCGAGTGCGAAGGCGGCGTCCGGGTCGGGTCCCGGGTGCGCACGCAGCACGGCCACCGGATCGGGGGCGTCGACGTACCACAGGGACGAGACCGTTGATGGCACCGACGTCACCTCCCCTCAGTCACTGCACAAAGGCTGGCTACTTTGGAGCAAACATCTGGCGGCCGATCGCCGGCATCGACGTGGATCGACCCGGCGCTGACCGCCGACTCAATGAATCTACCTCCGCGAGGGCCGAAATATCGCCGTTGCGAACCTCGTTTCGCGGCGCGGCGCAGAGCGGATGGCCCGCGGATTCAGCAACCCACTAGCATCCGAGAAATTCGAGCGGCCTACCCGGTGGGACTCAGTGACCGGAGGACCGCACGCCTAGGAGTACATCCTCCCAGGACGGCATCGGCGCCTTGCCGCCCCGCTTGGCCCGATTCGGCTTCTGCGCGTTGGCCTTCGCGGCCGGCTGTGCCGGGGCGGGAGCCGGTTCCGCGGGCTCGGCGGCAGCCGCCGGAGCTGGTGCGGGGGCAGCCGGGAGCGCCGGAGCGGGCTGCTCCTTCGCCGCCGGAGCGGGCGCGGGCGCCGGGGCGGCGGCGGTGGTCACCGGCACGGTGCCGTCGCCGACCGCGGCGCGCTGCTCGAAGTAGTCGTCCACGTTCTGCTGCTTGGCGACTCGCGCCGGCGCGGACTCGTAGTCGGAGGTCCGCTCCTCGCGCGGTGCGGGCGCGGGGGCCGGCACCTCGTCCACCACCGGGTCGGTCTGGTCCGGCAGGATGGTCGCCAGGCCGCGCAGCGCCCGGCCGAAATCGGGATCGATCAGGTCCGAGGCCGGGTCATCGAGCGGCACCACCGAGCCGCCGTGCGCGTCCGGCTGGTAGCGCCAGTGCGCGGCGATCACGGAACGGCCCGCCTGCCACTGCAATTGGGCCACCCAGTAGCCCTTCTCGTCCTTCCAGGCGTCCCATTCGGCGACCTCGATATTGTGGCCGCGCTCGGCGAAGGCGGCCGACACGATCTCGATGAGGGTCTCCACGGCGGGACCGTCGTTGCGGACCGGGTGCGCCTTCTGCGCCAGCTCGGCGGCCCGGGCGCGTTCCAGCAGAACGGGATACGCGAAACGCTCCACCCGCGACAGCGGCATACCCGACTCTTCGGTGACCTGCTCCACGGACGCACCGGCACGGATACGGGCCTGGATATCGCGAGGACGCATCGTGGCTTCCGTTTCGATCTCGATTTGGCCGAATCGGGCAAGATCCCCGCGGGCAGCGGCGCGCAGTTTATCGTCGGCGGCGAGCCGGTACTTCTGGCCGCTCTCGGTATCGATGCACACGATGTGCGTGGAATCGGGCGTCAATCCGATTACTCGAAGTTCACGCACCGTTACCTCCTGTTCGCTGCGCAACTCACAGCTATAGCTAGGCTCGCGACACCGCCCACGTTCTGGAACAGTAGTGCACTTCTGAGAATCATGGGGCAAGACACGCGGCGCGGAAATCTGTTCCCAGACTTCCGCGCCGCATTAGTGTGATCGATTCGCCTCAGCGGCGAAAGCGGTTTCACGATCTCCCGAAGATCGGGAGAGAACCGTGAACCGATGTCGTTTTTACTGCTCAGGCCAGCTTTTCGACGACCCAGTCGACGCAGCGGGTCAGCTGCGACACATCTTCGGGATCGATGGCCGGGAACATGCCGATGCGGAGCTGGTTACGGCCCAGCTTCCGGTACGGCTCGGTGTCCACGATTCCATTGGCGCGCAGCACCTTCGCCACCTGCGCGGCGTCCACGGTGTCGGCGAAGTCGATGGTGCCGACGACCTGCGAGCGCAGCGCCGGGTTCTGCACGAACGGCGTTGCGTACGCGCTGGTCTCGGCCCACGAGTACAGGCGCGAGGACGAGTCGGCGGTGCGCTTAACGGCCCAGTCCAGGCCGCCGTTGCCATTCAGCCACTCGATCTGGTTCGCGAACAGCAACAGGGTGGCAAGCGCCGGGGTGTTGTAGGTCTGGTCCTTGCTGGAGTTGTCGATCGCGATGGGCAGCGAGAGGAATTCGGGGGTCCAGCGACCCGAGTTCTTGATTTCCTCCACCCGCTCGAGCGCCTTGGGGCTCATGAGCGCGATCCACAGGCCGCCGTCGGAGGCGAAGCACTTCTGCGGGGCGAAGTAGTAGACGTCGGTGTCGGCGATGTTCACCGGCAGACCGCCCGCGCCGGAGGTGGCGTCGATGGCGACCAGCGCGTGCTCGGAACCGGCCGGGCGCGACACCGGGATGGCGACACCGGTGGAGGTCTCGTTGTGGGCCCAGCCGATCAGGTCGGCCGACGGGTCGGAGGTCGGCTCGGGGGCGTCGCCCGGCTCCGACTTCACCACGATCGGGTCACCGATGAACGGGTTGCCCTTGGCGACGGAGGCGAACTTCGAGGAGAACTCGCCATTGCTCAGGTGCAGCGACTTCTCGCGGATCAGGCCGAAGGCGGCGGCGTCCCAGAACGCGGTGGTGCCACCGTTGCCCAGCACGACCTCGTAACCGTCGGGCAGCGAGAACAGGTCGCGCAGACCGGAGCGCACCCGCGCCACCACGTCCTTGACCGGCTTCTGCCGATGCGAGGTACCGAACACCGAAGCGCCGGTATCCACCAGGGACTGCAGCTGCTCGGGGCGGACCTTGGAGGGGCCGCAACCGAACCGTCCGTCGGCGGGCTTGAGATCGTCGGGGATGGTCGGGAACGCAGAGGTCATGGCGACAAGGGTAGAGGTGCTATCACCCGCGCTCACGCCCGGGTCCGGTCGGAAAAACATTCCCACGAGCGGGTTCGGCAAACCGCGGGTATCGCTGTGTCGGGCACCACACAGCGATTACGGTGTACCGCCATGGACATGGCCGCACACGAGCGACCGCGCAGCGCTTCCAACCAGCCGCCCGATTCCGGACGCGGCGCGCCACCGAATTCCGGTCGGCCGCGACCGCAGGTCGCGCCCGCCCCGCGAATCGGCCTGCTCGCCCGGCTGTCCTCGCAATTCGGTTCCCGCGGCCTCACCCGCCGCGGGCCCGCGCTCGACGACGCCGCGCGGCGCGAACTGCTGCTGCACGGCGTCGAGGGCGCCGCGACCGTGCTCGGTGTGCACGACACTGCCGAGGGGCCGGAATTCTGGGTCCGGGTCCAGCTCGAGGGCCGGCATGCCCACGAGACGCGGGTGCGGCAGCGGGTGAACGCGGCCGATCGGCAGTGGATGCAGCCCGGCGATGTGGTCTGCTGCCGGGTCGATCCGGGCGATGACGACCGGGTGGTGCTGTATCTGCCCGCGTCCGAGGAGACCTCGCGCACCAATATCGCCAAGATCCTGGCCGACGGTCGCCGCGCCCGCGCCACCGTGCTGGCCGCGACACCGGTCGCAGCCGACTACACCGGCAGAGACGATCCGGTGCTGCGGCTGGATCTGGAACTGCACGCCTGGGACGAGCCGGGGCCGTGGCGGGTGCGGGTGGTGCAGCCGGTCCCCCTGTCCGCCCTGGAATTGGTGGATCTGGGCCGGCATCTGGAGGTCGCCTTCTTCACCGTCGACCGCGGCGAATCCGTCGCGGTGGACTGGGCGGCCTCGCTACCCGGCTGACCGCCGGGCCCGAAATGCTGTGCCACGTGCCCGAAAGGCTGTGGCACGTGCCCGAAAGGCTATGGCAGGTGCACGAATTGGAAGCCGTTGGACTTCAGAACGGGCAGCGCGGCGAGCATGCCCGCGCCGGTGCCCGACTTGGGGCGGTGCATGTGCGCCAGGGAGATGCCGCCGGTCTTGGCGGCCGTCATGTTGTTCTGGACCTGGGCGGCGGTCGCGGTAGCACCGAAATCGGCGTTGACCGAGAAGCCGACCGGGGTCTCGCCCAGGTCCTTCACGATCGCCACGGCCACGTCGTCGTAGTGCGCGGTGCCCGCGCGGAAGAAGCGGGGCGCGTGACCAGTCAGGGCGGTGATGCGCTGATGGTTGCCCCACACCTCGTCCACGGCCGCCTGCGGGGAGGCGGTGCCCTTGATCTCGTAGGCGGCGCGGCCGTTCACCGACAGCGGGCAGTGCGCGGTGCCGTGATTGCCGATCTCGAAGAGCGGGTTGGCGGCCAGCTGCCCGGCGCGACCGGGATTCGCGTCGATCCAGCGCTTGTTCAGGAACAGGGTGGCCGGAATCTGCTGGGCCTGCAGGAAGGCCAGCAGGTTCTCGTCGATGTCGTTGTTGCCGGGGCCGCCGCAGGCGTCGAAGGTGACCGCGAACTGCTTGCCCGTGGCATTGAACCCGGTCACGATGCCGTCGAGGTCCATGCCCCAGCCCTGCGGCTGCCGACCGGCATACTTCGCGGCCACGGCGTCGGGCGACACCGTGGCGGCGGGTAGCCGCGCCGGCGCGGTGGCCGGATCGGCCCCGGCGTGCGGATCGAGGATGCGGTCGGACGAATTGCCGTTCGCCACACCGCATCCGGCGGTGACGAGGCCTGCGGCGAGCGCCGCGCCCGCGGCGAAGAAGCCGCGCCTGGACAGTCCTGCGTCGAGCACCGGTGCAGGTTATGTGAATCCGGTCGCAGTAGCCAGGACCACGATCATGATTGTTCCAACCGTTGCGATCCGGCAACCAATTCGCCACCGCCGTTGGTGCAGATTTAATCCATTGTTCCACTGCAGGATTCGCCGCCGCAGCCCGAATACGAGCACCTCGGGACGCCGCCGCTGGTGAGCGGATCAGCAATCGCGCAGCACTCACGGCGTGTCGGATTTCCAGTTCATCCCGAAGGCCGGATTGCTCCAGACTGTAGCCTGCCCGACCGAAACAATCCCTTTGCAAGGAAACGCATTGACATACCCGAACAACCCGTACCCGCAGCAGCAGCCCGGATACGGCTACCCGCCCGCCGATCAGCCCGCCCCGGGCTACGGCGCACCCCAGCCCGGCTACGGCGCGCCGCAGCAGCCCGCCTACGGCGCACCCCAACCTGGTTACGGTGCGCCCCAGCCCGCGTACGGCGCCCCGCAACCCGCGTACGGGGCTCCGCAGCCCGGCTATGACGCCCAGTCCCCCTACGGCGCTCCGCAGCAGCCCGCGTACGGCGCGCCCCAACCTGCTTACGGCGCAGCGCAACCCGCGTACGGGGCGCCGCAGCCCGGCTATGCGCCGTTCGGAGGGTACGGGGCACAGTATGCGAGCTGGGGCGCGCGTGTGGGCGCGTACCTGATCGACGGCGCGATCTGGGTTCTGCCCGGCACGATCCTGCGGACCATCGCGGTCACCGCCGGCACGTCGAAGGTGCAGTGCAGCGTCACGCCCGGCACCTACCACACGTCCTGCACGGGCGGTGGGATGAACGCGGTGGGCGTCATCTGCCTGCTGCTCGCCTTCGTCGTCGGCGTCGCGGGCCTGCTGTTCATCAGCCACCAGGAGGGCACCACCGGCCAGACCCCGGGCAAGCGCGTGGTCGGTATCCGGTTGGTCCGCGAATCCACCGGCCAGCCGGTCGGTTTCGGTCTCGCCATCGGCCGCCGCCTGCTGCACTTCATCGACGCCCTCCCCTGCTACCTCGGCTTCCTGTGGCCCGCCTGGGACGACAAGAAGCAGACCTTCGCCGACAAGATCGTCAGCACCATCGTCGTGAAGGGCTGAGAGCTTCCCGGGGCTGGGGGGTGACCCGGGGACGGATGTGAAAAACGGTGGCCCGCAGCGATTCCCGCTGCGGGTCAACGTGGTATTTGCACTAGAGTACTTGTGCGACACCAGAGCCCCGCCCGGGGCGGGGGCGAGGTTTCGAGAGGG